>JBDTND010000056.1:0-12114 GCA_039933915.1 Gemmatimonadales bacterium | reverse complement strand
CTCGAGCTCGAAGGAGGGATGTCACTCGACTGCGAACGTCTCTATTTCGCTATCGGCCAATATCCGGCGGACGATCTGGGCGCGCAGCTGGGATGCAAGCGCGACGAGATGGGACGCCTCGTCATCGACGACCGCAATCACACTTCGGTGAAGAACGTATACGCTGCCGGCGACATTGCGCCGGGTCCGCAGCTCGCGATCTTCGCCGCCGCGAGCGGCGCGGTCGCGGCGATTGCCATTCACGGTTCGCTCATGCCCGAGGCGCGAAAGCTCCCAGTTTGAGCCCGCGGGAGGCGCTGCGCTACCAGCGCAGCGTCACTGTCTCTGGCTTGTGCTTCCTGATAAGCTGGAGTTGCACCGAACGATCCCTGTCAGCGGCGTTCCTTATCGCCCGCACTAGATCGATAGGGCCATCGACCTTGATGGTGTCGGCCCTGATGATGACATCGCCGCCGCGGAGTCCGGCCAGCCGGGCTTGAGAACCATCCATGACGCTGGTGACGAAGACACCCCCGGGCTTCACACCTAGCACTTCACTCAGATCTTCGTTCAACGCCGTGAACTCGGCGCCCGCAAAGGGATATACCCCGTTTCCGTATCCGAGCGCCGGAGCGAGAACTGTGGGGAGTGGTTCCGATGGGGGCATTCGCATGCGAACAGCTCCCGCAGTCTTTAACGGCGCTCTGCCGATCGATTTGCTTCGCTGCTCCATGATTTCAGGAACTGTGAGTTGGACGATCATTCGCTGATCCCAGTCCTCGGGACGCCGGCCCAGAGTTCCTTTGAATACGCGGGTGAGAACGTTGCGGCGAATCTTGACCTCGAAAGGGGCGCCTACCTTGAGCCACCGGCTAAGCTCCACCGACCCGCCGCGCATGTCGTGCGAGTTGAAGGAGAGCATCACATCGCCGGCCCTGACGCCTGCTTTTTCTGCCGGCGAGCCCGACTCGACGCCGGTGATCACCGGATAAGAGTCGAAGAATGCGTTGCCCTGGTCGTCCACAATTGCCTGATCGGAGATTCGGACACCCAACCAGCCAACCGGCGGCTGCACGATGACCCGCGTTTGCTGCGCCCCAGCCCCATTCGAGAGGACGAAGCAGCCGATAAGCGCCACCGCGAAGCGGGAAGGTAGTCTCGACGCGATCACATGCTTCTCGGCCATGCTCCTAGAATCCTCTCAGCGCGACGGGTCGGGCAACCATCTGCTGCGTTGCAACGCGGGCACCCATCGTCGCCAGGTAATACTGGTTGATCACAGGATCGTGCGGCGCGCCCTGCAGCGCGCTTTCGGTGGCGTTTACGATTTTGTCGAGAGCGGCCGCGCGCGCGGAAAAGATCGCGCTGCTGTCCCGCAGATCCGAAGTCGGGTTATTGGCCGCAATAAACCGTGACGCGGCCTGGTACTCCTGAACGGCGCGATCGAGAGTTGCGGCTGCATCTGAAACTGAGGCGAAGCTGGTGACCGAGCCGGCATCAGGGAGAGTCCCCGCTGTCGGCGTCGCATTCGCCGAGGGAAGCGCGCTGGCGGTGCTCTGGGTCGTGCTCGGCAACCCCACTGTCGTGCGGCCAATTGCGATTCCACCTATGAGCAGCAACACTGCCGCCGCGGCCTGCAGCCACGGCTGGCTGGATCCCCACAATCGCGACGACTGCGACTCACGAATGAGGCCTTCCTCTCGTGCTCGCGCGGCAATCGTGCGCCACTGGTTAAGCGGCTCCTGCGGGCGTGTTCGCTCCGCGGCGATGATTTGATCCAGCTGCTCTTCAGACAGGTGCGACATGTCCCTTCCCCTTTGCTGCAATAGTTGGTGTTTCATCCACTAGATGCGCTAGCAGCTTCCGCAGCTTGGCGCGCGCCTTGAACAATTGCGATTTCGACCCGCCGGTCGTGATTCCCAGCTCCTCTCCGATCTCTCCGTGCGTGTACCCCTCGACGTCGTGAAGCACGAACACGGCTCTGGCGCCCGGCGAGAGGTGCGTCATGGCCTGCTCGATCGATTCCGCCATGAATGTCCGGTCGCCATCCTGCTCGGTCACCGCGGAATCATCCTCGATGTCCACTTCCAGCTTCGCGATGCGCCTGATTTTGCGCAGCGCATTCAAAGTCCGGTTCACCGCGATGCGGTGCGCCCAAGTCCCGAACTGCGAATCCCCCCTATAGCTTGGGAGCGCCCTGAAGATCTGCATCCAGACCTCCTGCGAGATGTCGGCGGCCAGCTCGGGATCGCCGCACAACCTGCGGACAACCGCGTCGATATGGGGCGCGTGCTGCGACCAAAGCCGCCGCATGGCCCTCTCGTCGCCTGCTATAGCACGCTTGAGGTCGAGCTGATCGATTGGCATCTCGGACTCTGTATTAGTCACATCACATCGGTCGGAAGTTTTCTCCCAAAAGCGGTGACTTTCGCTCTCCGGAATCGTTTGCAACCGTACGCCTCGCCATGCCGTGGAGTTGCGAGATCGCGGAGAGCTCAGGCCGGCCGGGGTGGAACTTCGGGCTCATGTGGTTAGTATAAATTAAGGTAGTCCAAGGAGTTAGCATTGCTCAGAGTGATTCTCACCGCATTGACCATGACCCGTGCGGGTGATGGCCTGCCAATCAAGCCACCACCCTCAGTCGGCATGTCCAGCACCAGGCTTGCTACGATCGAGCGCGTCGTTGAGCGCGGAATCAAGGCTGGGGGCTATCCCGGAGCGGCCGTTATCGTGGGCCGGAAGGGAGCAGCCGTCTACGAGAAAGGGTTCGGCAAGCTGTCCTGGAGCGAGAGCAGCACAAAGGTCGATGCCCAGCGCACGATCTACGACGTCGCCTCCCTGAGCAAAGTCGTCGGCACAACGACGGCGATCATGATTTTGTTCGACGAAAAAAAGATCGTCCTCGACGACCCGATCGTTAACTACATCCCGACATTCGGTGGCGGCGACGGCGACAAGGACAAAGTCACCATCCGCCAGCTGCTCACACATACTTCGGGACTCCCCGCGGGCAGAGATATCTGGCGCATCGCGCACACCCCGCTCGAGGCCCGCGCCCTTGTCCTCAACACCCCGCTCGAAGGAAGACCCGGCGCCCAGTACATCTACTCCGACCTCGGCGCCGATGTTCTCGGGCTGCTGGTCGAGGTCGTCTCCGGCGAGCCGCTCGACAAATTCCTGACGCGACGCGTCTTTGAGCCGCTCGGGATGAACGAGACGATGTATCGCCCGGCTGATTCGCTTCGCTCCCGCATCGCTCCCACCGAAGTCACTCCACCGCGCGGTTATCCGCTGCGCGGCGAGGTGCACGACGAGAACGCCTACGCACTGGGCGGAGTCGCGGGCCACGCCGGTCTGTTCAGCACCGCCGCCGATCTCTCGGTTTTCGCGCAAATGATGCTCAATGGCGGCGAATACAACGGGGTGCAGATCATCAGCAAGCCAACGGTCGATCTCTTTATCTCGAGATCGTTCGGCCACCGCGCGCTGGGATGGGATACCGCTGAAGGAGATTACGGATCGGGCCGTTATCTGGGACCGACCGCCTACGGCCATACCGGTTTCACCGGCACGTCGATGTGGATCGATCCCGAGCGCGAGATGTTCGTGATCCTTCTGACCAATCGTGTCCATGCGGCACGTGCTCTTCGTCCTGCGAAAGTGATTTCGGATGTTCGCGCCGACCTGTCCGATGCCGCAGTTCTCTCGGTCCTCGACGGACCCAAGCTCGCATCCGGCAAGCGCACCTTCCGCGCTGACCGCGAGGTGGGCTGGAACCCGGCACCACGCCGCGCGTCGAGACGCCGCCATGCTTCATCCCGGCATCACACAATCGCCAGCGCGAGTTCCAGGAGCCGCGCCAGCTCCGCGAAGAAGACCACCGCCAGCAAGAAAGCGGCGGTCAAGAAGAGCACGAAAAAGCACTAACTATTGGCGTCCCCTGATCAAAGCGGGCGCCTGAGAGGGCGCCCGCTCTTGTTTCGGCGAGGGCGACCGGGCGATTATTCGATATTCAACGCGGGAACAATCATGAGCGACGAAGCGACGCCCGTTCCAACGGAGGCACCCTCCACGAGCGGAGCAGTATCCGAAGACCAGGTCAAGCTGGCGCTCCGGCGGGTGAAGGACCCGGATCTCCAGCTCAACATCGTGGATCTTGGCCTCATCTATGGCATTGCGGTGGATGGCACGACGGTAAAAGTCGACATGACCCTCACCTCACCTGCCTGCCCTTCGGGTCCCGAGCTGATGACGAACGCCGAGAAGGAGATAGCGACGCTGCCGGGCGTGGAGAAGGTTGAAATGAATCTCGTGTGGATGCCCTTCTGGACGCCCGAGAAGATGGAACCGCGGGTGAGGGCATACCTCGGTTTTTAGAGCCTGCTACCTACTGGTAACAGCGTCTGAAATTCTGTTAACCCAACAGAACGGGGCGGGAGGCGTCGGAAGCAAAGATGCCAGTTCTTAGTTCAGGACGCCCTGACTTTACTACCGCGGGGCCGAGCCATGCGGCTGCTTTTCGTCTCACGCCAATGGTGAAGTCGGTGAGTATTGAACGGACATCTGGCATCTACGCTTCTGACCCCTCCCGCCCCGTTCAGTTGAACCCCTCAGTCGCCGAGACCGCGGTCTGATGAAAAATCCAAGGCGGTTGCGTCTCCATTTCATCGTTGCAGTCTTCGCACTGGGTTGCGCGAGCGGACCTCAACCAAAAGCCAGAGCCTCCGCAGCTCGATCGGCTGCTGACGATACCTGCCTCGACACATTGCAGGCGGCAGATTCCGTCGTAGCGATAGTCACGATGAACGTCGCGTCGCAGGATCCGAAGACGCGACTCCCGCCCGATTTCGAGGGACTGTTTTCGGAGGAGTTTCGCTGGCGCTTCAAGGCACCGTCTCGACTTCCATTGAGTGTTGTGATGGGCTCCGAGCCATGCGACTCTCTCGGCTCGCGGTGCGCGGGCGGAGTCCTCACCGTGGGAGCAGTGGCTTATGCGACAGCGCACAACAACGGCAAGTTATCCGACATCGCGGTGGCGGATGTCACGCTCACCCCGAGCCTCGCCGACAGCGTGAATTCCGCACTGCAATCGATGTCGCGCGATGCGGTGGCACCGCGGACCGGCGAGGTAGAAGCGATTCCTTTGAGAATCGAGATGGTTACCGAGGAAGAACCAGATACTGTTCCGACCGTTCGCCGCCTCTTCCACGCGAAGATACCTCGTTACGACGCTCCGTTCCGCTACGCGTCGATGCCGGTGGCTGGCGTGGATGCGAAGTATCCGTTCACGGCGCGCCTCGCCGGAGTGGAAGACAGCGTGACGCTGGCGTTCACCGTTCAGTCCGACGGCACGATCGCGGCCGGATCCATCGAGCTCGTGAGCGCCAACTATCGGGATTTCGTGTTTTCAGTGCTCGATGCGCTTCGCGAAACCCGGTATCATCCCGCCCATCTGGGCGACTGCGCAGTGGCGACGAGAATGAAGCAGCGATTCCTGTTCAAGTCGCCGGGGTAGAGCGCCGCGCTACTTTTCCGCCAGGGCGCTGATAAAACCTTCTCCCATCTCCTCTATCTGCCAGCGCCGCAGGTCCGGGACTTTGGCCAGATCGTCGACAGACTTTGCTCCGCTGCGGGCTACGTTCTCCAGCTTTTCGCGCGAGCAGAGCACGCCCGGATCCAGGTCGAGCCGTGCTGCCGCTGCATCTCGAACTGATTTGAGGCGTGCGACCTTTTCGTCGAAATCTCGATCCTTGTTCCAACGCAGCCCCCGCGGAAACTTCGGCAGCTCCGCCTCGGGAGCCTCCATGCCGCGCCTGATACCGGCAATGATGTCGGGCCCGGCGCGCTCGATCATCCCCTTTGGCATCCCCTTGATTGCGCTCAGCTCCGACACACTCCTCGGTGCCAGACGTGAGAGCTCCAGCAGAACTTCATTCCCCATCACCCGAAACGTCGCGCGATCGAGCTGCGCAGCGACAGTGTCGCGCCAGTTGGCGACTTCACGGAGCACCGCCAGCTCTCTGCGGGTGAGATCGCGTGCTCCCTTGAGCCTCAGAAAACCTTCCATGCTTTCCTCGGCTTCCCACCGCGTCCCCTCGAGGCGCGCGAATTCCTCTTCGGCCCAGTGCCAGCGTCCTCGACGCTGCAGCTCGCTCTTCATTTGATCCTTGAGCTGCAGCAAATATCTGGTGTCCTGCGCGGCGTACTCGAGCATGTCCTGCGTGAGCGGGCGCATCGACCAATCCGCACGCTGGTGCTTCTTGTCCAGCTTCACGTCGAAGAACTGACCGAGCAGAGCGGCGAGGCCGAAGGATTTGATGCCGAGGAGCTGCGACGCCACCCGCGTATCGAAGATGCTGGTGACGTGCCAGCCGTAATCCTGGTGCAGCAGCCGCAGGTCGTAGTCAGCGTCGTGAAAGACCACCTCGACATCCTTGGCGACGAGCAGATCGCCCAGCTTGGCGGGCGATCCGATCGGCAGCGGATCGATGATCGCGCTGCGATCGCGGGTCGAGACCTGGAGCAGGTAGATTCGGTCGAGAAACCGATGGAAGCTCGCGCCTTCGGTATCGAGCGCGAGCTCTTTGACACCGGCGATTTCACTCAGGAAGCGCTCGACCGCGACTGGGGTATCGAGGTAGGCAGCGCTGTCCGCGTAGGGGGAAGACATCATCCAAATCTAGTGCGTTAATGGTGTCGCGCCCCTTGGGCATTAACTTTCCCCGCTGGCGGCCACCCTTGATGATCCCATGACTGAAGATTTCAGGATTCACATTTATCCGAGCGACTGCGACTCGGTCGGGCACGTAAATCACGCCCACATGCTTACGCTCCTCGAACGTGCGCGCTGGTCGGCGCTCGAGCGACACATGAAGTACGACGAGTACATGCGTAGCAGCCTCTGGGCGGTCGTGCGAAAAGTGGAAGCGTCGTATCAGGCGCAGACGTTCCCCGGCGACGATCTCAGCGTTCGCACGGGTCTCACCTCCGTCGGGAACACGAGCTTCATAGTGAGGCAGGACGTGCGCAATCAGCGCGGCGCGATCGTGTGCGAAGCGTCGATCGTTTACGTGACAGTCTCGCATGACGGCAAGCCGATCCCGGTACCTGACCAGTGGCGGACGCTCTTCTCGCCGTGGGAAGAAGATGCTCCCCCCGAGAAGGAGACGCGGTGATTGGCACTTCGGTGAGAAACGAGCGCAGGGGATGAGCAACCCAACTCCGGCACCAGAAAGACTCAGCGCGACCGAACAATCGCTTTCGGCTCAGGTCGGCGCCGTGCTGTTCCGTCACCGCGGGTGGCTGCCCCTTCTATTTCTCGGAATCCCGCTGGTGATGCCGGGCTCGACATCTCCATTTCGCTGGGAGGTGGGCCTCGCGCTCATCGCAATTGGAGAAGCGATCCGCCTCGCCGGCGTCGCGGCTGCTGGAACGGTTACGCGTCGCCGCTCGCGCAACGTGCAGCGTCTGGTCACTTATGGAATCTTCGCGTGGGCGAGAAATCCGCTTTACATCGGCAATTTTCTGGTCTGGATGGGATTCGTCACCATCTCGGGCGTGCTTTGGTTCCTGCCGTTTGCGGTACTGCTATTCGCCGCCGAATACGAGCTGATCGTGCGCTACGAGGAAGGCGTGCTGGAATCGATCTTTGGCCGCGAGTATCTCGACTACAAGAATGAGACGCCGCGCTGGATTCCGCGTCCGCCCCGCACCAAGTACCCGGTGGCGGAATACCATTGGGGCGAAGCGTTCAAGAGCGAGATCAGCACGTTTCTGCAGTACGCGGTGCTGATCCTCGCGTTCTGGATCAAGAGTCGGATTATGGATTGCCACGTCCAGAACGGAGTGACCACATGCTCGGCCTGGGGCTGGGGCGGCGGCTACATCAACTTCACGCACTCGCCCTAGCCTGCTCCCTGCGACCTGGCCTGAGCTCGGGCCCTGCAGTCAACGCAAAGAATCCGCTCACTCGAGAAGCTGGCTTTCAACTTCTCCCAAAACGATCCGTAATAGTGGCTCGCGCAAAGTGACCGCTTGCAGGACGAGCACGCGCCCCCGCTCCCTGCTTTGAAAAACACTCCGCACTTGTCGCACTGCCACTTGAACGCGGACTGGCGGAAGATCGCCACTTACACAATGGCCAACGTCTGGGAACCGCTCCACGACGCGCCCGGCTTCAGCTCCACCGGAGTACCGATCTGCGCTGCCTCGACGCAGACCATTCTCATGTAGTCGTCCGTGTCGAGACCGATGAATCCCGTCACCTTCTCCACCCACGGATTCCAGACCACGGCGTCCTTGAAGCCGGCCGAGCGTATCTCGATGCGCCGGTCGTTCCCTCTGTCCTCGACCTCTACTTTCTTGGGCGCCTTGAGATAGACGCGGTCAGTCTCGTCGGAGATCACGAGCTTTTTCGCCTCGTCCTTCGTCTCGTTTCCGCCCTGGGTTTTGTCGAGATACCACTTGCCGGTAAAGCCGCGAATCGCCGCTTCACGAATGTCGGCGACGGCAATGTAGGTATGCAGCGCGGTAGTGAAGGTGAAAAGCTCGTCGCCCGTATTGAACGCGTCGAGCTTCACCATGAGCGACTTTTCGTCGATCGAGACCGTGAGCTCGGTGCGGAAATGGTACGGCCACTGTTCCCGCGTCTTATGGTCGTCCGTCAGCACGAGCTTCACCGATGCGCCCTCGTCCGGCGACTCGGCACTCTCCGCAAGCTGCCATTCCGTCTTTCGTGCGAACCCGTGCTGTGGAAGTGCACCCAGATTCGCGAACTGGGGCCACACGACGGGAATTCCGCCCCGAATCGGATCCCCGGGAGCGAACGTCGCCGTCTTGCCCATGAAAAGCACTTCCTTGCCGCCCGCGGGAATCCACGACGTCACGTGCGCGCCGTTCAGATACACATCCGCCGAGCTTCCGGATGGATGTGAAAGCAGCACGGTGGACATTCCGTTTTTTCCAGGAACGATGGGAGGAGTCATAAGGTCGGATATTGAGGGCCGGGCGCTGGATTCCGCCAGCCGCCCGCACTGAGGTGCTACCGGTTGGGTCGTCCGGGAGGGTCGGGACTCTTGAACACTTCTCGATTGATCTGGACGTATTCCTTGAGGTTCGCGGGCACGTCCTCTTCCGGAAAGATCGCGGTCACCGGGCACTCGGGCTCACAGGCGCCGCAGTCGATGCATTCGTCCGGGTGGATGTAGAGCTGGTCGGGCCCTTCATAGATGCAGTCGACCGGACACACGTCGACACACGCTCGGTCTTTCGTATTCTTGCAGGCTTCGGTTATTACGTAGGGCATGTCATCCCCAATGGTTCAACAGCACCGCGGATTCTCGCGCGGTTGCGGCGGTTGTTTCCTCTGCCAAAAATAGACTCGCCTGAATGAATAGCAACCGCGAAAGATATCACTTCATTGTTCCGATGAGAGTGCCAAGCAGGAAGAGTGCGAGGATGAGAATCATGAGGCTCGCGATGCGCCGGCGCGTTTTGCGCACCGCCGTCCATACCTCCTCATCCAGGTAATAGGTTCCCGGTGCCGCTTCGCGGATTACCGCGCGTTCGCGCAGCCGTTTGAGCGCCAGCGAATGGCCAAGCCCCACAGCCATGTACGACTGCGCTTTCTCACGAGAAGTCGCCTGTGCACCGCGGAAATCGTCGATGACCTCGTTTTCCCGCCTCCTCATGATCACGGCGACAGCAGGTGCGCCCATATCAGCTACTCCTTAAGAGGTTCAGTGGCTTACTTCCGCCAAGGTGGAAGCTCGCCACGCTTCTTGTCGAGGTCAGGATTTTCACGAAAGAGCGTGGCTGTGCGTCCGATCACCTGGACTACGTCGGAGTTGGTGGCCGCTGCCAGCGAATTCGCGGCATCCTTCGGCTTCACGTCATCCTTGTTTCCCAGCTTCACCTTCACGAGCTCGCGCGTGCGCAACGCGTCGTCGAGCGTGCCGATCACGGCCGGCGTCAGCCCGTGCTGCCCGACGTGAACCGTCGGACTCAGATGATGCGCTTCCGCGCGCAGCTCCGCCCGCTCTTTACCCTTCAATTTCTCATCCGTCCCTGCTTCGTCATGAAGCCCCGCACATCGATGGGTGTCCCGTTCCAGTAGTTGGCGTCGCCGCGCATCACCTGAAAGTGGAGGTGAGGCGTGTTCGGTGGCGCGTTCCCGGTTGTGCCTACAAAGCCAATCACATCGCCTTCCCGTACCTCGAGGCCTTCCCTGACGTTGGGCGCGTAGCCCATGAGATGCGCATAGTATTCGACGAAGCGTCCGCTCGCGTCAGCGATGTAGATCGTGATCCCGCCGGCACCGCCGGTTGCCAGCTTGGTGATGCGTCCGTTGGCCGCGGCCAACACCGGGGTCCCGCGCATCGCCAGAATGTCCGTCGCCATGTGAATGCGTCCGCCGCTTCGCCCCTCGTGGTATGTGTCCCTCAATGCCGAGGGCAATACACCCTCGACGGGCACCATCAGCGGATGATCGCGAAAGTAGGCGGAATCCGATCCGAGCATCGGGCGCATGTCCAGCGGCGTGTTGGATTCTCCGCCGGGCCGGTTGACGACGACTGGCGGCACCCGTTCCGTCGTCCGGCCAGTGGATGCGCGGACGTTGACGCACGTCGTCGCGCCGATCACGGCGCAGAACAAGGTCGCGCATAGGCGGGAGACCCGTGCGACGCTCGCGCAACGCTCACAGAACCGCTCGAGATCAGCCCGCTTCAACACCGACAAGCTGTTGCTCGCGCGCCATCCGGGCGATTCCCTCCTCGATGGTTTTCGAGTGGTGCATCGAGCAGAACTTCGGTCCACACATTCCGCAGAACTCCGCGCTCTTGAAGTACTCGGCCGGCAATGTCTCGTCGTGATACTCCTGCGCCCTCTCGGGATCGAGGCTGAGACGGAACTGTTCCTTCCAGTCGAAGGCGTAGCGCGCGCGCGATAGCGCATCGTCGCGGTCGCGCGCGCCCTTTCTGCCGCGGGCGACATCGGCCGAATGCGCGGCAATTTTGTAGGCGATGACGCCCTGGCGGACGTCTTCGGCATTGGGAAGTCCGAGGTGCTCCTTGGGAGTAACGTAGCAGAGCATATCGGATCCGAACCACCCGATCATGGCAGCGCCGATCGCGCTCGAGATGTGGTCGTATCCCGGCGAGATGTCGGTGACCAGGGGCCCAAGCGTATAGAACGGCGCTTCGTGGCAGACCTCTTTCATGCGCCGGACGTTCATCTCGATCTGATCCATCGGAATGTGTCCCGGGCCTTCGACCATCACCTGCACGTCGCGCTCCCAGGCGCGGCGCGTCAGCTCGCCCAGAGTGTCGAGCTCGGCGAATTGCGCGCGGTCGCTGGCGTCGGCGATGCATCCGGGTCGCAGGCTGTCGCCGAGCGAGACCGTTACGTCGTAGTGGCGAAGAATGTCGAGGACGTCGTCGAACCTTTCATAGAGCGGGTTCTGCCTGCGGTGCGCCATCATCCATACCGCGTGGAGCGATCCGCCTCTGCTGACGATGCCGGTGATGCGGCCGTGGACGAGCGGGAGATGCTCGAACAGGATGCCGGCGTGGAGCGTCATGTAATCGACGCCCTGCTTTGCCTGGTGCTCGATCATGTCGAGGAGGTCTTCCGCGGTGAGCTCCTCGAGCTGCTTGTCCCACTTTCCATCGGGCCCGCCTTGCACAGCCTGGTAAATCGGAACGGTGCCGATTGGAACGGTGGACGCCGCGATGATGGCGCGGCGAATTCCGTCGATATTGCCGCCGGTGGAGAGATCCATCACGGTATCAGCTCCGTATTTCACGGCGATCTGGAGCTTTTCGATCTCGCCATTCACATCGGACGAGACCTGCGAGTTGCCGATGTTGGCGTTGATCTTCACGCGCGACACTTTGCCGATCGCCATCGGCTCGAGGGCGCCGGCGAGGTGGTGGATGTTCGCCGGGATGATCAGCCGTCCAATCGCGATCTCGTCGCGAACGAGCTCGGGCGACAGTTCCTCTCGCTCCGCCACAAATCGCATTGCATCGGTGATGTCGCCCCGACGCGCGTAGTGCATCTGCGTACGTGCTTCCATTGTTCGACTCCCTACGCCGGTACTAACCGGATCAGGTTCTGAGGGACTTTCTCAGCCAC
>JBDTND010000055.1:0-12225 GCA_039933915.1 Gemmatimonadales bacterium | reverse complement strand
TCCACAAACTTGCCCTCGCTGCTCATCACGACGTTCATGTCGACTTCCGCTCTCACATCCTCCTCGTAGTCGAGGTCGAGCCTCGCTTGTCCGTCGATCACACCAACGCTCACGGCGGCGACACGCCGCTTTATCGGCGTCTGGGCGAGCTTTTTGGCTTTGACCATCCAATCGAACGCATCGACGATCGCGACCGAGGCACCGGTGATCGCAGCGGTGCGTGTGCCTCCGTCGGCAACGAGCACATCGCAATCGAGCTTAACCGTGAATTCTCCGAACTTGAAATCATCGAGCATCGCGCGCACGCTGCGGCCGATGAGACGCTGTATCTCCTGCGTGCGTCCGCCAACCTGGGATCTCTCGCGAGAAGTCCGTGTAAGGGTGGCGCGAGGAAGCATCGCGTACTCGGCGGTGAGCCAACCTTCTCCGCGGCCACGCTTCCACCCGGGCACGCCCTCCTCCACCGTTGCTGTACACAACACGCGCGTCGCGCCAAACGTGATAAGGCACGAACCCTCAGCATATGGGGCAGCACCACGCTCCAAGGTGATGGGCCTCAACTCCGACGGATCGCGTCCAATCCGATTCTGCTTAGCTGTTTTCACTGAGCTTCCGAATGATTGCCGTGGTTGAATTACCGGGCGTGAGAGGTACGACGACGACACTCCCGCCCCAGCTCTTTACGTCCGATGCGCCGACTATTGTGTCTTCCGTGTAATCTCCGCCTTTCACAATGACGTCGGGCTTGAGATGCCGAACGAGATTGAGCGGTGTGTCTTCGGGGAAGATCACGACGAGGTCAACGCATTCGAGGGCCGCTACGACGTACGCTCTCTCGGCGTCGCTGCGAACCGGACGTGTGGGTCCTTTGAGGCGGCGTACGGATTCATCACTGTTGACGCCGACGACGAGCGCGTCAGCCGAGGCGCGCGCTGCCATGAGGATGTCCACGTGACCGCTGTGGAGCAGATCGAAGACACCGTTCGTGAACGCGATCCGGCCCTTTCTTCCAGCTCTCCACCGTTCGGCCTCCGCCAGTGTCGCGATCTTTGCAGCGGGATTTCGAGGCTTCAGAGTCCGCTCATCACCATGGGGTGGAAATGAAGAACTTTCTCTTTGTTCATTGGAAGTCGAATGATCTCGTCGTAGTCGGCAGAGATAGTGATCCGCGTCGGGCTACGCTCGATGCTTATCAGCTCGGCGCCGGCGGGAAGCTGCAAGGTGTCCGCCAGCGCTGAGAGACGCTTCCTGATCTTATCGTCCGTGTTGTCCGAAGCGAATCTCGCTTCCTGGCCCATTGCGTCCTTGTACTGATAGAGCCGGAAATAGGCCTGACCGAAATCGAACGCGAAGTAGATGGCAATCGCGAGGATAAGCAGAGGAAACAGGCAGCCAAGCCTGCTTTCCCCGCGACGATTTACCATTGGGATTGCGCCCCCTCGATCACTGTGGAAACGATCTGGTCGATCGCCTGCTTTCTGCCGAGAGCCTCTCCCCGCTCTTCGTATTGGCCCTGGGCGAGAAGACCTTTCCGCTGCCATAGCGTCTTGCCGCTCACCTGATCCACCATCTCTATATCGACCACGAGCTGCAGCTGCCGTTTGGCGGTCGTCGCCGCTCTGTCGTTCGCGCTGAACCCAATGGGGATGTCGGTCTCGTAGCGCTGGATCGTACCGCGCACTATCGCGTTGGCTCTGGATTCAGAGGCGTCGCGAAGACCGAGCCGGTCATGCAGCCGGGTTCGAAGAGCGTCGGTGAGCTCGCGCGGAAGCTCAGGTGCGGTGGTCTGGTTCTCGAAAGGAACGATCGCAACCGTCCTTATGTGAGAGGGCAACCCGCCACCCGTGAAGCCATACGGGATGCAGGCAGTCAGCGCAACCAGGACAACACTATAAACTCCAGATCGAATCATCGAAAGATCCAGGTTCGTCTCGCAGAATCGTCAGCTCCAGCCGGCGCCTCGATCCGGGTGCTTCGTAAACCAGAACGCGGTTCGCGCCGCGAGTGAGACTTTCGATGATCTTGCCTCCGGAAATGTGCTCGAGCTCAACAAGAGTGTCGCCGCGAATGGCCAGTCTCCATTGCACCGGACGACCCACGTCGGCACGCAGAACGTTTCCGTCGATGCGAACCACCGTGTCCGGAAGCGCCGGGATGGCGAGCCTTCCGAGCGCCGCCCACATCATGGGCGATGGCGGAATGTAACGACGCGCCAGCTCGGCATGCGGGGAACGTATCGAATCGCCGATGAGAACCGCCGCTCCCGCGCCGAGTCCTCCGCCAAGGAAGAAGTCCAGGCGCGCGCTGTCCGGAGCGGAGGTTCGGACGGATCCATCTCCGCGGGCGGCGATGTCACCCTCTCTGTATTCCCACTTGAAGACGAGGTGCCGTTTCCCTGCCGGCAGCACGAGGGACGGAAGTGACCGATCCGGCGCCAATACGCCCTTGAGCGGCGCGGCGGACGGAACGCACCCAACTGCTGCTACAACGGCCAGGAGAGCCACACGATTCATTTTGGATCCACGCGTGTTATGAGGTCGCCCTGCACGAGTTTGTCGAGGACATCGAACCCGCCCACGACTCGGCCGAACACTGTGTAGTGTCCGTCGAGATGGGGCTGCGGGGAGTGAGTGATGAAATACTGGCTTCCGCCCGTATCAGGCCCGGACAACGCCATGCCCACTGCGCCGCGCTCGTAACGGTGACGATTCATCTCGTCGCGTATCGAGTAACCGGGACCGCCATTTCCATCGTCACGCGGGTCGCCATCCTGGGCAACGAAATTTGGAACGACTCTGTGGAATCGCGTGTTGCGATAGTATCCAGACCGCGCGAGGTTGAGAAAGTTCCACGTGGTGATCGGAGCATCGGTGCCGAAGAGCTCGAGGCGGATTGGCCCGCGCACTGTGTTGATCGTCGCATTGAGCGTCTTCCCGATGTAGGCCGGCATCACGATCGCGCGCACGATGTCCTCGTACCACGCGAGTGGTCTCGGAGTCGGCGTCACAGCGCCCCAATTCTTCCAAACCGGAATTGCCTTACCGGCTGCGCGCTCGAGCGGGTCGGCAGGAACCGGATTCTTCGCGAGCTCAGCGCGCCAAGTCGGGTTGAGCGCGGTGCTGTCTTTCTTCCAGAGCGCACCCACGTATTGGATCGCGGCGAGGCGCGCGTCGTTCGCGGAGTCGCGGGCCGCCTGATGGTAGCTCGCGAGCACCGCGGCGAGATCAGCGGCTGACGGGCGATCGGTGAGAGCGCCGATCACCGTCGCACGAACGTAGAAATCGGGATCACGGAGCCCGCTCACCAGCAGAGCATGCACGCTGTCCTCTAGCGGCATTCCCGAGGGTGGAGCAATCGCGGCGTAAGCGGCTTCGCGCACTCTCGGATCGCGATCGCGCGTAAGCGGGACGGAGCGTGAGATCGCGAATGCGCGATCGAGCGTGTCTCCGGCTGCAGACGCGACAGCCGCCCTGTTTTGCCAGTCGCCGCTGGTAGCCCACTGCGCTAGCTCCGGCGGTCTCAGACCGGCGAGCGCGGCCGAGGCCAGGAGCGCCGAGCGATAGGCGACCGATGTGTCGGCGGCCCACAATGCGGGGAACTCGGTCGCTGCCTTCGACAAAACGGTTCCGAAACCCTGAGCCGCCGCAATTCTCACGTTCGGGTCGGTGTCATGAGCCGCATAGATGAGCGCCGGCTTTGCGGGCGGACCGTACGTGGCGAGCGAGCGGATTGCGTTTATCCGGACATGCGGATTCACGTCGCCGACAAGCCGCGCGAGAACGGCGAACGCCGGCACTCCGAGCGAATCACCCGCCGCCGACTTGGCGAGCCCGCGGGCAATCTCCGCGCGCGTACGTTGAGGCCCGCTCACTGCATCGGTATAGGGGCCGAGCATCATCTCAGTCGAAGGGGCGGCGTTTTGCGGTCTGGCGGCGAGCGCCGGCGAAGCCTCGAGGTCGAGGAGAGCGCGCACGCCGGCAGGGGCGCGAGTACGCGCGATTGCATACGATGCAATCCATACGACGGATGGATCGCCGACGTGAAGAAATCGCTTGACCTCCGCGACGGGAACCGGACGAAGCTTCGCGGCTGCGAGCAGTAGCTGGATCTCAGTATCGTGGTCGTGCTCGCCTTTCAATCCCGCGATGATCGCCGCTCGCGCAGGCGCGCCGATCTCCCCCAGTGCCCACGCAGCTTCACGCGCGACGGCGTGATTAGCGGCGAGCGCGGCGCTTAGATCTGCAACAGACGCAGTATCACGCAGCAGGCCGAGAGCGTAGGCCGCGTTGCCTCCAACGGTGAGATCCCGATCCTTGAGCAAAGTCCGTAAACGCGGAACTCCTGCCCTGCCCCGCTCGGTCCCGATCTGCCCAATAGCGATCGTCGCGGCGGCCCGTAGCGGACGCCACTTGCTGGCGAACGCGCGATCGATCAACGCCGTGTCGAGCTGCCGCGTATCGGCCATCGCCAGCAGCCGCGCGTAAAGGTTGACTTCACCGCCGCCGATTGCCGGCGGAAGTTTCTGTGCGCTCGCCGTCGCGGCAATGCTGGCCAGAAAGGCGACGTGAACGATGTGCTTACGAAGCGGCATCCTTGAGCACCTTTCGAAGTGGTTCCGGCAGCGTCGTGAGCCGGGAGTCGCGCGTCAGCGAAGCGAGCTTGGTACTCGCCGTGACGAACCGCTCGCCGGTTTCTGCGTTTGTGATGACGTACTCGAACGTTATAGTGCGCGATCTCACGTCGCTGATGGTGGTGGTAACGCGAATCAGATTGTCGTATCGCGCGGCTGAGTGGAAACGCAGACTGGCTTCCACCACGGCCAGCGTGACATTCTGCCGCTCGAGCTCGGCGTATGGCGTCCCCAGGGCGCGAATGAACTCAGTGCGTCCAATCTCGCACCAGATCAGATAGTTGGAATGATACACTACCTGCATCTGGTCGGTCTCGGCGTAACGTACCCGGAACTCGACGGAGTGAGCCGCGCCGCGGCTGGTATGGGATGTCATGTGAGAGGGAAAGTCGAAAATGGCCCGTACCAGATGCTTTGTAAAGCCTGCTCCAAACAGCTAACTTGAGCCGTGCTCAACGCCCCTTGCTACATCATATCGGACGCGCACCTGGGCGTCGCCAGTCCTGAAATCGAAAGATCGTTCGTGTCCTTTCTTCGCGGACTGGCCGAAGAGGCGAGGTCGCTGATAATCAACGGCGACCTTTTTGATTTCTGGTTCGAGTGGAAGACCGTCATTCCCCGGCGGAGCTTTCGCGCTCTCGCGGCGCTCGCCGAGCTCAAGGAGGCCGGCGTCGAGATTCTTTGGGTCGCCGGCAATCACGACTGCTGGGGAGGAGAGGTCCTGCGCGAAGACGTAGGCGTGAGCTACATCGTCGGTCCGTGGCAAGGGAACGTCGCGGGGTGGCGCGCGCGGATCGAGCACGGCGATGGATTGCGCGAGCGCGAGGACCGCGGCTACCGGATGATCCGTCCCATCATGAGGCATTCGCTCGCTATCAGGGCATTCCGCAGCCTGCATCCGGACTGGGCGAGCAGGCTTGCACAGGGGAGCTCGAACGCCAGCAGAACCTATCGAGCGAGAGATGAAGGACGAGGGCTGCGAAGCTATGCGAAGCAGGAGCTGGCGAAGGCCCACGACCTGGACCTTCTGGTGTACGGCCACTCCCACGTTCCCGCGCTGGAGCGGATGGAAAGCGGCGGAATCTTTGCCAACGCGGGATCGTGGCTCGACGCGCCGACTTTTCTCAGAGTTACAGACGAAGCCATCGAGCTGCGCGAGTGGGACGGCTCAGCCAATGGTGCGTGTCTCAACTCGATCAATAGGTGAGCCGAGAAAGCGCTGTGCGATACCGAGGAAGGTGTCGGGCGCGTCCGATGCAATGAACCGGTACCGGGCGCCGTTCGGCGTCTCGTTTGCCAGACCCTTTGCTCTCAGGACTTCTCCCGTCTCACGCGCCGTCTCATAGGCGCTATCGATCAGTCTGACCGCGCGCCCGACCACATTGCCGATCACGGTCTTCATCAGCGGGTAGTGGGTGCATCCCAGGACAAGCGTGTCGATGTCGGCCGACACCATCGGCGCCAGGTAGTTGCGCGCGATCGCGCGGGTGGGCTCGGTGTCATCCCACCCTTCTTCGACAAGCGGGACGAACAGCGCGCACGCCTGCGCGGTGAGCTCCACGTCGGGAACGAGCTTCCTTATCTCCTTCTCGTAGGCGCGTGACTTGATGGTGCCTGCCGTTCCGATCACGCCCACACGCTTGGTTTTCGTCGCCGCCGCGGCGGCTCGGGCTCCCGGCTCGATCACGCCAATTATCGGGAGATCGAATTCTCTGCGCAGCGCCGGCAGCGCGTGGGCAGTTGCGGTGTTGCAGGCGATAACCAACGCCTTCACGCCCTCCCCCTTGAGGTAGGACGTGATCTCCCTGCTGTAACGCAGCACGGTGTCAGGGCTCTTTGGGCCGTAAGGAACCCGCGCGGTGTCGCCGAAGTAGATGACGCTTTCGTTCGGAAGCTGGGTGATCATTTCGCGCACGACGGTGAGCCCGCCCATGCCGGAATCAAAAACGCCGATTGGCGCGGAGTTGCTCAACGCAGTCTCAGTGTGGCGTAGACGCCGGCGGAGTGCGGGTTCGCCACCACGCCGATATTGGCGCTGAAGTCCCAGAGATTGGCGGCGACGTAGGCGTCGGCGCCCGAGAAAAGGTGGTTGAACACGATTGCGGCGATCCAGTCCTCGTAGTGAGTTCGCCGCGCCTTTATTCGGTCGTCCGTGAAACGGCTCGCAATGTATTTGTCGGGGACTGGAAGTCCCGTTTTCGGATCGATCACGGCGAGGCCCGTGGTCGGATCGATCTTGTAGCTTGCAACGACGCTGTCCCGCGGAAGTCCCTTCGCCTCAGCGAGGTCCATTGCCGACTTTCTTGCCATTCCAAGCGAGCCGATTTCTATGACCGCGAAGAGCATCGCGGCGCGGTCGCGGCCGAGCACGGTCTGCGCGTAGCCGGGAATGAGAAGGGACGTGAGGAAGGCGCGGCGCGGCGAGATCGGCGGCTTGCGCGTCGTATCCGCCGCTGCCTGTTGGGGTGGTCCCGATTTCGGCGCGCCAATTCCCGCGCGCGCGCTGTCGCGCTGTTGAGCTGCTGACATGGACGGCCAGAGAGCTCCAACGGAGAGCAGCACGATTGCGACCAGAGTGGCGGGAGAGTGTGGGAATCGAACCCACCCGACCCTACGAAGTAGGGTCACAGTGATTTTGAAGATCACGGAAGCCACCAGGCCCCATCCACCCCCACGCGTCTCACTGAACTTCGATCGCAACTTCTCCCCGGTCGATGACCTCGCCCACGACTACCGATCCCTCAACGCGTGAAAGATAGTCAGCCGTTCGGGACCGACCGACGCAAACAAGAAGCCCACCAGAGGTCTGCGGATCGTTGAGAATTGCCCGATCTTCATCGCTACCCTTCGTCCATCGCACCAGATCGTGAAGATATTCCGCATTCCTCTTTGCGCCGTCCGTCGTAAAGCCCGACGCCACTGCTTCCCGAACTCCGGGAAGGAGTGGAACCGAGTCGAGGTCGACGCGAAGCGTGACGCTGCTTGCGCGCGCGATGTGCGACATGTGACCGAGCAGGCCGAAGCCGGTGATGTCCGTCGCGCAGCGCGAACCTACGGCGAGCGCGCCTCGGCTCGCGACTCCATTCAGTCGCTTCATCCCCTCGAGCATCAGCTTTTCCGACTCGGGCGAAAGCTTTCCGCGCTTTCCGGCGGTCGCGAGAATGCCATTTCCGATCGGCTTTGTCAGGACCAGCTGATCGCCAGGCTTCGCACCAGCATTGGTGAGGAGAAAATCCGGATGCGCGCGTCCCGTCACGGCCAACCCGTACTTGAGCTCAGGGTCCACGATGGTGTGCCCGCCCACGATGAGCGCCCCGGCTTCGTGCACCTTCTCCTGGCCCCCGGCCAGAATCTGCGTCAACACCTCCAGCGGCAGCTCGCTCGTTGGAAACGCGACGATGTTGAGAGCGGTGAGCGGCTGGCCGCCCATCGCATAGACATCCGAGAGCGCGTTCGCCGCGGCAATCTGGCCAAAGTCGAACGGATCGTCGACGATGGGCGCGAAGAAATCCACCGTCTGCACGAGAGCGAAATCGTCGGACACGCGAAAGACTCCCGCGTCATCGAAGGTCTCTCGGCCGACGAGCAGTCGCGGATCTTTTCTATGTGGAAGCGCGGCCAGCGCGCGGGATAGGTCGCCCGGACCCATTTTTGACGCTCAACCGGCGCAACGCGCGAACGCGGTGAGCCGGAAAAGCTCCTCGCGCGTTTTGGACGTACTCACTCCTGGGCTCCAGTTACTTCGAGCCGACGACTGCGACGACGTCCATCTCGACCATCGCGCCGCGAGGAAGCGCCGATACCTGCACCGTGGAGCGCGCCGGACGCGCATCGCCGAGCCACTTGCCGTACACCTCGTTCACCGTGGGAAAGTGCGCGAGATCCTGGAGAAACACCGTTGTCTTGACGACTTCAGCCCACGTCACACCAGCGGCCTTGAGCACTTCCTGCAGATTCTGCATCACCTGGTTGGTTTGCTCGACGATTCCCCCTTCGACGATCTTGCCGGCCGCGGGATCGAGCGGAATCTGCCCGGCCGTAAAAAGAAATCCGTTCGCGATTATTCCCTGCGAGTAGGGTCCGATCGCGCTCGGCGCATGCTCGGTGGTGACCTTCTTCAGTGGCATTCAAATCTCCGGTCGGTATGGCGGCAAAACAATCAGCATCAGAGTGAAGCGCGAATGTTACACACTAGGCCGCGTTCAAGGCCAGACCAAAAAGACGTTCGGCGTTGGCCGCTGTCGCACGTCCAAGCTCGAGGGAATCCTCGGTGCGGGCAGCCGCCACCTTGGCGAGCGTGTGCACCACCCACGCCGGCTCGTTGCGTTTACCCCTGAACGGCACGGGCGCGAGGTACGGTGAATCCGATTCGACCAGCAGGCGGTCTCGCGGAACCAGCCGCAGGAGATCGTCGTCAGCCCATTTCTTGAAAGTGACAATGCCGCTGAACGACACGTACCATCCCGCATCGAGGGCAAACTCGGCGAGGGAATGCGAGCCGGTGTAGCAGTGCAGCACCCCCATAACGCCGGCCGCGCGCGCATCCCCGATGATCGAGCGGGTATCGTCTTCGGCCTCTCTGGTGTGAACGACGACCGGCTTCCTCAGCTCGCTGGCAAGACCAATCTGAGCCGAGAAAGCCGCGCGCTGGGCTTCGCGTGGAGAGTTGTCGTAGTGATAGTCCAGGCCGCATTCGCCGATCGCAACAGCCGACGAATCCGTGACGATGGCCCGAAGCTTTGGAATGTCGCGCGCGGCATCGAACTCCGCCGCGTCGTGCGGGTGGATCCCGGCAGTCGCGAAAACGAACCCTCGATTCGCCGCCGCAATTTCCGCCGCGAGCGCCGCCGCCACCAGCGATTCACCAATGCAGACTATCGCCACCGCGCCCGCGTCGCGGGCGCGGGATATTACCGCCTCGCGGTCGCCGCCGAAGGCCGGGTCAGCGAGGTGGGCGTGGCTGTCGATGAAGGCTTGCGAGCGAGCGTCTTGCGGGGCCATTTGCGTTCGATCCAGAGGAGCACCGGAGCTGCTACGTAAATCGAGCTGAACGTTCCAGTGATGATACCGAACGCCATCACCCAGGCGAAAGGTCGAATCACCTCGCCGGCAAAGAAGAGCAGAGAGAGCGTCGCGGCGAGAACCGTGGCGTGGGTCAGAATTGACCGCGGCAGCGTCTCGTTGATCGAGCGGTTGAGCGTCTCGTACAGCGTTTCTTTTCGTCCCTTACGCAGGTTCTCCCGGACGCGATCGAAGATGATGATCGTATCGTTCAGAGAGTAACCCAGAACGGTCAGCAGTCCCGCCACGACTGTCAGCGAGATCTCGAGGTGCATCAGCTTGAGGAACGCGATCGTCGTGAACACGTCGTGACTGGTCGCAATCACCGCGGCGGCCGCGAAGCGCCATTCAAAGCGAATCGACAGATAAACGAGCGTTATCAGAAACGAGAGCAGAATCGCAATGATTGCTCCACGCTTGAGCTCCTGGCCAACACGAGGCCCGACGGCCTCGGTGCGCACGACCTTCAAATTGCTCTCACCGAACTTTGTCTTGAGAACCTGTTCGATCGTTACGGCGATGCTCTCCGCACCCTGGGATTGCGCTGCTACTGCTTCCCTGTTCTGCGCGCGCACCGTGAATTCGCGATTGGTTCCGAACTGCTGTATCTCAGCACCGTGAATGGCTGCCTGGTCGAGCGTCGAGCGAATCGCGCCGACATCGGGTGGCTGGGTGAACTCCAGCTGCATCAGCGTGCCGCCCGTGAATTCGATGCTGTAGTTGGGGGGTTTGACCGCCAGCGAGCCTAGCCCAAGCATGATGAAGGCAACGGTGATGACCGCCATGACCTTCCACCAGCGGATGAAGTCGTAATTGGTGTCGTGAAGAATCCGAATCATCAAATGCTCAGTGTTGTCTGGGCATCGCGGGAGCGATTGAGCCAGATCATGTAGAAGGTGCGGACGACAAAGATCGAAGTGATCATCGACGCGGCGATACCGGCGAGCAGCGTGACGGCGAACCCTCGCACCGGCCCCGTTCCATATTGGTAGAGAACGGCCGCGGTGAGCGCCGTCGAGACGTTGGAGTCGACGATCGCGCTCATGGCGTGTCGGAATCCTTCGTCGATGGCGGTCCGCACAGTCTTGCCGTGGACGAGCTCCTCTCGTATTCGCTCGAAGATCAGCACGTTGGCATCGACCGCGATACCGATCGACAGGATGAATCCGGCCAGACCGGGCAGCGTGAGCACCGCCTGGAATCCGGCTAGTGCAGCGGCCGTATAGAGGATGTAGAGAACGAGCGCTGCGACTGCCAGCGCGCCCGAGAAGCGGTAGTAGCCGAGCATGATGATGACGACGAGCGTGATGGCGATGGTACCGGCGACGATACCCTTGTGGATCGAGTCTTGGCCGAGGCTGGCACCGATCTGACGAACTTCAACGACTTTTAGCGGAACCGGGAGCGAGCCGGCGCGGAGAACCAACGCCAGATCCTGCGCGGCCTGGAGATCCTTACCGCCCATCGTGATCTGCCCGTTCGCACCAATTGCGCTCTGAATCACTGGCGGCTGCCCCATCACTCTTTGGTCGAGGACGATCGCCATGTAATCCTTGATGTGTCTTCCGGTTTCAGTCCGGAATCTGCGCGCGCCCTCGTTGTTCATCGTGAACTGAACGAGGTTTCCTTCCGTAGGCGAGGTGTTGGGCTTCGCGTCGGTGAGAAACTCACCCGTGATGATCGGCTTGGCATCGAGGACGTAAAGAGCGCGATATGCGCGCCCACCGAGGGAGACTGTGTCGGCGCTCCACCGCAAAACCTTCCCCGGTGGAAGCGCCGCAGCCACCTCCGGCAGGGTAAGATACTGCGTCATGGTTCCCACATCGGTCTGCGCCACGTAATACTCGCCCGGCATCTGTCCCTGCTGCACCAGCTTCGAGAACGCGCCCGGCCCTCCGACGGTTCCGGCCGCGGCACCGGCGCTGTCAGCCTTGGCGCTATCGGCCTTCTTGGCCGTGTCGGCCGTAAAGAGCGATTGCAGGCCGGCGGCCGATGTGGTGGTGTCCTTCGCGGAACCAGGTGTCGCCGTCACGAGCTTCTTGTCCTTGAGCGCCGCATCCAGTCGCGGTAGCGATTTCTCCAGCGCCTGGGTCTCGTCAGTGATCTGGAACTCGAGGAAGGCTGACTTCTGGACGACGTCTTGAGCTCGCCGGGGATCGTCGATCCCGGGAAGCTCGACGATTATCCGATCGTCACCCGCTTTCTGAACGAGTGGCTCGGAGACGCCAAATTCATCGATGCGGTTTCGAACGACCTTGAGCGCGTTGTCGATCGCCTTGCTCTTGTCGGCTACCGGACCTTTGGACTCGTCGACTTCGAGGGCGAGGTGCATTCCGCCCTGTAGATCCAGTCCGCGCTTCAGTGGAACGCGCCTGACGGTGTCGTAGACGAATTCCCCGTTGCGTTTGACGCGCTCGACGACCGTGCGCGGAAACAGCGCCCAGATGGACGCTGCGATGAGTGCAAATATCACGAGAATGCGGTACTTCAGACTCATGCTGCTTGAATGGGAAAAAGGTGCACTTCGAGACTAG
>JBDTND010000054.1:0-12396 GCA_039933915.1 Gemmatimonadales bacterium | reverse complement strand
AGAGTTTCATCGGCTTCCGGTCGTTGCTCGCGCGACCTGCGTGCGCGCACGCCCACACCGTCGTCGAGAATGGTCAGGGACAGCTTGTCGCCAATGCGTCTCGCCGTCACCTGAACATAGCCGGCGCCGGCGCGCGGACTGATGCCATGACGGATTGCGTTCTCGACGAGCGGCTGCAGCAGCAAGCTCGGAACGAGCGCGCCGCCTACGCCATCCTCGATGTTGCAGCTCACCGTGAGGCGATCCTGAAAGCGCACTCTCTGAATCGCGACGTAGCGGTCGAGGAGGCCCAGCTCGCGCTCGAGGGGAACTTCCTGCTCGCTCGAGGTCGACAACACCAGGCGCAGAAAATCGCTCAGCTCCGACACCATCCGCTCGGCGGCCGGCGGATCCGTGGCGATGAGTGCCATCGCGCTATTGAGTGCATTGAACAGAAAGTGAGGATTGAGCTGAAGCTTCAACGTATCGAGCTCGGATTGTACGAGCCTGGTGACCACTCGCTGCCGCTCCGCCGACTCTTTGCTCGCCTCGCGGACCAGGTGCTCGACCCACGAAGTGGCGTAGGTCGAGACGATGCCGAAAACTGTGAGCAGAATGAGCTTGGCCGTCTCGTCGAGCGGGGTGACGCGCGCGGTCAGCAGGGCATCGATGGGACTAACGACCAATGGAACGCGATTCGTCGCCACCAGCCATAGGACAAGCGCCGAGTACTCGACGACTGCCAGTGCGGAAATGAATGCGGCTTTGCGGACAGAGGAAGCAACCGGGCGTCCGGCCAGCACGACGAAATACATCAGGAAAATCGGAGAGCGAAGCGCCAGCGTTCCAGATTGTGCAACAGCATATCCGCCGATGATTGCCGTCACCGCCGTGATATCGACGATGGGGTTTACCGCGGACAGCCAACCCGGAAGCTCGGGCCGCCGGTACCATATCAGGTACTGCGCGACCGTCCAGAGAAGTGTCGGTACCAGCACGAGCACGTTCGCCGTATTCAGCGCGTGCGAGAGGTGCGGCGCGTACATGAGCGCCGACGCCGTCAGGAGGAACACGACCGCCGCCCGAAGGCCGTTGAGTATCCGCTCGGCCCGGTCGCGTCTTAGGCGAAGGCTCTGCGGAGGTGCAAACGAGGGGCTCGCGAAAAGCTGCATCAATTGAATTTGCTCGCAGGGGCGTGGCTGGGATAGCAGGCCGACGAGGTACCTGCTACCCCCGACGCCGGCTTAGTGCTGCTCGCCGTCGTCGTTGCCATGATGACCCTCATGATGGTCCTCGCCGCGTTCCTCGTCGTCCTCGAATGCATGGAACGACCGGCGAATGTTTCTTTCAATTTGTGAAAAGGAGCTGCTGCCTGGTCTAGCGGTGGTCGGATCGATCACCGCGCCCGATGCGTCGAGAAACCACTTGCGCACGTCGATGCTGACCGTCGCGTTTTTCGTCGTCTCATCCACGACGAGTGGCGGATCGAATTCCATCTCCAGCTTGGACCTGACCGATGATGCGAACACGAAAGGCGTTCCCTTGAACGTCCCTTCGACGCGCACGCTCTTTCCAACGAAGTTCGGGTTGGCGGTGTTGAAAGCGACAGACTCATCGCGGGCAGGCCTCAGCTTCGCTTCCAGCTCGCGATATGTGCCGGCCGCGAGCGGAATGTTGATCACTGGATGGAGTGCATCGTCGACAGGGACGTCGATGAGAAGTGGATCGCGCGAGACGACTTCGCACTCTTCGCTATTGCCTTCGTGATCGTCGTGCGAGATATCTCCGTTATCGTCGTTTGCATCGTCGGCCTCCGCGATGCAGTCAGCGGTGCCGGTTTGATCGAGCTCGATTTTTCCGAGCACGAGCTGAACCTTCTGGAGAACGAGCTCGTTCGCAGGGCCGACGACGAGATCCGCGGCCATGCGGTTCGATGCGGCTGCAACCGTGCTGTTGGTTGTGAACGAGAGCTGGACGGGGTGCCTGTTGCCACCCGTCGGGTCACTCGAGCAGGCTGCAAGGAATCCCAGAATAAGTACTGCAGCCAGGGGCTTTGCGTGCTTAGGTAGAGTAACAGTCATTGAAGTCCTCCTTTGTTGCGTTGCCGCAACTGAGTGGGCTCGTCGCTTGAGAGAAACTATGTCTATCATACCGGGTGACGACCTGCGCGGAGGTGGAGGCACGTGCGTTTAGGGCGAGCGACCTGTTGTGCGCGGTGAAGGACGCTTTCCGACAGCCGGGAATGTGTGGCGCGCTGTCTGCGAGGAGAGCTTTCGACCGCAAACATTGACCGCAATCCGCCATTTTGACTGATTCTGTCGCTGCCCCAGCCTGGGGAAAAGCGCGCGATCTCGTCCTGAGATTCGGATGGAACGCGACTGCATACCAGATACTGAATCCAGGGATCGAGCTGTGGTTTTCTGCCCTCGGAGATGGCGTCGTCGGGTTCGTAACCTATCGCGGCACACGCGTCGTTGGCGGCGCGCCAGTTTGTGATGTGAGCCGGCTGCACGAAATAGCGGCCGAGTTCGCTGCCGTTGCGCACGAGCGTCGGGAGCGCGTCTGTTACTTCGGTGCGGGACAGCGCCTCGATTCCAGCTACGGAAGTGATCCGGCCTGGTCGAAGGTATTGCTCGGAGCGCAGCCCGTGTGGCGTCCGCGGGACTGGTCTACCGCCACCGGAAGGCGGGGATCGTTGCGGGCCCAGTACAATCGCGCGCGAAACAAGGGCGTGACAGTTTCAGAGTGGGCGCCCGAGCGGGCGCAGAATCATCCGTCGCTTCGTTCATGTCTTTCGCAGTGGTTGTCGACCCGCCACCTGCCGCCGCTGCATTTCATGGTCGAGCCTGAAACGCTGAGCCATCTCGGCGATCGCCGCATCTTTGTAGCCGAGCGTGGGGACGGGCGAGTGGTCGCGTTTACTGTCCTGTCGCCGGTACCCGCGCGAAACGGCTGGCTCGTCGAG
Organism: Gemmatimonadales bacterium; assembly: GCA_039933915.1. GTDB lineage: Bacteria > Gemmatimonadota > Gemmatimonadetes > Gemmatimonadales > Gemmatimonadaceae > UBA4720. The sequence goes on along the minus strand of JBDTND010000054.1, from coordinate 9,452 downwards.
CAGATCGTGAGAGGATTCAATGCGCCCAACGGAACAGCGGAGCTGCTCATAGATACTGCGATGCGGGAGATCGCGGCATCTGGAGCGGAGTACGCTACGCTGGGCCTCTCACCGCTTTCGCGGCGCGCTCTGGTCGAGCAACCGGACCCGCCGCTGTGGGTGAGACTTGTGCTCCGTGGGTTGAGGCATCACGGCGCAAGATTCTACAATTTCGACGGTCTCGATGCCTTCAAGGCGAAGTTCAATCCCCAGGAGTGGGAGCCGATCTACGCTATTGCGGAAGGATCGAGATTTCCGCCGACTGCACTCTACGCGATTGCCGGCGCATTCAGCGGCGGCGCTCCCGTCAGGCTCGTCATCGGGGCGCTCTGGCGGGCCGCACTGTCTCAGGCGACGTCACCGCGCGCATGAAATTCGCCAGCTTCGTCTCGTCGAGATTGCCGTTCGTGCGGAGCCCACTGCAGACATCGACGCCAAATGGTGCCACCTGCGCGATTGCCGCAGCTACGTTGCCGGGATTGAGTCCGCCAGCGAGGAAGACCGGGACGTCAACGGAATCGCGTATCCTCCTGCTCACCGCCCAGTCGTGAGCGCGCCCGGTACCACCCAGCTCCTTCGTTGACAACGACGGATTCCCCGAGTCGAGCAGGATCGCATCGACTGATTCAGCTACAGCGGCCGCTTGCCTGAGCGCGTCGTCGCCCCGAACATGGATCACCTGAACGAGCGCGATGCCTGGCAGCGCATCGCGAAGCTCGGCGTGAACACCGGGATCTACCTCGTCAACGAGCTGCAGCGTGTTCGTACCGCAGAAACGTTGTTGCGCGATGATTGGCTTAGCCGTCGTCTCACACGTCAGCAGAAAGGTTGCGACGCCGGGCGGCACGGAACGCGCGATATCCCTTATCCGGGATTCGGGAATGGGACCCGGCCCGCTCGGCATCCGCGACACGAGGCCCAGCGCCGACGCGCCAAATCGGACCGCCAGCGCCGCTTCGTCCTCGGACGCAATACAACAGACCTTAACCCGCGTTGGGACAGGGAACATATCTGGGCCGGCGGTGGATACCATGTACGTTAATTGCATACAATTTGCAGCGTCGGGCCGCGCGCGTTCGGCGGCTCCGGACCCAACCAGCTAACGCGCGAGGATCAACGCTCTATGAGACATACCAAGAGACTCCTGAGCCTCACTGCGGTGATGGTCCTTGCCGCGTGCACGGACAACATCACCAACCCGAGAGCAGATGCGGCCGGAACATACACGCTCACGGTTTACGCGGGGAAGAGCATACCCGCGCACTTCGTCGTCCAGCCGGGTGATCCGGGGTATCCGGACCTTCCGAATGGCGGGACGCTGGATGTGACCGGTGGGGATATTGTTCTGAACAGCAATGGGACGTTCGCCGAGACGAACGATCTGGTTCTGACGCCGCCGAGCGGCTCGGCGATAAGCAGGACCTTCTTCAGGACCGGCACCTGGACGCTCTATGGCGAGACTCTGACCATTGATTCCGGGAGCGGCAGCAACGCGATTCACGACCAGGGAACCGTGACAACCGATGCGAATGGCGTGATGACGGTCAACTACACCGAAGACGACGGAACCGGCACATTCCAGCCGTACGAATACAAGCGCTTTTAACTTCCTGTCACCGTTAACAAAAGAGCGCCCTCGTCGGGGCGCTCCTTTGCTGTTATGCTATGTGCACTGGAACCGCTTGCGGTACCACAGCGTAAGGCTAAAAACTCTTTCGAGGACGGACAGAATGGGGATAATCGCCTGGATCGTGGTTGGTCTCGTCGCCGGCGTGCTTGCTTCACTCGTGATGGGCGGCACCGGGTACGGGATCATCGGCGACATCGTCATCGGGATCGTCGGCGCTTTCATTGGTGGCTGGCTGTTCAGCTCTCTGGGCATCACGACGCCCTTCGGTGGAATGGGTGGGACGATCTTCGTTGCCTTCATCGGCGCGGTCGTGCTGCTCTTCATCCTGCGGCTGATCAGGGGATCTACGCGAAAGCTCTGACACTGTCGGGCGCCCTCGAGGTATTGCTCCGCGCCGGGCACGTCTCGCGGCACTGGTCTTGAGTTAAGTTGCAATATCCAAACACGCTCCGCTTGCCGGGCGTGATCGACCGACGCTGACATTTCGAAGAGTTTGAATTTGAAATCCGATCTCGGACACGGGTCGCGCGATGAGGCCTCGCTCCCCATCGCAGCGGGACTCGCTCCGGAGATAGAAAGCACAGAAGACCACGGGCTCATATCGGACGGCCCGAAGTTCAGTGCGCCCCGCGACTACCAAATGCTCGGGCGGCGCACGCTTTTCATCTCCGCTCTCTCAATCGCCATTGGTGCCGCTGGCGCCCTGGTAGCCCAGCTTTTTGTGCGCCTCATCGGACTCGCGACCAACATCGCGTATTATGGACGGCTCTCGACGGCGTTCGTCGATCCGGCCGGCGCACACCGCGGCGCGCTCGCGTTATTGATCATCCCGGTGGTGGGTGGTCTCATAGTCGGTCTCATGGCCAGATATGGCTCCTCGGCAATCCGTGGCCACGGAATTCCGGAGGTCATGCAGCGCGTTCTATACGGCGAAAGCCGGATACCGGCGCGCGTCACGATTTTCAAGCCCGCGTCGGCGGCCGTCGCGATCGGCACCGGCGGACCATTCGGCGCCGAAGGGCCGATCATCGCGACTGGCGGCGCTTTGGGCTCGCTCGTCGGGCAACATCTCCATGTCACGGCAGACGAGCGCAAGACGTTGCTGGCGGCCGGCGCGGCCGCCGGGATGGCCGCGACATTCGGAAGTCCTGTCTCAGCCGTGCTGCTCGCAATCGAGCTTTTGCTGTTCGAATACAGGCCACGCTCGATCATTCCAGTGGCGCTCGCCTCCGCCGTCGCCGCCAGCATACGGGTTGCTTTCAGCGGATCCGCGCCGGTATTTCCAATCGCGGAGCTGCATCAGCCGACGGATTCCGCGCTCGCGTTTTACACGCTTCTCGGGGCTGTGATCGGGATCGTGGCGGTTGGCGTCACGCGCGTGACATACGGAATCGAGGACGCGTTCGAGACCCTCGGAGAGAGGTGGCACATCCACTGGATGTGGTGGCCCGCGATCGGCGCCCTGGTTGTCGGCGCGCTCGGGATCATCGAGCCCCGGATCCTCGGCGTCGGCTATCCGAACATCGTTGGGGCATTGTCAGGATCAATAGTCGGACGCGCGCTCGTCATCATCGTCGTTCTCAAGTTCATCGCCTGGGCCGTGTACCTCGCGAGCGGGACTTCCGGAGGCATCCTGGCGCCCCTGTTCACGTTTGGCAGTGGGCTTGGCGCGTGGCTGGGAGCCATTGCGGCCGCTGCTGCTCCTTCCCTCGGAATAGATGCGCGGGTTGCCGGCCTCGTTGGAATGGCCGCGATCTTCGCCGGCGCCACACACGCTCTGCTGACTGCCATCGTGTTCGCGTTTGAGACGACGAGGCAGCCGGTGGGCCTCCTGCCGCTGATGCTTGGATGCGCGGCCGCCTATCTCACGTCACTTCTCCTCAGCCGGCACTCGCTTCTCACCGAGAAGCTGGCTCGGCGCGAAGGAAGTGTGCGGACCGAGTACGAAGTCGACCACCTTGCTCACGTTCTCGTCCGACAGGCCGCGAGCCCGAAGGTCGTCTCGCTCCGCGGTGACCAGACACTGGGCGATGCGCGGCAATGGCTGCTCGGGCGAAGCGGCTCCAGTGGCGGACCATCGACCCATCAGGGATTCCCGGTCATTGACGAGAGATCGCTCCTCATCGGCGTCACAACGCGGCGGGAACTACTCGACCCTGTGAATCCCGATGAAACACTGGTAAGGGACGTTGTTAAGCGTCCCCCCGCGGTTGCCTACGAGGACAGTACTGTGCGCGACGCGGCGGACCATATGGTGCGCGAGGGCGTGGGCCGCTTGCCCGTGGTGAGCCGGAAGAATCCGCGTGTAGTCGTCGGAATCATTTCGCGCAGCGATCTTCTTTCCGCTCACGCTTCAAGATTATCGGCGACGCATGATGCCAAGCGGACCGCTAAGTGGGGATGAGGGCACGCCCGGCTCCGACGGCTGGATATTCGGGCACGCCGCTCATCGACAAGCTCGGGATCAAACGCGACGCTCGCATCCAGCTCGTGGCGCCGCCGGACAATTTGTCGGCACTCCTCGGCGCGATGCCCGCGGGCGCGATGTTGGTTTCGAGTGGGCCGCTCGATTTCTCTGTCCTCTTTGCAACGGAGAAGTCGCAGCTCGTGAAAGGATTCCCGCGGCTCCGTGATCGCCTCGTGCCCAACGGGATGCTCTGGGTTGCGTGGCCCAAGAAAACCTCCGGGGTGAAGACTGATCTGACCGAAGGCGTCGTGCGCACGGTTGGGCTGGAGCTTGGGCTCGTCGACGTGAAAGTGTGCGCGATCGACAATACGTGGTCGGGACTCAAATTCGTACGCAGGCTCAAGGACCGCTGACATTCGCCCGGACCCGCCGTTGGGAATTAGTTTCCCTGCGATGATCCTCCCGCTTGCGCGAGTGCTCGCGTGAAATCCGTCGACGCCCTGCTAACCGCATTGGTAGACTACGCCGGGCTGTTCCCACCGGCGAGCGAGGACATGCGGCCGGCTCTCGAGGCCTACGCGTCCTACGTCGAAGGTCCGGAGCGGGCCGCCCTCGGCCGCTTCATCGTCCCGCTTTCGCGCCTCGACGAGCTCGAGGCAGTCGGCTCGGACCTGATGCCACGCGAGCCCCAAGCGGAGCCATGGCACCTTAGTGCGCTGGTCACGGGCGATGTCCGGGCGGCCGTGGAGAAATTGTCGCTGTTCAATGGCCGTCACACCGCCACCAGGGCCGCGAACGGCCACGTGGTTGTCGACGTCGTCGAGATGAAGGCGACCACTCCCGACGAGATCGCGGCACAGTGTCGTGATTTGCCCAAATCGTTTACTCCGTATTTCGAGATTCCAATTACGGGCGCGGTGGCTGGGCTGGTCAAGGCAATCGCGAAGGCGGGCGCACGAGCCAAAGTTCGAACCGGCGGAACTACTCCCGACGCATTTCCTCCCGCTAAAGCCGTGGTTGATTTCATCGCCACCTGCCACCGCGAAGGCGTGCCGTTCAAAGCCACGGCCGGACTCCACCATCCGATTCGGGGCGAGTATCGTCTGACTTACGAACCGGGCGGTCCGAAGGGAATGATGTATGGATTCCTCAACGTATTTATAGCCGCGACGTTGCTCCACGCCGGTGCCGGCAAGGATGCAGCAATCGCGGCGCTGGAGGAGAGTGATGCGTCCGCGTTCATATTCGAGGAAGACGCGCTCGTCTGGCGGGGAAAACGAATCAGCGCCGAAGAGATCGCAGCCTCGCGGTCAGAGCTTGCCATTTCCTTCGGCTCCTGCTCATTTCGCGAGCCAGTCGACGAGCTCGAGCAACTGACGGGCACAACCCGAGCAAACAAACAGTGAATCAAACTCACGACCCAGCGCTGACGTCGTGGATCGAGTCCGCCAACTCGCCCGACACCGACTTTCCGGTTCAGAATCTTCCTTTCGGAGTTTTCTCGCGCAAAGGTGATGTGGAGCGGCGCGTCGGTGTGGCGATCGGCGACCAGATCGTCGACATCGGTGAGTCGCTCAGCGCCAACCTGTGGAGCGGCGCAGCGCGCGATGTCGCCCGCTGGTGCGACCGCCCAAACCTCAACGAGCTGATGGAAGCGCCGCCGGAATCGCTGTCCGAGTTCCGTGCGCGGCTGAGCGAGCTTCTATCGGGTGCTCCGGGTGATGACAGCGTCATCAACCCCCTCCCGCCCGGCGCGCTCGTTCCGATGGCCGACGTGGAGATGTTTCCGCCGGCCGTCATCGGCGACTACACCGATTTCTACGCATCGATCTACCACGCGACGAACGTCGGCAGGCTTTTTCGTCCGGACAGCCCGCTGCTCCCGAACTACAAGCACATCCCGATCGGTTACCATGGACGGGCTTCGTCCATAGTTATCAGCGGCACCGAAATACGTCGGCCCATGGGACAGTCAGCGGCAGCTGGATCCGCGACGCCGACCTTCGGTCCGACAGAGATGCTCGACTACGAAGCCGAGGTTGGTTTCTTCGTGGGGCAGGGGAACGCGCTCGGAGAGCCCGTGCCGATCGATCGGGCGGAGCGACACCTCTTCGGCATCTGCCTCGTCAACGACTGGTCGGCGCGCGACATCCAGTCGTGGGAATACCAGCCGCTCGGACCGTTCCTCGCGAAGAATTTCGCGACGAGCATCTCACCGTGGGTCGTCACGTGGGAAGCGTTGGAGCCGTATCGCGTTCCCGCGTTCTTCCGGCCGCCGGGCGATCCTCAGCCGTTGCGCTATCTCTCATCAGAAAAGGACAAAACCGAGGGGGGAATCGATCTCAACATCGAGGTCTACATCAGATCGATGCTGATGCGCGAGGGCCGTCTTCGCCCATCGCGTCTGAGCGCTGCTTCTCTTGCGGACATGTATTGGACGCCGGCGCAGATGCTGACACATCACGCGAGCAACGGCTGCAACCTGCGGCCGGGAGATCTCTTCGCCAGCGGGACCGTGTCCGGCCCGGACGCGGGATCGCAGGGCTGCCTGCTCGAGCTCACCCGGCGCGGTGCCGAGCCGATCGTGCTTCCCACGGGGGAGGAGCGAAAATTCCTCCACGACGGCGACGAGATCATCCTTCGCGCCTACCTCCAGCGCGAGGGCGCCGCCCGCATCGGCCTCGGCGAGTGCATTGGCCTCATAGTCGCATCGCCGCGCTAGTTTTCCACTCGGGGACAATCGATTAGATGTCGAGCAATGGGCGCGAGCCTTTATACGTCGTTCGCACCTCGCGAATTCATGGTCGCGGGGTGTTCGCAGCGCGCTACATCCGGAAGGGGACTCGCATTCTGGAGTACGTAGGCGAGCGAATCAGCAACAAGGAAGCGGACCGCCGTTACGACGATGACAAGATGAAGAGGCACCACACCTTCCTCTTCACACTGGACGAGAAGACATGCATCGACGGGGCCCTCGCGGCGGGCGGGGGGGATGCGAGCTTCATCAACCACTCCTGCGATCCCAATTGTGAAGCCGTAATCACCGGCAAAAAGATCTTCATCCACGCCAGGCGCGGAATCTTTCCCGGCGACGAGCTCGCCTACGACTACCAGTACGAGCGAACTGGCAAGGGCGACGCCGAGCTGGAGCAATTCTACCTCTGCAAGTGCGGCGCGGACAGCTGCCGCGGAACTATTATGAAGCCCGCGAAGAAGAAACGAAATCGTCGTCGCGGTACGCCTAAAAAAGGACGGAAGAAGTCGAAACGCTAGCTTCCTCCAGGCCCGGCGATTATGGTCCAGACCTAAACACTTATTCCGGAGCACCCGCATGCGTCTCGTTTTCCACGCGCTCGCGCTCATCTTCGCGCTGGCGACCACGGCGGCAGCACAGACCTACGCCGTCCCCATCCAGGCGACGCCTCTTGACCCGGCCAATCTCGATCGTTCGGTCTCGGCCTGCACTGATTTCTATCAGTTCGCCAACGGTGGCTGGCTCAAGCAGAATCCGGTTCCGGCCGCGTTTTCGCGCTGGGGGAGCTTCGAACAGCTCGGGGAAAACAATCAGGGCAATCTCCTCACCATCCTTCGTGGGGCTGCCGCGAAAGGCAACGCGCAGGCGAGCGCCGATCTTCGCAAGCTTGGCGTCTTCTATTCGTCGTGCATGGATTCCGCCGGAGCTGAGCGAGCAGGCGCTCAACCCATCAAGGCGGAGCTCGACAGAATCGATGCGATAAAGAATCGCGCCCAGCTGGAGGCTGCGGTCGCGCGGCTCCACTCGCGTGGCGTTTCAAACCTGTTTGGATTTGGCGCGCAGCAGGACTTCAAGAACAGCACATCGGTAATCGCGGCGATCAGTCAGGGCGGATTGTCGCTCCCGGACCGCGACTACTATCTCAATACCGACAAGCGGTATGTAGACATCCGGGCCAACTACACGGACCACGTCGCCCGGATGCTGCAGCTGCTTGGAGAGAGCGCGACCCAGGCGAAGGCTGACGCCCAGAAAGTGCTGGAGATCGAGACTGCTCTCGCCAAGCCCGCGATGACGCGTGTGCAGATGCGCGACCCGAACGCCACCTATCACCGGATGACGGCAGCCGAGGTGGCGCAGCTCGCACCAGGATTCAAATGGCCGAGCTTCTACGCGGCGGAGGGAAGGCCTGACATCTCGACGATCAACGTTCAGAATCCGGAGTTCCTGAAAACCGCGGACGCAATTCTGACATCGGTGCCAGTCGCGGATTGGAAGGCCTACCTCCGCTGGCATCTCGTCGATGCAGCCGCGCCGAGCCTCAGCTCGGTATTCGTCAACGAAGACTTCCGGTTTGGCAGCACTCTGAGCGGAGCCAAGGAGATGCTGCCGCGTGACAAACGATGCGCCCGCGCGACCGACGCCGGGCTGAGAGACGCGCTTGGACAGGCCTACGTCGCGCAGTATTTCACTCCCGCGGCGAAGCAGCGCGCGCTCGAGATGGTGCGCAACCTCGAATCCGTCTTTCACGACCGGCTGCAGACGCTCGGGTGGATGAGCGACACGACCAAACTGCAGGCGGCGGGGAAGCTCGCCGCGTTCACCAACAAGATCGGATACCCCGAGAAATGGCGTGACTACTCGACTCTTACAATCACGCCCGGGCATTTCCTCAACAATCAGGTTGCGGTCCGCGAGTACGAGCGCCGGCGCACCCTGGCGCGCATCGGACGGCCGGTCGACCGCGCCGAATGGGGAATGACGCCGCCGACCGTCAACGCCTACTACAGCCCCTCGATGAACGAGATTGTCTTTCCGGCTGGCATCATGCAGCCGCCGTTCTTCGATCCGAAGGCCGATGATGCTGTGAACTATGGCGGGATGGGCGCTGTCATCGGGCACGAAATGACGCACGGCTTCGACGATCAGGGCGCGCAGTTCGACGCGCAGGGAAACCTCCGCAACTGGTGGGGAACATCCGACCTGGAGAAGTTCAGGAAGGGAACGGGGCTGGTTGCGTCGCAATTCGACGGTTATACGGTGCTGGACAGCGTTCACGTGAATGGAAAGCTCACGCTTGGCGAGAACCTCGCCGACCTTGGCGGACTCTCGATCTCCTACGCGGCTCTGGAGAAGGCGCTGGCGGAAAAGAGTCGGCCGCCGCTCATCGACGGGTTTACGCCCGAACAGCGCTTTTTCCTCGCCTGGGCCCAGATCTGGCGGCAGAACATCACGCCTGAAGCGCAGCGAGTGAGAATCAACACCGATCCACACTCTCCGGGTCAATGGAGGACGAATGGGCCGGTGTCCAACATGCCGCAGTTCGCCGCGGCCTTCGGGTGCAAGTCGGGCGACACCATGGTTCGCCCGGACTCCGTCAGGCCCGTCATTTGGTAAGTTGC
>JBDTND010000053.1:0-12426 GCA_039933915.1 Gemmatimonadales bacterium | reverse complement strand
CAGCGCCGCGGTGGCTGCGTCAGGATTCGGGTCGCTCAGTCCGTTGTACACGCGCGCGTACATCAGACCGACACGCGATGCCTCCTGCCTAAGCTCCCTGACGACCCCGCGGGTGTAGATCACGTACCACACAAGGAGCGTGAGCACGCCAATGGTGATGAGCGTTACCGGAGCAAGCCGGCGCATGACTCAGGAAAGGCGCTCTGCGCCGAGATAGGTGCTGAGCGCAGCGGGGATGCGCACGCTGCCATCATCCTGCTGGTGGTGCTCGAGAATCGAGGCGATGACGCGCGGAAACGCGAGTCCGGAACCGTTGAGCGTATGGATGAACCGTGGCTTCCCGCCGTCGGCCGGCTTGTATCTGATGTTGGCGCGGCGCGCCTGAAAGTCAGTGAAGTTGCTGCACGACGACACCTCGAGCCATTTCCCGACTCCGGGTGCGTAGGTCTCGAGATCGTAGGTGTGGGCGCTGGCAAAGCCGGTGTCGCCAGAGGCGAGACGCGTGACGCGATAAGGAAGCTCGAGCAGTCTCAGGATTTTTTCGGCGTGATCGGTCAGGAGCTCGAGTTGCTCCGCCGATGTTTCCGGGGTCACGTAGCGAACGAGCTCCACCTTGTCGAACTCATGAACGCGAAGGAGCCCGCGAGTGTCCTTGCCGGCGGCGCCCGCCTCTCTCCGAAAGCAGGGCGAATAGGCTGTGAGAGCTTTCGGAAGCTCAGACTCGGGCAAAACCTCATCGCGGTAGAGATTGGTGAGCGGAACTTCCGCCGTCGGGATGAGAAACGCGTCCTCACCCTTTAACGCGTACATGTCTTCCTCGAACTTGGGCAGCTGGGCGGTTCCCGTCATGCTCGCCCTGTTCACCACGACCGGAACCCACGTCTCTTCGTAGCCGTGGTCACGGGTGTGGACGTCGAGCATGAGATTCATGAGAGACCGTACGAGCCGCGCTCCGAGTTTCCGAAACACAATGAAGCCCGAGCCGCTGATCTTGGCGCCGCGCTCGAAGTCGATGAGACCGAGCCTGGTCCCTACATCCCAGTGTGGCGCCACGCGCGCGTCCGTACGGGGAATACCCCAGGTCCGTACGACGGCGTTGTTCTCCTCTCCTCCCTCCGGAACCTGGTCTAGCGTGACGTTGGGAAGCTCCAGGAGAATTGCCGACAACGCCCCTTCGGTTTCCGCCAGCTCACGGTCGAGCCGCGCGATCTCCTCACCCAGCGCACGTGATTCCTGCTGGAGATCATCAGCTGGTTCGCCTGCACGCTTGCGTTGGCCAACCTGTTGGCTGACCGCGTTGCGCGCAGCCTTTCGCTCTTCGACCGCTTGAATCGTCTCGCGGCGAGACCTGTCCAGTGCAACGGCTCGATCGATGGTGGGCGAAAGCGCATCCAGAACCCCGCGCCGGCGCAATCCGGCTCGAAGTGCGTCGATGTGCTCGCGCACCATCCTCAGGTCGTGCACTAATCAGCTCGTGGGAATTCCAGTCGCGAAGGAACGGAACCCGCAGTTCGGATCGAGCCCAAGTCGTAGGAATAGAGTTCGCGAAGCGACACTGACGCTGTCCACCGTAACCTTGCCGTATATATACGGATTGATCGCGAACGTGCAGAGATCGCCCTGCTGGAGGTTGTGGGGCGTCTGGATCACTAATGTTTCACCCGGATTCAGAACGTAGGAGGAATCGGTCTGATATCCGGTTTTGGGGGCCTCGGTCACGGCATCGAACACTGCCGGGAGTTTTATGAGACCGACCGCGCGCGAGCCGCTCGGCGAGGCAACAACAAGTCTCACCGGGTACACCACCGCTTTGCCGGCCGCGTCGATGTCGAAGGCGACGTCGAACAGCGCGAAGCCGTCAACGCGAACCGGACTCCTGGCCAGGACCGCGAGACCGCTTGGATATGACGGCGGCGTCCCCGACAGCGCGAAGAGGGACAACGTGTCGACGAAGGTGACCGCGTTCGCCTTCACGCTCGTCGGGTCGCTGCAGGCATTCAGAACAACAACGACGGACATCGTCGCGAGCAGAGCGAGACGCAATTTCATGTAGTAGATGGGACAGATGAGAGACTGGAGGGGTTGCTTCTCGATAATACCCCCTAACTTACGGCAGTTCAAGCGATTGCTGCGCTTGACTTCACTCTTTCCGTTTCCTAGCTTCGCACTTCTTCCCCCATAAATGCCCAACATCAGAGATTTCACGAGCGCCCTTCGCCAGCGCCCCGGAGTTGATGCCGTGCTCGTCCTTGGCAAGGACGGTCTTCTGATCGAAGGTTTTGCGGCGCCCGGGCTCAACAATGAGGACCTCGCTGCCCGTGTGCCGGCGCTCGTTTCCGAAGCGGAGAGTCTCGGACGGGCGACAATACAGGGCCCGATGAACACCGCGATCCTCGAGCACCAAAAGGGTTACGCGATAATAGCGGCGCTGGCCGACGATACGCTTCTCCTTGTCCTCCTTCGGCCGTCCGCCGACCTGGGGGGGCTGCTCTTCGACGTTCGCCGCTATCGCGGTAACATCGCTTCCCTGATTTAACCGTGACCGGAATCGCCACTCGCCTCTGCCATGTCCTCGTCGCCGACGACGAGCCGCACATCGGCCGCATCATCAAGATGAAGCTCGAGCAGGGTCCGTTCAAAGTGAGCATTGCTTACGATGGACAGGAGGCGCTCGATTTTCTGAACACAGGCGAGCCAGTCGACCTCGTATTACTCGACCTCATGATGCCGAAGCTGAGCGGCCTCGACGTACTGAAAGAAGTTCGCGCGCAGGAAAGGTTCAAGGCGCTCCCGTGTATCATCCTGACCGCGGGCGGCGAAGCCAAGCACGAGAGAGATGCTCTCGCCCTGGGTGCGACGCAATTTCTCACCAAGCCTTTCAGCCCGAAAAAACTCTACGCGCTCGTCGCGCGTCTTACCGGAGCGCCAGACGAAGCTGGACTGAACAGCGAGTGACCCGCTGGGCTGTCGTTCTCGCCGGAGGAGTAGGTTCGCGGTTCTGGCCTCTCAGCACGCCGGAGCGTCCCAAGCAGCTGCTGCCGCTCGTCAGCGGGAAGCCACTCCTCCAGGACGCCATAGACCGGCTGGCGCCAATCGTCGAGCCCTCGCGCACGCTGGTGCTCACCAATGCGGATCTCGTCAAGAAGATCCGCGCACTGTTCCCCCCGATACCCCGCGAAAACATCATCGCCGAGCCGCGACCGGCGGGAACAGCGGCAGCCCTCACGTGGGCGGCGATGACGATCGAGCGGCGCGCCGGCAAGGACGCGACGATGATCTCGGTTCACGCGGACTGGGCAATCAGGGACGATGCGGGGTTTCGGGACACTCTCCTCCAGGCAGAGGCAGTGGCGCAAAAAACGCACACTCTCGTGACGGTGGGAATTGTGCCAACGAGGGCGGATCAGGGGTTCGGGTACATTCAGCCGGCCAACCCGGCGAGCGCCGGTGCGTCGCCGGTCAAGCGCTTCGTCGAGAAGCCTGATCTCGCCGGCGCGGAAAAGCTGCGCTCGGAAGGCTACCTCTGGAACTCGGGGATTTTTGTCTGGACCGTTGGCGATTTTCTGGCGCAGGTCAAGCAGCACGCGATCGAGCTCAAGACCGCAACCAGCCTCGGCCAGGACGCTGAAGCGACCGATTTTTTCGCGAGTGTGACAAAGCCTGTCTCGGTGGATACGGCCGTGCTCGAGAGGAGCAAGAACGTGACTGTGCTGCCGGGTGATTTTGGCTGGGACGACATCGGCACCTGGGCAGCGCTGGGCAGGGTGCGCGACAAGGACGAGTTTGGTAACGTTACAGTCGGTGACGTGCACCTTCTCGACGGCACCGACAACGTCGTGCATGCTGAAAAGAGCCGCGTCGTCATGTACGGCGTGGACAATCTGGTGGTGGTTGTGCACGACGGGCTGACCCTGGTCACGACGCGAGAGAAGGCAGCAGATTTGAAGCGGTTGCTGGAGTCGCTTCCGGCTTCGGAGCGGGCGAACACATGAGCGCTCTCTACTTTTATGACGATGTTCGTGCCCGGCAGTTCGAGCCTTTCGCGCTCACGCGGCCGGTCTCCGAGCTTCGCGCCGGGACTTCGCTCATCCGGCGGCGCTGGGAACACGCCACATCGCTCGAAAGCGCGGGCTTCATCAGCTCCCCCCACCTGGCACATTTCGAGGAAGGCAAAGCCCCCCCAGCAGTTGGCCCAAAATCGGAAATCCCGGCCGGCTCGATCGTCGTCAACTCGCGGTGTGTAATTCCCCTCGACTTGCAGCTCGACCGGTTCGACCTTCTCATGTGTCAGGGATTTGCGTGCGCGGTGAGGCTTGCCCGCCCCGTCCCCGTGTCACAGTTCGCGGATGGAACGCTCGATCTCGGAACCATACAGACCAGTCTCGGCGGCCGCAAAATCAACGGCCGCTGGATCAGCGAAGTCTGGGAATTCATCGCTACGCTGAACGATCAGCTGATGGAGGACATTCCTCTCCGCGCAAAATTCATCGAGGCGACCGCAATAACGACGGCGACGACGATTGGGGATCACGGAATCTTTGTCGAAGAAGGCGCGAAGATCGGTCCTCAGGTCGTGCTGGATGCTTCGGACGGTCCGATTCTCATTCGAACCGGAGCGGTGATCGCTCCCTTCACGCATCTGGTGGGACCGGTCGCGGTTGGCCGCGATTCGCAGATCCTGGGCGATCGCGTCGGCGGCTCATCGATCGGAGACACCTGCAAGGTGCACGGAGAGCTGAGCAGCTCGATTTTTCTCGGTCACAGCAACAAGGCGCACGCGGGCTTCGTCGGCCACTCCTATCTGGGACGCTGGGTCAACCTTGGCGCCCTTACGACGACGAGCAACCTCAAGAACACCTACGGTCCGGTGCAGCTTTGGACTCCGGCGGGAGTCCGCACCACGGGCATGCAGATGCTCGGAACAATCTTTGGTGATCATGCCAAGACTGGCATCGGCACTATGCTGAGCACCGGCACCGTGATGGGCGCCGGAGCGAGCGTTTTCGGCGCGAACGCTCCTCCGAAAGTCGTTCCTCCATTCGCGTGGGGCGACGGTGAGCCCTACGACACGTACGACGTTGCCAGATTCCTCACGGTCGCCGAGCGTGTGATGTCGCGACGCCACGTGGAGCTCGGCAACAAGGCGCGTAAGCAGCTCGCTGAAGCGCACAAACGGCGTTGGAGTAGCTGATGAAGCTGTGGGTTCTTGGGAGCGGCAGCGGTGGAAATGCAATTCTCGTCGAGAGCGCGGGCTCGCGCATACTCGTCGATGCCGGTTTTTCTCCGCGAGTGCTGAAGAAGCGTCTTGCAGTTGCGGGCGTCGCGCCGGAGTCGATCGAGGCCGTAGTTGCGACGCACGAGCACACGGATCACATCAAGGGTGTGGCTGCGGCAGCGCGAAAGTGGGGCTGGACGATCGTTTCCACCGCCGGGACCAGAATGATGTGTCCGGACTGGGCTGGCCTGAAAACCATCCTGACTCCCCGCAAGAGCAGCGTTGTCATCGGTGACTTTCATCTCGAGATGGTTCCCGTTTCGCATGACGCTAATGAGCCGATCGCAGTGATCGTAACTTCGGTCATTGAGGGCGCGCGGGCCGGGATCGTGTACGACCTCGGGCACGTGACTGAAACCATCATGCTCGCGCTCGACAAGCTCGACATGCTCGTGATCGAGGCCAACCACGACGAGGGCATGCTCCGCGCTGGGCCATATCCGCCTTCGGTGCAGGCGAGGATTCGCGGGAAGTTCGGGCACCTCAGCAACGGCGACGCGGCGGCAGCGGCGAGCCGGAGCATCCACTCCACCCTCAACAATATCGTGCTCGCGCACCTGAGCGAGCAGAACAACAATCCGCGGACGGCGCTTCGGACGGTCGGTGACGCTCTCAGACGGGCCAGTTTCAAGGGACGGCTCACCGCCGCATCCCAGAACAGCGTCGTCGGACCGATCTCCATCGGTCCGGGACTGTCTACTGCTTCGGCGCCGATTCAGCTGGCGCTCGGAATCTAGATCACGTCTTGGGCGGCTTGGGCCGCCGTCCGGCGTATAGTGCGAAAAGAAGTGCGGCGACCATGAGAATCCCGATAACCCAATAGAAGTTCATCATCTCTCCTAGCGACCCTCGATGTCGCGGTCGCCTGGAATCTTGCGATCCGCCCTGCCCTCTCCCGGATGGGCCTGCGCTTCGTGGAACCGTTCGCCTTTCATTCGTATCGCCTCGACGAATCGCTCGTACTCGGTGTCGGACAGCTCGTCGGCGATGGCCGGCACGAGTCCTTTCACCAGAGTTATTCGTTCGGCCAACGTCAGCTCGTTTACGGCCGTAACGAGTTTACGCAGCCGGGGGTGATTCATCCACTCGGTTTCCTTGCTCGTCGTCATGTCCTTCTCCGGTGAATTGCGGGCTACAGTTGACTGCGTAATTCCTTAACAATTCCTTAACGACTGATCTTTGTTCGCTGGATTTCTCTCCACTGCCCGAGCAATGCCGCCAGCGACTTCTCCAGCTCGTTTGCTGCCGTTGCAACCTGCGTCGTCGGTTCCGCATCCGCGCTCTCGACGATATCGAGAACGCCCGCCAGCTGCTCGTTGAGTCGAACGAGTCCCGCGACACCTCCCGCTCCGTTCTCGAGTCTTGCCAATGCCGAGTCCCGAGCCACGAGAGAATCTGCAACTTCTTTGGGCTTGGCGCCTCCACGCTGGGCTTCCAGCAGACTTCGTTGGGCCCGAACCTCCCCGAGAGCGGCAAAGGCTCTGCTGATCGCATCGTTCATCCGAACCCCGATATCGTGCTGCAGATGGAGGCCGGCGTCGCTGATCTGGACGCGCGGATCCATTTTGATCGTCAGCGGCTGCGAGTAGCTCTGACCGCCGACAGTCAGCCGCACTGTGTATGTCCCGGGGAGGACTGCTGGCCCCAAAGGATACCGCGGCGTATCGCCATAAATAGCTGAGATGGGATACTCGTGATTAAGCACCTTTGGTGGCGCATAGTGAAGGTCCCACACATAGCGGTGCGTGCCTTTGGAAGTCGAGACTCTCGCCGGCGTACGCAGCCAATAGAGTGGAACGTTCAGCTCAGCCTCAACCGGCGGGATTGGATCATCGCTGGAGTAGGTGCGGACGGTTTTGCCCGCGCCGTCCAGGATGGTGAGTACGACGGGCCCTGTCGCATCCGCGCCGAGGCGGTAGTTGATGATCGCGCCATCGGGAGGATTCTTTCCCGCTGGCTCCTCCGGTGGCAAAGGAGTATCGGTGTTCTTATTCCGCCGGAACCGGTAGGTGACCTTGGGCTTGAACAGAAATGTGGCATTGCGCGCCGCTGCATCAAGCTGCCTGAGCGGCGACATATCATCGAGTATCCAGAATGAGCGTCCGTGGGTACCGACTACGATGTCGTCGTCATGAATCACGAGGTCGCGGATCGAAGTCGCCGGCATGTTGAGACGCAGCGGCTGCCAGTGTTCTCCATCGTCGAGAGAGAAATAGACGGCGCGCTCGGTGCCGGCGAAGAGCAATCCTCGCCGCACCGGATCCTCCCGCACTGAATTCACCACTTCGTCGGTGGGGATTCCGCCGACAATCTCCTTCCAGCTTTTGCCGCCGTCATGGGTGCGATAGACGTGCGGACGAAGGTCATCGAGCTTGAACCGATTGATCGCGGCGTACGCCGATTCGTCGTCGAAGTGCGAGGCCTCCATGAGCGACACCTTGCTCCATGGAGTGAGAGCCGCGGGCGTGACATCAGTCCACGTCTTTCCACCATCGCGAGTCAGCTTGATGACTCCGTCGTCGGAACCCGTCCATATGGTGTTCACGTTCTTGAACGAAGGCGCGACCGTATAGATGACACCACGGTTCTTTGCGCGGGCCGGGTCGCCGTTGGTGAACATTCCGTAGCTCGCCGGCACGTCGTAGTTCTGGCGGGTCAAGTCGGGGCTGATGACGTCCCAGCTGTGCCCGCCGTTCGTCGTCTTGAACAGGACGTTCCCCGCGTAGTAGAGCGTGTGCGGATCCACCGTCGAGAAAATCACCGGCGCGGTGCGAAGAAATCTGTATTTGCCGGAGCGCACCGACTCCGGACTTATGTTCTGGACTTCGCGGGAACGCTGGTCGAAGCGCGTGATCTTGCCGCCGTAGATGATGTTCGGATCGAGCGGATCTGGCGCCACATATCCGTACTCCTCGAGTCCCACCGGATTCCATTCCCGGAAAGTGATCGCTCCGTAGTCGCCGCGGCTCGTCGTCCCGACTGACCCGCTTTCCTGCTGCCCGCCATAAACCCAG
Source organism: Gemmatimonadales bacterium (assembly GCA_039933915.1). Lineage (GTDB taxonomy): Bacteria > Gemmatimonadota > Gemmatimonadetes > Gemmatimonadales > Gemmatimonadaceae > UBA4720. The sequence goes on along the minus strand of JBDTND010000053.1, from coordinate 4,137 downwards.
TACGGAATTCTGTTGTCGGTAATTACGTGATAGAACTGCGCGGTGGGCTGGTTGTACCAGGAGCTCCATGTCTTTCCCCCGTTGACGGTGATCGTGGCTCCCTGGTCGACAGCGAGCAGCATGATGTCCGGGTTGTCGGGGTTGATCCAGATGCGATGGTAGTCGTCGCCGCCGGGCGCGCCCTTGATGGCTGTGAACGTCGTGCCGCCGTCGGTCGAGCGGTATGTCGCAATATTCGCCGAGTACACCACGTCCGCGTTTCGGGGATCGACTTTCAGCTCCGCGAAATCCGAGGCGCGCCCCCACACACGTACCTCAGAGTTGGTTCGCCGCCATGTTTCGCCCGCGTCGTCGGACCGATAGACGCCGCCAAGGGTGGGCGCATCGACGGTCGCGTACATTCGGAGAGGATTGCTGGGCGCGATCGTGAAGCCAATTCTGCCCAGGCCTTGTTGTGCGGTGGGAAATCCGGTTCCAATCTGCCGCCACGTCGTTCCGCCATCGGTGGATTTGAATAAACCGCTGAGAGGTCCGTTCCAGGACGCGTTCTCCCACGGTCCCTGGCGTCCTGCCCAGAGCGCCGCATAAACGATCTGCGAGTTTGACGGATCGAATCCAACCTGAATCGCCCCGGTATTCTCATCCTTGTAGAGAACGCGCTCGAACGTCTCACCGCCGTTCGTCGACCTGTAGACTCCGCGTTCGGTGTTCGGGCCGTAAGGATGGCCCAGCACGGCGACGAAGACGCGGTTTTCATCGCGCGGATCAACAATCACTCCGCCAATCTGTTGTCCGTCGCGGAGCCCGAGATGACGCCAGGTTTTCCCCGCGTCTGACGATTTGTAGACGCCATCGCCGGTAGAGAGATCGGGCCGCTGGACTCCTTCTCCGGTTCCCACGTAGATCACGTTTGGATTCGATGGAGCGACCGCGAGATCGCCGATCGACCCGGTTGGCTGGGAATCGAAGATTGGCGTCCACGTGTGACCGTAATCCGTGGTCTTCCACACACCGCCGTTGTTCACGCCGACGTAGAAGACGTTGGGTTGACCTCTGACTCCAGTCGCGCCAATAGTGCGCCCGCCGCGGAACGGACCGATCATGCGCCACTCGAGACTTGAGTAGAGCGACGAGTCTGGCAGTTGGGCCGCGAGCTCGCTCGAGCCGGGCACCATGGTTACCGCGATGAGGAAAAGGATTGTGGTGCGAGTGTGCGACATTCTCATTGGGGTTTGGGACGAATCAGCCGGCAAGAAAATGCAGACCAGTCGCGCTGCGGGCCAGCGAGAAAGTTCCGTCGTCAGGGGTCCGCATTGGCTCGCTCGTGGAACGGCATTTGTATTAATCATCTGTGTCGACAATCGAACCCCAAGCCTGATCCGACACGCCAACCTCAGCCGTTAGATGACTATATATCGTAAGACCTTAGCTGCTCTTTTCTGCCTCACCGCCGGGCTCACGGCCAGCCAGGTATCGGCCCAAATCGAGCTCCCGAGGACGGCGCCGACGACCGGTAGAGACACGCTCGAACAGCCCACTCAAACCCAGCCGGCGCCCTTCACGTTGCGCGCAGATCTTGGCGCCCGAATGATCTTTGTCCAGCGCGGCGACAGCACTCTAAAGACCTATTCTGTCGCGGTTGGCCAGGACAGATATCCCACACCCACAGGGACGTTCACGATCAGTAAGATCATCTGGAATCCAAGCTGGCGTCCGCCGCCGGGCTCGGCGTGGGCGAAGGGAAAAACCGCGAAAGGGCCGGGCGAGCCGGGCAATCCCATGAAGGTCGTCAAGATCTTCTTCCACGACCCCGACTATTACATCCACGGCACTGGCGATGTCGAGAGCCTCGGGTCGGCTGAATCGCACGGCTGCCTGCGGATGGACCCGGGAGAGGTAGCGGATCTCGCCAAGCTGATCATGGAGCACGGTGGCCAGCCCCGGGAGGAGAACTGGTTCTGGCGAATCATTCACTCGCGGCGCGAAGAGAAAGTGGTCTATCTCGACAACCCGATCCCGCTCACAATCGCCGAGTAGCCGCGACGACACTCTCATTGCTTATCAATCCGGGCCAGGCCACGTTTCCATCCGCTGAACATCAAACCGGGAACGAGGATACTGAAATGGCAGAGAGCGTCTACAAGGTGATCGAGCTTGTCGGGACCAGCACGGACTCCTGGGAAAAGGCGGCCGCCGCTGCGATCAAGCGTGCATCGAAGTCCTTGCGCAATTTGCGGGTTGCGGAAGTCGGGCAGCTCGACGTCGTGATCAAGGACGGCAAAGTCGAGAGCTATCGCGCCAAGGTCAAGGTTTCGTTCAAGTACGAAGGGGACTAGCCGAGCGCATCCATCCGCTGCCGGCGAACGCCCCGGCAGCAAGCTTGAGCAGCGACGCGAGTATGTAGGCCGTTGGCACGCCCTGGTGTCCCGCGATCGATCCCCCGACTGACAGAGCGATCGCCGCCACGGCGACGACGATGCCGTGCGCCACAAAGTTGGAGGATAGTCGGCGCATGAGGCGGTGCGCGAATAAGAGCGTATAACCCGTTCCGCCGACTACTCCGACGATAGCGCCGACCCGCTGGCTGAATGCGGCGTATTCCGCGTCTGACAATCCCTTCGCGATGCCGTAACGATAGAAACTCACGATGACGACGATCGTGGCAATCGTCGAGATCTCAGCGAGCAGGCCATACCAAATAGCGCGGAGCCACCGGTCGCTCCGGGCCGGAACAGCATCCGCGGTCACCATTTACTTGACCGTGAATGGAATCGCGTACTGGCGGTCGTCCCACGCGAAGGTGAGAACGCCGCCTTGCTTCTGCGGCGCGACGCCAATCACGAACTGGTCGACAGCCGGCGATACCACCTTCGATGTGAGATCCACGCGCGCGAAATCCCTGTCGGCGTGATACTCCGTTCCCCACTGGCCCGTCTCGCTGTTGAAGATCAGTTTCGCGCCCGTGGGTGTGGGAAGCGTCCACAGTGTGTATTTGCCAGCCGGCACCACCGTCGTCCCAAAGACGAGATCCTTGTCGGTCGTGAGCATCGTCGCGGCGTTCGCACCGGTACGCCACACCTGATTCCACGGGACAATGTTTCCAAAGATCACGCGCCCACGCTTGAGCGGACGGCTGTAGGCGACGACGATACTCGCTCCCTTGACGGCCGCCCTGACGGTGTCGGGAGGAGACATCTGCCCCATCGTCCCACCTTTCGCGATCTCCACAGCCGCAAAGCCCCTTACCGTGTTGTCGAAGTCGAGGCTCGGTACCCGCTCGGCAACGGTCTTTATTGTCGTCGCGGCGGCGTCTACGCCGAGGATGCGGCCCCGGGAATCGACCCGTGCAAGTTCGGTCCAGTTCGGGAAAAAAGTGCTCGTGAACGCGACGGTGTCGGCGCCGCGGCGGCGAAGGATGATGTCGAAGCCGGGTCCCGAGCCTGGCGAGACCAGCGCGTAAGAAACGCTGTCGCGCCCCAGATTGGCTGAGGCAATCAGCTGTTCGTAGATGCCATACGATGTCGGCTCGACGCCCAGAATCGGCACCGCGCCGCCGTGATAGACGCGTCGCCCGGCCGCTGTCGTATCGACCTTCCCGTCGCGCTGCACCTCGACCACCGCCAGCGTGTCGCCAAATCGCGTGACGATCTGCGTCACCGGAGGCGCATTCGGATCGGTACTCGGCCGCCGGACAGAGGCAGTCATCGACTTGATTTCACCTCGTGAGCCGAGGTCGGCCACGTAGTGAATCGTGCGCACCCGCGGATTGCGAAGGACGAGATCGCCTTCAAGCTTGCCGGGCGTGCGCGTGTATCGCTCGATTGCCACCGTGTCGGCGCCCAGTCGCGTAACGATGTACGCCGGGGGAGCCGGGGCCTGTGCGGCGAGCGAGCCGGCGGCAAAAAGAAGGAACGCGGCTGATGTGAACTTCAATGACATGTGAGCATCCTGCTTGGAGGACGTGACTGTGTCGATTCCGGTCGTACATAGTGCAGCCGCGGATAGGCGAGTGCAACACTCAGACGGCCGCCTCCACTTCCCGGCCCTCCGTCTGCGGGGCGGTGTCGAGTAGCTGCGCTGAGTCGTCCAGCGCTGCAGAAAGATCCGCGATGAGGTCGTCCGGGTGCTCGATTCCGA
>JBDTND010000052.1:0-12481 GCA_039933915.1 Gemmatimonadales bacterium | reverse complement strand
CGTCCTCGCCAGCCGCTTCAACGAGCCGATCGTAAAGAAGCTCGTCGACGGCGCGCTCGAGGCGCTGGTCAAGTACGGCGTTGCGTTCGACGACATCGACGTCGTGTGGGTCCCCGGCGCGTGGGAGCTCCCAATGGCGGCGCGGTGGCTGCTCGCGAGCGAGCGCTACGACGGGCTTGTCGCGGTGGGAGCCGTGATACGCGGAGAGACTGCTCACTTCGACTATATCGCCGGCGAAGCGTCACGCGGTTTAGCCGCGGCGAGCGCCGAGTTGGACGCACCGATCGGATTTGGCGTGCTCACGTGCGAGACCGATGAACAGGCCGAAGAGCGTGCCGGCGGTGCTCACGGAAACAAGGGCTGGGACGCCGCGGTCGCGACGCTCGAGATGGTCGACCTGATGAATCGGCTCGATCCCGACGATGCGGATTGAATCCCGCGCCCGCGCGCGAGCGCTTCAGGCGCTGTACGCGTGCGAGATGCGGGGTGGAAAAAACCTAGATCGGGTAGCCACCCAGGTGTGGGACGATCTCGCCGTGACGCCCGAGGAGCGCAGGCTCGCGGGAGTGCTCGTGCGCGATGTCGAAAAGGCCGGCCCGTCGCTCGATACGCGTCTCGCCGACGTCACCACCAACTGGCGTCTCGAGCGACTCGGCGCCATCGAGCGGTCGGTGCTCCGTCTGGGCGCTGCTGAGCTGCTGAAGGGTGACACGCCGCCGCGCGTCGCGATTCAGGAGGCGGTGAGGTTGGCCGAGCGGTTTGGAACGTCGGCCAGCGCGAAGTTCGTGAACGGAGTGCTGGACGCGTTCGCGCGACAGGCCGGCATGATCTAGTGCGGATACTCGTCCTCAACTGGCAGGATCTGAAAAACCCACAGGCCGGCGGCGCCGAGCTTCACCTCCAGGAAATCTTTGGCCGAATCGTGGCGCGAGGGCATAGCGTGGATTTGCTTTGCAGCTCGTGGCCGGGTGCGCCTCAACGCGCCAACCTCGATGGGATCGACGTCCACCGCATTGGGACTCGTCACACCTATCCATTCCTGGCCCGCGGATACTACACGCGGCACCTGGCGCGCAACGGCTACGACGTCGTGATCGAGGACCTGAACAAGGTCCCGCTCTACACGCCACTCTGGCGTGTGCATAGGCTCGTCGCGCTCGTGCACCACCTTTTCGGCGCGACTGTTTTCCGTGAGGCTCCAGTGCCGCTCGCGACCGCCGTATGGCTGTCCGAGCGTCCCCTCGGAGCCCTTTATCGCACCGTTCCGTTTCAGGCAGTGAGCCAGAGCACGGCGGATGATTTGAGGGCGCGCGGCATCCCTTCCGAATCGATAAGAGTGATCTACAACGGCGTTGATTCCGTGCGCCTGACCCCGAATTCCGCCGAGAGATCGGAGAAGCCGCTGTTTGTCTATCTCGGTCGTCTCAAGAAATACAAGCGCGTCGATCTCGTCATAAAGGCGTTCGCGGACATCGGCATTCCCGACGCCACGCTCGAGATTGCCGGTACCGGGGACTATCGCGCGGCGCTCGAAGGACTGGTAGAATCACTCGATCTTACTCGCAGAGTAAAGTTTCTCGGATTCATTCCGGAAGAGGAGAAGCTTCACCTGCTTCGTCGCGCGTGGGCCTCGACGTTGGCGTCGCCAAAGGAAGGGTGGGGAATCAGTAATCTTGAAGCAGCCGCGTGCGGGACACCCGTGATCGCTGCGAACTCTCCGGGCATCCGGGAGTCGGTGATCGACGGAGAGACGGGACTTCTGGTTCCGCAGAACGACCCGCAGGCGATGACGGCAGCGATGAGGGGCATAGTGCAATCACCGGATCTCCTGGCGCGGCTGGGAATTGCGGGACGACGGTTTGCGGAAACCTTTACCTGGGATCGCGCCGCGAGCGACACCCTTTCGCATTTGGAACAGGTAATCGCGAAATGATGCCAATCAAAGCCAGGACGACGGGGCGGGGATGCCAAGTCCCAGAGTAACTGTCGGACAGCTGCTCGACCGGCTGCGCGGAACGCTGCAGCTGGAAGAGATCGACCCCGGCACGGGACTGGACCGCGTCGTCGGGAACGCGGAAGTCTCCAGTCCCGGCCTCGTCCTCGCGGGCTACGTAAAACGATTTTCCGCGGGCCGTCTTCAGGTTCTTGGGGAAACAGAGATCACTTACCTCTCCTCTCTGAGTCTGGCGGAGCGGAAGAAAATCCTCGAGCTCGTATTCTCGTTTCCGATTCCGGCCGTGTTCGTGACGAAGGGGCAGCGCTTGCCAGCGGGCCTCAAGGAGCTCGCCGCCGAGGCGGGCATACCGCTCATTCGAACCAAGCTCAAGACGGCGGAATTCTACCGGCGCATCAAGCCTGTCCTCGAGATGGAATTTGCGCCGACTGTTTCACTCCACGGCTCGCTTGCGGATGTTTTTGGCGTCGGCCTCTTCATGACGGGCAAGAGCGGCATCGGCAAGTCGGAATGCGTCCTCGACCTCGTCGAGCGTGGCCACCGCCTCGTCGCGGACGATCTCGTCATCACGAGCAAGCGCGGGAATGACGTTCTGATCGGCCGCGGTCACGAGATGCAGCGACATTACATGGAGATCCGCGGCGTCGGCTTGATCGACATTCCGGCAATCTTTGGCATCCGCGCCGTTCGGCAGCAGAAGCGCATCGAGGTGGTTGTCCAGCTCGAGGAGTGGGACCAGCACGCCGTCGTCGACCGCACCGGTCTGGATGTGGAAACCACTACGATTCTCGATGTAGAGCTCCCGAAGATCACGGTATATCTAAATCCGGGGAAGAACATCACGGTCATCGCTGAAGTCATTGCCCTGAATCATCTGCTCCGGTACTCCGGCATCAACGCCGCTGAGGCATTCAATGACCGGCTGGTGAAGCGCATGAAGTCAGTGGCCGCGTCCAATATCCGCGAGTACCTCCAGGAAGATCATGAATGAAGAAGAGGGCGGCGGCCCGGGAAAACCGCGCGCGATAGTAGTAGGGCACGGCGAATTCGCCGCGGGGCTGGTGTCGGCGGTTGGTCAGATCTGTGGACTGGCCGACAAACTCGTCGTTCTCTCGATGATGGGGAAGTCTCCGGAGGGCATCGGTTCCGCGATTCGCGAGCAGCTCGTGAAAACGGGCGCCCGAGTCATTTTCACGGACCTGCCCGGTGGAAGCGCGACGATCGCCGCCAGACGAATCGTAAACGAGGATTCAGGTCTCGTGCTCGTCAGCGGAGTGAACCTCGCCACGCTCTTGGATTTCGTCTTCAATACATCAGTGTCACCAATCGAGGCCGCTCGCGCGGCTGCCGAACGAGGAAAGGCATCGCTCATCGTGGTTGGGCACTGATGGCTATTCACCTCTACCGCATCGACGACCGTCTCATACATGGACAAGTCGTCGTTGGTTGGGGACAGCCGCTCAATGCACGGCTTCTGATTCTGGTCGACGACGTCGTCGCTGCGAGTGACTGGGAGAAAGATCTCTATCGGATGGCCATACCACCGGAGATGGAGATCCAGTTTGCCGACGTCGCCACCGCGATTCGCGATCACGCGAAATACGCCGCCGATCCGCGACCCGGCATACTGATCACCGGTGACATCGACAGCATGCACCGCCTCGTGAAAGGAGTAAAAGCCATCGGCAGCGTGAATCTCGGCGGGATTCACCACCGCGCCGGAAGGTCGGAGAAGCTGCGCTACGTATTTCTCTCTCCCGAGGATGAGCGCCAGCTTCAGGACCTCGAGGCGGCGGGTGTCGAAATCACCGCGCAGGATGTGCCGTCCGCGCGTGCACGTTCCCTCGCGGAAGTGCTCGACGGAGAGTCCAAATGATCCTGCTGGAGATTCTTCCTCTGGCGATGCTGGGCGCATTGCTTGGACTCGACGTTGTAAGCTTTCCGCAGGCGATGGTGTCGCGCCCGATCGTCGCTGCGACGCTCGCTGGTGCTTTCATCGGCAATGCTCCGGCGGGTCTCCTCATCGGCGTCGTGATGGAGATGATCGCGCTCGACACTCTTCCCTTTGGCGCTTCGCGCTATCCCGAGTGGGGAACGGCGGGTGTGGTCGGTGGGGCGCTGCTGGCGGCGGAGCCCGCGGGGATGCCAGGCGCACTGCCTGCGTCCCTGCTGGCGGCACTGCTCACCGCTCGCATCAGCGGCTGGAGCATGGTCGTGCTGCGTCGGATCATTGCTTCGCGCCTCGAGCGCACGCGTGACCGTATCGAGGCTGGATCGCGGGATGCGCTGCTCTCGCTGCACCTGTCAGGCATGACGATGGATTTGCTGCGCGGTGCTCTGGTGACTACGATCGCGATGTTGATCTTCAGTCCGCTCGTCGCCGCGATGGTCGCGGTGTGGGGCGTCGAATCCGCGTATTCGCACGCGGTTATAGTGGTTCTGGCTGCAATCGTGGCGGGCGGCGCTCTCTGGAAGGTCTTCCATTCCGTGAGCCACATCCTGTGGTTCTTCCTGGCCGGCTTGGTCCTGTGGGGCGTTTTCCTGGCGATGACATGAAGTCCGCGGCCGCGATCACTCTCGCCCCCGGGTTCGAGCTGCCGCTGCGCGTCAAGCTCGCGATGCTTTTTCGGCTGCTCGCGCTTCAGGGTTCCTGGAATTACGAAACTCTGCTTGGGACGGGAATCGGGTTCGTCATGGAGCCCGCGCTCAGGTATCTGCCGGGTGGAATTGACGGACCAGCGTATCGCGCGGCCCTGGCGCGCGAATCGCGCTATTTCAACGCGCACCCCTACCTGGCCGGGATCGCTGTCGGTGCGCTGACGCGTGCCGAGCTCGATGGCGTGGATCCAACCAAAATCGAGCGGTTTCGAACCGCGCTCGCCGGCCCGTTGGGAAGCGTTGGTGACCGGCTCGTTTGGGCAAGCTGGCTGCCGTTCTGCTCACTGGTGGCACTCGGTGTTTACGGAATGGGCGGCTCGCCACTGGCAGTGGTTGGTACATTTCTGTTGTTGTACAACGCCGGACACCTTCTGCTCCGCGCATGGGGTCTGAAAACCGGATTATCGCGCGGCCTCAATGTCGCCTCGGCGCTCGGGAATCCGGTGCTTCGCCAGGGGCCGCAGTACATCGGGAGCGCGGCGGCGTTGCTGGCCGGCATTGCGCTGCCTCTTGCTCTTCAACGTATCGCCGGGCCCGGCAGCGCAATGGCGGGCGGCATCCTTGCGGCAGCATTGATCGGAATCCTCCTCGTCGCGCGTTTTCGCGAGCGGGCGGAGGGTTGGCGTATCGCACTCGCAGTTCTCGCGGTTTTCGTTCTCTACTCGGTCCTCACCTGATGCCAGAGCGTGAAGTAAAGATCGTCAACAAGCTGGGGATACACGCTCGCCCCGCTGCCGAGATCGTCAAGGCAGCTGGGAAGTTCAAGAGCAACATCACCATCGTACGCGACGACCTCGAGGTCAACGCCAAGAGTATCATGGGCGTGATGATGCTCGCGGCGGAATTCGGCTCGACCATCGCTCTGCGCGCGACCGGCGATGACTCGGAAGCCGCGCTCGACGCGCTCGCAACGGTGATCGCGAACAAGTTCGGGGAGAGCTGATGGCAAAGGGAATAGCTGGGGTGCCGGCTTCGCCAGGGATCGTGGACGGACTCGTCCACCTTCTCCGGTGGGAAGTCCCAGACGTCCGGCACCGCATCATTCCCGATGAAGGCGTGAAAGCCGAGATACAGCGTTTCCACGATTCGGTCCATCAGGCTGCGGAGAGACTGCGTCAGGTGAGGGCCCGTGCCGAAAAACACGCCGGCCCCGAGGAAGCTGCGATCTTCGACGTCCAGCTCTCGATCCTCGAGGACGGCGAGCTCCTGCGGCAGGTCGAGGAGCTCATACAGCAGAATCTTGGCGCCGAGAAAGCATTCGACCTCGTGTTGTTCGAGTGGCGCCAGCAATTCGCCGGACACGCACGGCCGTTGGTGCGTGAGAGAGTCGGCGACCTGATCGACATTCATATCAGAGTGCTCTCGATCCTGCTCGGCCTTCCCGATCACGATCCGGTTGGGCTGCCGAAGGGAGCGAACAAGATCCTGGTGACGCACGATCTCACCCCGAGCCTCACCGTGCAGCTGGACCGGGAAGCAATCATCGGAATTGCGACGGATGCCGGCACACGCACGTCGCACGTGGCGATTCTCGCGCGATCGCTGGGCCTGCCCGCGGTGGTCGGATTGCGCGACGCCACCGAACGGCTGAACGGGAACGAGCACGTGATTCTCGACGGAACGTCCGGCGTGCTGATCATCGACCCGACGCCGTCGCAGATCAAAACCTATCGCGATCGCCGCGCGGTCGAGGCGCTGGAGGACAAAGAGCTCCAGACGCTGTCGGTCGCCGAGTCGGTCACCCTGGACGGACACTGGGTCACGCTGCGCGCCAATGTCGATTTGCCTGAGGAGGCACAGTTCGCTGCGCACAGTGGCGCCGAGGGCGTGGGGCTCATGCGCACGGAATTCCTTGTCGTCGGGCGCGCGACGATGCCCGACGAAGAGGAGCAGTATCGGGCCTACAGGCACGTCGTCGAAGTCTTTGGCGGACGGCCTGTCGTGATACGCACCTTCGACATCGGCGGCGACAAGCTTCCCGTCGGCGGCTACCCCAGCGACCCTAACCCGTTTCTTGGCTGGCGCGCAATCAGGATGTGCCTGGACGAGCCTGAGCTCTTCAAGACGCAGCTGCGCGCGCTGCTGCGCGCGGCAATGCACGGCGACGTCCGAATCATGCTCCCCCTCATAATCACGCTCGATGAGGTGAAACAGGCCAAGCACCTGTTGAACGAGGCGGCTGCCGAACTCGATGCGAGAGGAGTGGAGTACCGGCACGACCTTCCGCTCGGAGTGATGGTCGAAACTCCGGCCGCTGCGCTGTCCGTCCACACGCTCGTCGATGACGTTTCGTTCTTCAGCATCGGGACAAATGATCTCGTGCAGTACACGCTCGCGGTGGATCGCGGCAGCGCCAACCTCGCCTCTCGATTCACCCCGCTCCATCCGGCTGTGCTTGCGCTCATCAAGCGCGTCGTCGACGTCGGAGTCGCGCACCGCCTCGAGGTTGCCGTCTGCGGTGAGATGGCATCTCAGCCGCTGATGGCGTTCGCGCTGATCGGCCTGGGTGTGCGCTCGCTCAGCGTCGCGGGACGCGCTGTTCCCCTCGTCAAGCGTATCGTCCGCGGCGTGAGCGTGGCCGTAGCCGCCGAGGCCGCCAATGCGGCGCTCGAGTCCAGGACCGCTCGCGAGGCCGAAGGTGAGCTCCGCCGGCGCCTGATGTCGGCGTTTGGCGACGCTCCGTTTTTGCGCGATGGGTTGCCTGCGTTCGTCGATGGAAATATCTTCGAAGGCTCCGGTGGGTCTAAAACGTCCTCGGCGCGCGAATAGTACGGCGCGCGACCGTTGCCACCGCTCATCCTCATATTCCCCAGAGGAATTTCGTGCTCGATCGACATCTGTTCACATCCGAATCCGTAACCGAGGGTCATCCTGACAAGGTTGCGGACGCAATCTCGGACGCCATCCTCGATGCAATTATTTCAGACGATCCCCAGGCGAGAGTAGCCTGTGAGACGCTCGTGACGACCGGCCTCGCCTGCGTTGCCGGCGAGATTACAACCAAGACATACGTCAATGTTCCGGAGATCGTGCGCTCGACGATCGACCGGATCGGATACAACGACGCGGGCATGGGCTTCGACGCGAAGACATGCGCCGTCATCAGTACGATCGACAAGCAGTCGCCGGACATCGCCCAGGGTGTCGACCACGGCGGCGCCGGCGATCAGGGCATGATGTTCGGCTACGCGAGCGACGAGACGGAGGAGCTTATGCCGATGCCTATCCAGCTCGCGCACCGTCTTACAGAACGCCTCGCGGCGTTCCGTCGCTCGAAGGACGGGAAGTGGGTTCGGCCCGACGGAAAGGCCCAGGTCACCGTTCTCTACGAGGACGCTCTGCCAATCGGCGTCGAAACGGTAGTCGTCTCGACCCAGCATTCCGACGACATCTCCACAAGAAAGCTGCGCGAAGCGATCATTTCCGAAGTGATCGAGCCCGTCATCCCCACCGAGCTGCGCGACAAGAATATCAAGTTTCACATCAATCCCACCGGGCGCTTCGTGATCGGAGGTCCTCAGGGGGACGCCGGCCTCACCGGCCGCAAGATCATCGTCGATACCTACGGCGGAATGGGACGCCACGGCGGTGGCGCGTTCAGCGGGAAGGATCCATCGAAGGTCGATCGCTCCGCGTGCTACGCCGCGCGGTGGGTTGCCAAGAACATCGTCGCTGCGAAGCTGGCGCGGCGCTGCGAGGTGCAGGTCGCCTACGCAATCGGCGTTGCGGAGCCGGTGTCCGTCAATGTCGACTGCTTCGGTACCAACACCGTACCGGAGACCGCGATCATGAAGGCGATCAGAAAGGTCTTCGATCTCACGCCGAAAGGGATCATCAACGCTCTCGATCTCAAAAAGCCCATTTACAGCCCGACGTCATCCTACGGGCATTTCGGTCGTGCTCCAAAGAAGAACGGGAAAGGCACGCTCTTTACCTGGGAGAGGCTCGATCGGGTTGCGGAACTCAGGAAGGCCGTAGAAGGGCGGTAACGACTTCCAGCGTGTGGTGTAACACAAAGCTGGCGGCCTCCCGGTCGCCAGCTTTTATACTTTGCGCGTAAAACGTTAATTTGATTCAATGCAACTCGTCGAAGTCGAAGTGATGCGCCTGGGGCTCGACCGCTCCACCAACTCCTATGTCGTCATTCTCCAGGAGAAGGGAGGAGCTCGCTTGCTTCCGATCTGGATCGGTCAGCCGGAAGCTGAGTCGATCGTGATCGAAATGAACAAGCTCAAGCGCGAGCGCCCGCTGACTCACGACCTTTGCAAGAATCTCATCATCGGCATGGGGGGCACGCTGCGGCGTGTCAATATCACCAAAGTGGAGAACCGTACCTTTTACGCGGAGCTCCACATCGCGCGCAACTCGGATGCTGTGCACATCGACGCGCGTCCATCGGACAGCATTGCGATCGCGCTGCGATTCGACGCTCCGATCTTCGCTCAGGAGACTCTTCTCACCGCGCTTCTTCTCGAGGAAGGGCAGACTCCTCCCGAGACTCTCGCCGAGCCGTCCGAAGAGATGTCGGCGGACCAGCTGAAGGAATATCTCGAGAACCTTCGGCCCGAAGATTTTGGGAAGTTCAACATGTAGTCTGGCGGTCCTGCTTTTCCTGCAGGCCGCTCTCCCGGCAGTTCAGCACGAAGTATCAGGGCGGATCGTGCGCCCCGGCGACCACAAGATGGACCCCGTGGCCGCGTCGTGGGTGGTGCTGCACCGCGTTGGACACGACCGCGCCGGGCCAATCGATTCTGTCAGATCGGACGCGCGCGGACGCTACTCATTCAAGTACCAGCGCACCGGGGACGAGGATGCAGTTTACTTCGTCTCGGCTCTATACGACGGAATCGCGTATTTCACCCCCCCTTTGGCCGAGGGCCGAGTGAGTGGCGACGATGGTGAGATCGCAGTGTTCGATACCACCTCGGGCCACGTTCCGATGAGCCTGCGGGGGCATCACCTGGTCGTGTCGGCTGCCGATGCAAATGCCCGCAGGTCGATCGTCGAGGTCTTCGATCTGTCCAACGACAGCTCGGTAACGCGCGTCGCCAATGGCGAGAATCCGGCCGGCGCGACGTGGAAGACGCACATCACCTCGGGCGCGACGGATTTCAAAGTCGGCCAGGGAGACATCACAAGCGGCGCCGTTACCTATGCGAATGGGGTGGTCAGCGTGTTCGCGCCGCTCGCTCCAGGTACGAAGCAGTTCTCGTTCTCGTACTCGCTTCCGGCCAAGTCGTTTCCGCTCGAGCTCCCGGTCGAAAATGACACGGGAGTCTACGAGGTGCTGGTCGAGGAAAAAGCCGGCAGTGTCGTCGGGCCCCACCTCAAGGAAGTAGATCCCGTCGCTGTCGATGAGCGGAACTTCCGCCGGTTCCTCGGGCTCGACGTGCCTGAACACTCGGTAACGGTGATCGATCTTCCAGCGCCTCCATCGCAGGCGATCGACTCTCGCTATCTGGTTGCGCTCACGCTCGTGATCGGCGGGACAATGGTGCTTGCGCTTGCGCACGCGCTGAGACGTAGATAGTTTCGCCAAACAATCGATCGCGGACGAGAGCCACGGAAACCGGTGTGAAACCGGTGCGGCCCCGCCACTGTAACGGGCATTAACGCGGACTTGAGTAGCCACTGACTAGAGGAACGGTCGGGAAGGCGAGTCCGGCGGCCCGAAGCCAGGAGACGACTCTCGTCCGCGCCACTTTCGCAGAACCTCGGGGGAGGTCCTGGTGGCGATCAGGCGTCTTTGGCGCGTGCTCGTTGCGGGCATTCCTCTGGGAGGAGTGTCCGTTTTGTTTTTCAATCGCCGAGTATCCTGCCTTCTTGTAACCTGCGCGCTTGCGCTCGCTGCGTGCGACAAGCCGCGACCCGCGAGAGGTGCGGTCGTAGACGACTTTGGCGATTCTGTGCGCGTAGGCAATGCGCCGACTCGCATCGTGTCGCTGAATCCTGCCATCACCGAGATGCTCTTTGCGCTCGGTGCCGGTTCGCGCCTGGTCGGGCGATCTGCGTATGACCTCTTTCCCGACTCCGCGAGAATGATCCCGTCGCTCGGCGTTGGACTCCAGCCAAATGTGGAGGCCTTGCTCGGGGTGCATCCGGATCTAGTGATCCTCTACGGGAGCCAGGACAATCGCCCCGCCGCCGCACGCCTCCGCGCAGCGGGGGTGAGCACGCTGGCTCTCAAGACCGATCATATCTCGGACTTCCGCCGCACACTTCAATTGCTTGGAATGGTCCTGCGGGATTCGGCACGCGCGAAGACAGTGAGCGATTCCGTCGACCGCACGCTGGACCGAGTGCGCGTTGCGACCACCAGCCAGCCGCGGCCCAGGGTCTTCTGGCACATCTGGGACGCGCCGCTCATCACGATCGGCGCCGGCAGTTTCATGACCGAGCTGGTCAACATCGCTGGCGCGAAGAACGTCTACGACGATATCAGCGCTCCCTCGGCGCAGATCTCTCTGGAGGACGTCGCCCGCAGAGATCCGGATTTCATTCTCGTCGGGCCAATCGGAGCGAAAAGCATCGAGGACGATCGCCGGTGGCAGATCGTCCGCGCGGTCCGTGAAAAGAAGCTGCTCGTCGTGGACACGGTTCTGGTCGCGCGGCCGGGAGTGCGGCTGGGCGAAGCGGCCGTGTCGCTGGCCAACATGCTGCATCCGGGCGCCGTTCGTTGACCCGATTCCGCGGCTGGTACTGGCTCGGGCTGATCGCGGCGCTCCTGGCAGTCGCGATGATCGCCGTCGCGCGAGGTGCCGTGTTCGTGCCTCTCGCGGGAGTGATCGACGCGCTCCTTGGGCACGGCGATCCGACCGCCATCGCGATCGTCCGCGACCTCAGGCTTCCGCGGGTGGTGCTTGGTGCGCTGGTCGGGGCCGGACTTGGTGCGAGTGGCGCGGCGCTTCAGGGCGCTCTCCGCAATCCCCTCGCTGAACCTTACCTGCTCGGAGTTTCCGGCGGCGCGGCGGTGGGCGCCGTGATCGCATTCGGGCTCGGCGTATCGAGTGACGCGATCATAACCCTCGCCGCGTTCGGCGGCGGAATCGCAGCCGTTTTCGTCGCACTGGCCGTCGCGCGGGTGGGGGGCAGAGGTACGCGAGCCGACGTGCGAACCCTGCTAATTGCCGGCGTCATAGTTGGCGCGTTCGCAAATGCCGCAATCATGGTGGCCCTCGCGCGAGCCGAAGCCAATACCGTACGCGGTGCACTCTGGTGGATGATGGGCTCGGCCGCCGACGCGACCTGGCAGCGGGTCGGCTGGTTGGCGGCTAGCCTTCTCATTGCGGGAGGAGCGCTCGTCTACCGGGCGCGGGAGATCGACGTCCTGTCCCTCGGCGACGATACCGCGGCTTCCCTGGGCATCGACGCTGAACGAGCAGGACGACGCGCATTCCTTCTTGCCGCGCTCCTCGCTGCCGCGACCGTCGCGGCTGCGGGCCTGATTGGATTCGTGGGGCTCGTTGTTCCTCACATCGCGCGACGTATGGGACTCCGCGCTCACCGGCCCCTCATCGTCGCGGCGGCATTTGTCGGCGCCACACTCGTGGTCGCCGCTGACCTGGCCGCTCGCACTGTCGCCGCGCCCACTGAGCTTCCGCTCGGCGCCATCACCGCGCTGTTGGGAGTTCCGTTTTTTCTCGTGCAACTGCGGCGGGCGGCATGATCGAGGTTACCGATCTCGTCGTCTCCTACCCGGGCGCGAAAGCCAACGCTGTCAACGGCGTCAGCTTCACGAGCGGCCGCGGGAGGCTCACCGCACTCGCCGGTCCGAACGGATCCGGGAAGAGCTCGATCGTGAGAGCACTGTTGCGCCGAGCCGAAATAGAGCGGGGAATTGCCGCGCTCGACGGACGCGATGTTCGCTCC
>JBDTND010000051.1:0-12486 GCA_039933915.1 Gemmatimonadales bacterium | reverse complement strand
GTCGAAAGGGCGATGGCCGCCGTTGCGTCGGCCCGCTCGCAGTCGGCGCAGGCCAGGCCGGCTCTCGCCCAGGCACAGCGCAACTACGATCGCCTGATGGCGCTCAAGAAGGCAAACCCAACGCTGGTGGCCGACGAACAAATCGAGCAGCTGCGCACGCAGGCCGAAGTCGCGAAGGCGCAGCTCGAGGCCGCCAACCACGCCATCGACCAGGCGACTGCTTCGTATCGCGACGCCGCGTCGAGTCTGAGCAAGACGACGATCGTCGCGCCGATGAGTGGTCGCGTGACGCGCCTCAACGTCGAAGAGGGCGAGACCGCGATTCAGGGCACGTTCAACAAGGACGCGGCCATGATGCTCACCATCAGCGACATGAGCGTTCTCGAGACGAAGGTCAAAGTCGACGAGACCGATGTCTCACGCATCAAGATCGGTGACTCGACCGTTGTTCAGCTCGATGCGTTCCCTGACACGACCTTCATCGGCCGCGTGTCGGAGATCTCGAACAGCTCGGTAAAGGGCGCCACCACCGGTGGAACCGGCGGCGCCACCGACCAGGCGATCGACTATGAAGTCACGATCCGGCTTCTGAATGCTCCTCCCGAAACGCGTCCCGATTTCTCGTCGACCGCAAAGATCATCACGTCGATCAGAAACGGGGTCCTGGCCATTCCGATCATCGCGCTCACCGTCCGCGAGGACAGCGTGAAGCCGGACACCGCGCTCACGCTCGCGAAGAAGGCCCCGGCGAAGCAGGTCGGAAAACGCGACGTCGAAGGCGTGTTCGTTGTGGGCGCCAACAACAAAGTCACGTTCCGTCCCGTAAAGGTTGGTATCGCGGGAGAGAAGTACTTCGAGGTGCTGGCCGGTCTGAAGGAAGGCGAGAACATCGTCGGCGGCACTTATCAGGCGATCCGCGAGCTCAAGGATGGCGCAACCGTGCGCGCACAGAAGGAACAACCGAAAAAGGCCGGCTAGCCGGCGAAGAGTTGATGACAATAATTGACGAAGCACCCCTGGGCACGACCGCGGAACGCCAGGCCGTCACCGGCGCGGAAGGCATCGCGCCCGAGAAGGACTGGGTCATCGTTACGCGGGGTCTCAAACGGGACTACGATATGGGGGGCGAGGTTGTCCACGCGCTCCGTGGTGTGGACATCGCCATCCGGCGCAACGAGTACGTCGCGATCATGGGGCCATCGGGCTCGGGTAAATCGACTCTGATGAATCTGGTCGGTTGTCTCGATACGCCGAGCGCGGGCGAATACTGGCTGAACGGGACTCTCGTGTCCGAAAAGGATGAAGACGAGCTCGCGCGCGTCCGGAATCGCGAGATCGGGTTCGTGTTCCAGACTTTCAACCTCCTCCCGCGCGCGACGGCGCTTCACAACGTGGAGCTTCCCCTCGTCTACGCCGGCGTCGGAGCCGACGAGCGTCGCAAGCGCGCGACCGAGGCACTCGAGCGCGTTCAGCTCGGCGACAGAATTCAGCACAGGCCAAACGAGCTGTCGGGCGGCCAGCGGCAGCGCGTCGCGATCGCGCGCGCGCTCGTGAATCAGCCCTCGATCCTTCTTGCCGACGAGCCGACGGGTAATCTCGATTCGACCACATCGGAAGAAATCATGCGCGTGTTCGAAGGCCTCGCCGAACAGGGCCAGACCGTTATCATGGTCACGCACGAGTCGGATATCGCCGCGCACGCGCGTCGTGTCATCGTGCTGCGCGACGGACTTGTCTCCAGCGATGACAAGCGAGCGACGTTCATCAAGTCCGCCGGGATCGCACCGCCGAATCTCAGCCGCAAGGACTGACAGTGCCGTTCGTCGAAGCGATCTGGCTTGCACTGGCGCAGATCCGCGTGCAGAAGCTCAAGAGCTTCTTCACGCTGCTCGGCGTCTGCATCGGGGTCATGTTCCTCATCGCCGTGATCTCGATCGTGCAGGGCATGAGCAGCTACATGGAGAACGACTTCGCGGCGAAGCTGCTCGGCGTCAACACGTTCACACTCCGGCGCTTCCCGTGGTTCGGGGACGGCGCCGGCTCGGAAGAAGAGTGGCGCTCGTGGCTCCGGCGCCCGCGTGTCTACCATTCGGATCTGGCGCTCGTCGCGAGCGTTCTGCCGCCCAGCTCGCGCTACGCGGTGGAAAGCCAGGAATATCTGCAGGCGCAGACGCAGTGGGCGCGCCCGAAGCAGGTCGAGGCGCACGCCGTCGACGGCGACTACTTCACGATCAAGAAGTACGATGTCCATTCCGGACGCCTTTTCACGAACCAGGAAGCGACACTCGGCGCTCCGGTCGTCGTGATCGGTGACGAAGTCGCGAAATACTTTTTCCCCGATCTCGATCCGCTCGGTCGCCAGCTCCGTATCAAGGGGATGCCCTACCAGGTAATTGGCGTGCTGGAGAAACAGGGCTCGGTGTTCGGACTCTCGCTCGACCGCGTCGCCATCGCGCCGTACAACTCGCCACTCCACCACTTCACCAACCCGCGCGGAGATGTGGACGGCATAATGGTGCAGACGCCCACCGCTCTCGCCATGGGCGACGCGATGGAATCGGTGCGCGAAGTCATGCGCGGGCGCCGCAAGCTGAGGCCAAGCGAGCCTGACAACTTCTTCATGGAGACGTCCGAAAGCGCGCTGGCTTTTATGGACAAGCTGAAGAAGGTCATGACGATGGCGGGCACCGCGTTCCCCGCGATCGGACTCATCGTCGGCGGACTCGTCATCATGAACATCATGCTCGTAGCGGTGGCGGAGCGCACGCGCGAGATCGGCATCCGTAAATCGCTCGGCGCGAGGCGCCGCGACATTATGCGGCAGTTCCTCGTGGAAGCCGCGACACTCAGCACGCTGGGTGCGATCATCGGAATCGTCCTCGGGATCCTGATCGCCAAGGTCGTCGAGTGGAAGACACCGCTGCCGGCGGCCGTGGCGCCATGGTCGATCGTCATGGCCACACTACTCGGCACCGTCGTCGGAATCATCTCCGGAGTCTATCCGGCGCGCCGGGCGGCTGGGCTCGATCCGATCGAAGCCCTGAGGAAGGAATAGCAATGCGGCTCGCGCAGAGAATCTTCAACGCCCTGGAAGGCGTCGGCATGGCGGTCGACTCGATCCGCTCTAACAAGGTGCGGGCTGCTCTCACAATCATGGGTGTCGCAATCGGCGTGTTCGTGGTCGTGGCGATGTCGTCCGTCGTGCGCGGCATCAACGAGAGCTTCGCGAAAGATCTCGAGGCCGCCGGACCGACGTCGTTTTACATCTATCGCCGGCCGATCCACGGATTTCAGGCGTGCGACGGCTCGGACGAAACGTGTCCGGAGCGCCGCAATCCCGCCCTGACGATCGACGATGCCACCGCGATCGAGCGTCTGCCCACCATCAGGGCTGTCACGGCGCACCTTGGGTCCGGCGCCAAATTCACCTACAAGGACAAGCAGGTGAGCACGGGCATGGAGATCTACACGCCGAACTGGGTGGATGTAGACGGCGGCGACATCTTTCCCGGCCGCAGCTTTACTTACGCGGAGAACACGACCGGCGCGCGCGTGATCATCGTAAACCAGAAGTTGGCGGAGCGGCTCTTCGGGTCATCGGATCCGATGGACAAGACGATCAACGTTGACGGTGTCGGATTCACGGTGATCGGCGTGTATCACTACACCGCGAGCCCGATGGGCACACCGACATCGGCGGGCGGCGGCGATCAGGCGAAGGCGATCGTGCCGTTCGAGTCGGCTCGCCGGAGCCTGAGCCCATGGATGCGCGGCGTGGATTTGATCGTAAAGCCAGAGCCTGGAGTGACGACGGAAGAGGCGACGGACGATGTCACCGCGCTCATGCGCGCCCGCCGCGGGCTCCGCTCGACAGCGAAGAACACCTTCGAGATCGTGACGCAGGACCGGCTGATGGGGATCTACAACCAGCTGTTCGGAACGTTCTTCGTCGTTGGGTTGGCGCTGTCGTCGGTCGGACTGCTGGTCGGCGGCGTCGGCGTGGTGGCGATCATGATGATCAGCGTCACTGAGCGGACGCGCGAGATCGGAGTGCGAAAAGCCCTCGGCGCAACGAAGAGCGCAATCCTCTGGCAGTTTCTGGTGGAAGCCGCAACTCTTACCAGCATCGGCGCGGCGATCGGCCTCGTGCTGGGTATCCTCGTCGCACTGGGAATCAAGACCGCTTTCCCAGCGATTCCAGCCTCGACGCCGCTTTCGGCGGTGCTTGCGGCACTGGCAACGAGCGCATTCACGGGAATTCTGTTTGGTCTGCTCCCGGCCGCTCGCGCAGCGAGGCTCGATCCGGTTGAAGCGCTACGGTACGAGTAATTACCCGCGAGTAGTTAGCCCGAAGCCGCGGGCCGCTCCGCCCAAAGCCCCCAGCCGGTAGTCTTCAGTGGCAGTTCGTGGTGTGGCGCCACGCGCCCCGCGACCCGAAATTACGTCCATGCGCTTCGTAGATGTCATAACAACGGCTCTCGAGCAGATCCGCGTCAACAAGCTGCGGTCGTTCTTCACGCTGCTCGGGATCATCGTTTCGGTCGCTTTCCTCGTTGCCGTCGTCGCGATCATCACCGGCATGAACGCATACGTGAAGGAAAACCTCGCCAGCGCGTTGATCGGCGCGAACACCTTCCAGGTCCGAAGAACTCCGATTCGCATTGGACTGTTCGACGACGAGGAGTGGCGCAAGCTCCAGAAGCGCCCGCGCATCACCGAGTCGGATGCGGACGCCGTTATCGCGGCGGTTCCGGAGGCCGTGGCGATCAGCATGCAATCGGGGTGGCCCAGTCCGATCGCCGACGTGGTCTGGCGCAACAAGACGCAGGCAGACGTCGCGATACTTGGCGTAACGGCGCCGTATCAGGTCGTGCAGGATTACGTGTTTGCGAGCGGACGCCCTATCAGCGGCATCGACGTCCGCAACCACAGCTCCGTTGCCGTCATCGGTGCCGATATCGCCGAAAAGCTGTTCGAGAGCGTGGATCCCGTTGGACAGGACATCCGCGTTGCAGGGCAGCGCTACACGGTCGTCGGAACGATCGCGAAAAAAGGAAGAGTGCTCGGGCAGTCTTTCGACGGGTTCGTGCTGCTGCCGCTGCCGACTTTCGAGATGGCGTTCGGGAGACGCAAGACCAATACGGTCTCAGTGAAAATGCCCTCCGCGGACCTCGTCGCGAGCGGAATGCAGCGGGCCGAAGAAGCGATGCGCATTGCGCACCATCTGAGGCCGGCCGACGAACCGGACTATTCGGTGGAGACCGCCGACGCGCTGGTCGAGTTCTGGAAAAATCTCACCCGTATTCTTTTCTCGGTGATTCCGGCCATCGTCGCGATCGGAGTCGTCGTGGGCGGAATCGTCATCATGAATATCATGCTGATGTCCGTCACCGAACGGACGCGCGAGATCGGAGTGCGAAAGGCCCTCGGTGCCAAGCCCGGCGACATTCGGAGGCAGTTCCTCGTCGAGGCCATCGTGCTGGCGAGCATCGGGGGCCTGTGTGGCGTTGCTGCTGGCTGGGGCCTCGCTGCTCTCATCAGCCTCGCCTCCCCCCTCCCCGCGCGTGTGAGCGCCTGGTCGGTGATGCTTGCGCTCGCACTCGGCGCCGGCGTTGGGGTGCTCTTTGGAGTCTATCCGGCATCGCGTGCGGCACAGCTGGATCCCATCACCGCGCTACGAGCCGAATGATTCTCACGGAGCGGATTCGCAGCAATTTTCAGATCGCGCTGGATACGCTGCAAGCGAACAAGCTGCGGTCCTTCCTCACGATCCTTGGCGTCGTCATCGGAGTGTCCACGGTCATGACGATGGCGGCGATCGTCCAGGGAATTCAGGATCAGATCATCCGCACGATCGAAATCGCGGGGCCCTCGACTTTCTACGTCGTGAAAGTCTTCTCGCAGACGCCGGTGAATCCCGACCGGCTGCCGAAGTGGATTCGCGTGCGGCCTGATCTCGTGGAGGCCGAAGCAGAGCGCCTGAGGCAGCTGCCGGAGATCGGCTACGCGGCGATCTGGGGACAATCGAACGGACGACTGTCGTACGAAGCACAGCGCACGCAGAACATCCTCATCATGGGCGCCGACGATCGCTATCAGGAGATTCAGGGCGGCGAGCTGCTCGATGGCCGGTGGTTCACTCAGTCCGAGCTGAAATCGGGCGCGAGCGTCGCCGTGCTCGACGAGAACGCCGCGCGCAAGCTGTTCGGCCGCGAGTCCGTGCTCGACAAGCAGATAAAAATCAGCGGGCGGCCGGCCCGAGTGGTCGGACTGTACGCACAGCCCGGGAATATTTTTTCACCGCCGGGACAGGACATCGGCGTGATCGTCCCGTATCAAATGCTCGACCATCAGTTCACGCTCGACAAGACGAACGCGCTCTACATCCCGGTCAAGCCGAAAAAGGGAGTGACGACTGCCAACGCGCAGGAGGCTGTGACCATCGCCTTGCGCGAGATGCGCGGACTGCGGCCGGCGGACAAGAACAACTTCGACCTCATAACGCAGGATCAGATTCTCGACACGTTCAACAAGATCACGGGGGTTTTTTTTCTCGTCATGATCGTGCTGTCGAGCGTCGGCCTGCTGGTGGGCGGGATTGGCGTCATGGCGATCATGATGGTGTCGGTGACGAGCCGCACCCGCGAGATCGGCATCCGCAAGGCGCTGGGCGCCACCAGGAGAGAGATCCTGTTCCAGTTCCTGGTCGAAGCGGCAACACTCACCGGATTTGGCGGCGTGATCGGGATCCTCATTGGGTTGACCTTTGGCAAACTCGCCACGCTCGCAATGAAGATCGACGCTGGCGTGCCGGTCGGGCTTACGCTGGTCGCGGTGATGGTCTCGGTGACGATTGGAATCGTGTTCGGGATGCTTCCCGCGCAGCGCGCCGCAAAGCTGGATCCGATCGACGCTTTGCGGTACGAGTAGATTCTCCGAATGAAATCAGTCGACATTCTGGCCATCGCGGCGCATCCCGACGACATGGAGCTGATCTGCGGTGGCACGTTGATCCGCGCGCACATGCTCGGCCGGTCTACGGGCATTCTGGATCTCGCCGCGGGTGAGATGGCGAGCCGGGGAACTCCGGAGCTTCGCGCGAAGGAAGCGGCGAAAGCTGCGAAGGTCATGGGCGTCTCGGTGCGAGAGAACATGGGCTTTCCCGATGGCGGCATCGAGAACACGCCGGAAACGCGCGCGAAAGTCGCGCTCGTCATCAGGCGCCTTCAGCCAAAGGTCGTGATTACGCACTCGCTGCACGGTCGACACCCCGATCACCCGGTCGTCGCGCAGCTGGTTCGCGACGCTTGCTTCGTAGCCGGACTCAAGAAGGTCGAGCCGAAATCGAAGCCCCACCGCCCTCTCAAGGTCATCCACGCTCTGTCCTTCCGCGAAGACAATCAGAAGCCGACGTTCGTCGTCGATATCAGCGAGGCACTCGAGAAGAAGCTGGAGGCGATCGACTGCTACGAGTCCCAATTCGGTGACGCGGTCCAGGCGGGAGAGGTTTACCCGAACGGCGAGCCTTTGAACGACCTCATCCGGCACCACGCGGCGCACTACGGCTCCCTCATCCGGTGCCGCTACGGCGAGCCGTTTTACACGACGGAGACGATGCGCGTGGACGATGTCGGCGCACTCGAGGTGTCAACGTTTTGACAGGGAAACCCCGCAAGAGCGCTCCGTCCGGCCCGAAAAGCATTGGTGACGAAGTCACGTACCCGACCTACCTCGCGCTCGATGAGCTGCTTTCGCTCCAACGTCCGCGCTCCCAGCCTGAACATCCGGACGAGCTTCTGTTCATCATTGTCCACCAGGCAAGCGAGCTCTGGTTCAAGCTCATTCTCCACGAGCTCAATGCGCTCATTGCGCTGCTCGAAGCCAGAGATACGCTCGGGGCACTTACGTCCGTAAGGCGGGTCAACGCTCTCGTGCATATCGTGTCAGGCCAGCTTGCAGCTCTCGAGACGCTTCCGCCCCAGCGATTCGCGCAGTTTCGCGGCTACCTCGGCACCTCGAGCGGGTCGCAGAGCGTGCAGTTCCGCGCGATCGAAGCGATGTCGGGAATGCGCGACCCGCATTTCCTACAGGTCCTCAAGCAGCATGGCGAAATCGCTCCGCTCGTGAAGGAGGCTCTCTCACGTCCGACTCTCCAGCAGCTGTTCGACGATCTGCTCGAAGCGCACAGCGTCACCGTCGAGCAGGTCTACGCCGAGGCAAACCAGCGGCCGCTCCAAATGCTGGCGGAGGGACTGCTGGAGTATGAGCAGGGTTTTGCCATGTGGCGGTTCCTGCACGTCCAGCTCGTAGAGCGGATAATCGGGCCGGCAACATCGGGCACCGGGGGCACGTTGGGGTCGAAATACCTTCAGAAGACTATCTCCCAGCGATTTTTTCCAAAGCTGTGGGAAGTCAGGAGCAGGTTTTTCAAGGGCTGACTTCCTTTGGATTGACCGCCTACTAGAGCACTTACGGCGGATCCAAGTCTTGAGTGACCGGTTGTAAGTCGTCAGTGTGCCAGTGGTTGCCAGTTGGTTGGGTGTGCCACTCGAAACCACTGACACACCGGCAAACTTGAGATTATCCACTCACAACTTGGATCCCGTCCGGACTCGCTCGTGGGTTGTGACACCCTTAAATTGCCCTGAATGACCGTTCCAACCCCGATCTATCTGGATCACGCCGCCACGACTCCCGTGCGGGAAGAGGTTTTCGAGGCGATGAAGCCGTTCTACGGCCCCCGCTTCGGGAACCCGTCCAGCACGCATCGGTGGGGGCGCGAAGCGCGCGCGGCGCTCGATGAGGCTCGGGAACGGGTGGGCCGATGTCTAGGCGCCCGACCCGACGAGATCTGCTTCACCTCGGGCGGAACCGAGGCGGACAACCTCGCGATCCTGGGAGCCTGGCGCGCTCTCAAGGCGAAAGGCCGCACCGCTGTCGTCACAACCCCAATCGAGCACAAGGCGATTCTGGGAGCGGTGCATCAGGCGGCACTGGAGGGAGCCGAGGAGCGCTTTCTCGGGATGACTCCTGACGGCGTGATCGATCCCGCGTCGTTCGACGAGCTTGTCGACGACCAGGTCGCAGTCTGCTCGATGATGTGGGTGAACAACGAGATCGGCTCGATCCAGCCGGTGCCGCAGCTCGCGGCCAAGGCGAAGGAGCGCGGCGCGATGGTCCACACCGACGCCGTGCAGGCGTTCGGCAAGGTGACGATCGACGCGCAAAAGCAGCAGTTCGATTTTCTCACGATCTCGGGTCACAAGTTCGGTGCGCCGAAGGGAATCGGCGCGCTCTTCATTCGCCGCGGGACGCACCTCGAGCCGCTGATGCATGGCGGCACGCAGGATCGCGGTCGGCGGCCAGGAACGGAGAACGTTGCCGCCGCGGTAGGGCTCGCGCGTGCGGCGGAGCTCACGCTCGCGGAGTGTGAAGCGCATTGCGCGCGCATTGGACACCTGCGCGACAAGCTCGAGGCCGGAATTGTCGCCAGGGTACCGGACGCAGTGGTTCACGGGAGGGGCGCCGAGCGCGCGCCGCACATCCTGAATCTGTCGGTGCCGGGGACAGACAGCGAATCTCTTCTCATGGCGCTCGATCTCCGCGGCATCGCGGCGTCCGGCGGCTCGGCCTGCCAGAGCGGGAGCACCAGCCCCTCTCACGTTCTTACGGCGATTGGAGTGCGCCCCGATCTCGCGAGTGCCGCGATCCGCATGAGCCTCGGTGTTTTGACGACGGATAATTGCATCGACCGGGTCATCGAAGTCTTCCCTGCGCTCGTCGCCAAGGCGAGACAGCTCGCAACCGCGGAATAGGATGACGCGCGAACGCGTGCTGGTAGCCATGTCCGGCGGCGTCGACTCATCGGTCGCCGCGGGGATGCTCGTCGAGCAGGGCTACGACGTCATCGGCGCTACGATGAAGCTTTTCTGCCACGGCGAAGATGTTCCGGACCGGCCGTGCTGCTCGCTGGATTCGGTGAACGATGCGAGGCGCGTCTGCGAGCAGCTGGGAATTCCGCACTACGTGCTGAACCTCGAGACGCGGTTCGGACACGACGTGGTCGACAACTTCGTAGACGAATACGCGCGCGGCCGCACGCCGATTCCCTGCGTCCGCTGCAACACGTTCACAAAGTTCCGGGATTTCCTGAAGAAGGCTGATGCCGTCGACGCGCGCTGGATCGCAACCGGTCACTATGCGCGGGTGATCGATGGCGAGCTTCATCGCGGGATCGACGAGAACAAGGATCAGACCTATTTCCTCTGGGGGATCGATCGCGCGGTATTGTCGCGGATGATTCTTCCTGTTGGCGGGCTCGACAAGGCACGGACGCGCGAGCGCGCTCACGCGATGAAGCTCGAGGTGATCGCTGAAAAGCCGGAGAGCCAGGAGATCTGCTTCGTGCCCGACGGCGATTACGCGCGCATTCTCGAGCAGAGGCTGCCGGCCGACGCGCCGGCGCTTTCGCGCGGGCCGATAATCACGGCGACTGGCACCGTGATCGGCGAGCACAACGGATTCGCGCGCTATACGGTCGGTCAGCGTCGCGGAGTGCCGGGCGGATTCGCAGTGCCGATGTACGTGATCGCGATTCGCCCCGAGCAGCTCGCTGTCGTCATTGGAACGCGTGACGAGCTCCTCGGCAACGGGCTGGTCGCGCGCGAGGTCAACTGGCTCGCGGACGTGCCGGCCGTCGGGCATCACGTGAGCGTGCGCGTCCGTCACCGCGCTCCTCTCGCCCGCTCGGAGATCGTTCGCCTCGACGGCGACGAAATCGAGATCGCGCTCGACGAGCCAGTGTCGGCAATCACGCCCGGCCAGTCGGTCGTATTTTATGACGGCGGGCGCGTGCTGGGTGGAGGCTTCATCGAGATTGCGAGACGGCACCGCACCGCACTGCCTGTTCTGGCAGCGTAAGCCCCGGCGCTTCTCAGCCGGGTCAACCTTCTTTATCCGAGGCGCCGGCGTGATGCAGAAAAACAAATTGCTCCACCACTCTCTGGGCATTTTCACTTTCGCTGCTCTGGTCGCTGCGTCCGCCTGTCAGCCAGCGGTAGCCCCGGCGCCGCAACCCGTTACGCCCGCCCAGCGAGCCGCACCGCGTCTCGTTCCGCTACCTGCCTCGATGGTCACAACGGCGGGATCGCCTTTCAACATCCTCAGAACGACCAGCATCTCTGTCGATCCGGGTAACGCCGAGGCGGCGCAAATCGCCCAGACTCTTGCCGCCCAGCTGCGGCGGCCGACTGGCTTCCCGTTTGTCATAACACCGACGTCGGCGTCGTCGACCGGGGCGATAATTCTGCGCCTTGCCCCCGACCGCGCCGCGCTCGGCGAAGAGGGTTATGAGCTCAACGTTACGAGCGATTCCGTGCGCCTCGTTGCGAGTCGCCCGGCTGGACTGTTCCACGGAATCCAGACGATAAGGCAGCTGCTGCCCCCCGAGATCGAGTCCGACATGGGCGTGGAGCGCTACGACTGGTCGATTCCCTCGCTCAACATCGTCGACCAGCCGCGGTTCGCGTGGCGCGGAGCGATGCTCGATGTCGCGCGCCATTTCTTCACGGTGCGAGAGGTCCAGCAGTACATCGATATCCTCGCACTCTACAAGCTGAACATCCTGCACCTGCACCTCTCCGACGACCAGGGATGGCGGATTCAGATCAATTCGCGCCCGAAGCTGACAGCGGTTGGCTCGCTCACCCAGGTAGGTGGCGGTCCAGGCGGATTCTATACACAGCAGGATTATCAGGACATCGTCCGCTACGCGCAGGCGCGCTACATCACGATCGTTCCGGAGATCGACTTGCCGGGACACATGAACGCCGGCCTCACCGCCTACCCTGAGATTGCGTGCAGCAACAGGCCATCCGCTCTCTACTCAGGCACCGATGTCGGCTGGAGCACGGTCTGCGTCGAGAAGGAAGAGACTTATGCTTTCGTTGACGATGTGGTGCGCGAGATCAGCGCGATCACTCCCGGACCGTACTTCCACGTCGGCGGGGACGAGGTGCAGGTCCTCACGAACGCGCAGTACATACACTTCGTAGAGCGGGTTCAGGGGATCGTCAACAAGTACGGTAAGACCATGGTCGGCTGGGAAGAGGTCACGAAGGCACGTCTCAGCCCCAAGACTATTGCGCAGCAATGGAAGAGCGACTCGGCTACCGCTGCTCTCGCGTATGGATCCAAGCTGATCATGTCGCCCTCGAACAAGATATACCTTGACATGAAGTACACGCCGGCGACTGAGCTTGGTCTTCACTGGGCGGCGTACATCGAAGTGCGCGACGCTTACGACTGGGATCCAGCCATGTACATGAAGGGCGTTGCAGAACAGAACATCATTGGCGTCGAAGCACCGATGTGGAGCGAGACCCTCCGCAACATCACCGCCGTCGAGTATATGGCAATGCCTCGGCTGCCGGCGGCCGCTGAAATCGCCTGGACACCCCAGGCAGCACGCAACTGGGAGAGTTTCCG
>JBDTND010000050.1:0-12526 GCA_039933915.1 Gemmatimonadales bacterium | reverse complement strand
CGCTGAACTCCGGCCGCGCGTGCTTGCGGTAGCTCGCGCGCACTGAGTCGAGCAGGAGATCACCGGCGGCTGCGATTCCTCCGCCAACGACAATTTTATCCGGCGAGAAGATCGGTGAGAGCGAGGCGAGCCCTAGTCCGAGCCAGTGGCCAGTCTCGGCCAACGCTTTGCGCGAGAGCTCATCACCCTCGCGCGCCGAGTCGACGATGTCGCGTACCGCGCGGCCCTGAGCACGCTCCGACAGCGACGCCGAGTTGACCATCGCTTCGAGGCATCCGCGCGCGCCGCAGGTGCACATGCGTCCGTTCGGGTCGACGATGATGTGTCCGAGGTCGCCCGCGCACTCGCCCGTGTAGCGGAGCAGCTGATCATCGATGATCACGGCGCCGCCGAGCCCCGTACCGGCAGTGACGCCGAGCAACCGCCTCGACCCGACGCCCGCACCGTGACGGTACTCCGCGACGCACGCCGCGTTGGAGTCGACCTCGAGACGGCATTCAAGAGACAGCCGCTCCTCGAGAGCCTGGCGCAGCGGAAAGTCGCGAAGCGCGAGAAGATTCGCGTTGTGCTGCATCATGGAGTGGCCCCGGTCGAGAAAACCCGCGACGGACACCCCGACGCCCGAAACCGCATTCCCCGTGTCCAGCTCCTTCAGGATGGGCAGCAGAGACGATGCGATCGCGTCAACGAGCGGTGCCGGCTGTCCACCGAGGCCGGTCGGCACTCTGCCGCGGCGGACAATGCTGCCATCTTCGGCGACCACTCCGATTTTCGTGCTCGTGCCGCCGATGTCGACGGCTCCCGCGAGGCGCATCAGAGAGCCGCTTTCGCCAGCTCCGGCCTTTTCCAGAGGTCGATCGGTTTGGCGATTCCTTTCGGACGAAAGGGAAGAGCGATTTTCCTGCCCAGACCCGCGGAGGCATACGCAGCGTAGACGACCTCCATCACCGCGCGGCCCGTCGATCCGTCGGAGATCGGTGTTTCCTTTGCCCGCACGCAGCGCGCAAAGTGCCGCATCTCCTGCGGAAACCCGTAATTCCAGTGCTCCTCGAAAACCGGATAAGTCCACCCCTTCGTCGACGATGCTTTTTCCACGGCGTATCCGAATCCAACCTCTGAGTACGTCGGCAGCGCATTTCCCATCAGCATGTCCGCGTACGTCTGTCCCTTGTCGCCGAAGACTTCGATCGTATCGTCCATCCCACCGGGTCTGTTCCAGCTGCTCTCAACCATGCCGATGGCGCCGTTCTCGAACTCGATGATTGTGATGGCCTCGTCATCGCACTGGGTTCGCGCCCTGTGCACCTGCGTGGAGAGCTGGGAGTACACGCTTTTTATGTTTTGCTTGCCCAGGAACCACCAGCAGAACGCGATGCCGTGACAGCCGAGGTCCATGAGCGCGCCACCGCCCGACTTCTCGACGTCCCAGAACCAATCGGAGTGCGGACCGGAATGCTTCTCGCCCTGCTTCACGAGATGGATTCGTCCGAAGGCGCCTTCATCCGCCATCTGCTTCGCCTTAACGTATTTCGGAGCGAAGAAGAGCTCCTCGGCGTATAGCAGCAGGACGCCTGCCTTCGCGCACGCATCGATCATCGCATCGGCTTCCTCCAGCGTCACGCATAGCGGCTTCTCGCAGACGACGTGCTTCCCGGCGCGCGCGGCGTCGATCGTCATCTGGGCATGCAGTCCATTTGGCGCCGTGATGGAAACCAACTCGACCGCGGGGTTGCGGAGCAT
Organism: Gemmatimonadales bacterium; assembly: GCA_039933915.1. Lineage (GTDB taxonomy): Bacteria > Gemmatimonadota > Gemmatimonadetes > Gemmatimonadales > Gemmatimonadaceae > UBA4720. The sequence goes on along the minus strand of JBDTND010000050.1, from coordinate 10,786 downwards.
CTCGCGATAGTCGGCGTAGAAGGCGGGGATTCCGTGCTGCCGTGCGAACTTTTCGGCGTTGCCAGGCGACGGAGAGGCGACCGCTATCACCTCGGCTTCTTCCGGCATCGCTTTGACAGATGCGGCAATGCAGTCCGCCTGAAAGCGGGACCCGATTATCCCGATCTTTACTTTCGTCACCGCGTCTCGCTCGGGTGAACGCTGTTGGAGCTCATCCCCACGCCGGTTGGCCGGGTTGAAGCGGGACGCAGCCAACCCAGCGGCCGGGCGTGAGCACATAACGAAGTGCCTGCGTCATGCCGACCTGTGAAGTGAAATAGGAGTTGAGTGACACCTCGCGAACCAGCTGGAAGTAGTGTTTGTCGCCCGCCTTCTTTGCTTCGGCGTCGATTTCACGAAGGAATTGCTCGCGCTTCGCCTTCGGAACCGTTGCGAAGCTGCCGCCGCACCTTTCATCGCATTTCTTGCGGAAATCCTTGAGGCCATCCACGACGCGATCCTGCGCGTCCGGCTTGTAGCAATCGGTGAGAAGGAGATTGATCACGGGTCCGACGCCGGCGGCCTTCGCACCAGGAGACGACGCTGTAGTCGGCAGCAGCGTATCGGCGATCTCTTCCATCAACGCCTGATCATCGGGCGTAAGGACGCTCGCGCCGGCGCGCTCTGCATCGCGGGCGCACGCAACGAGCACTCCCGTGGTTGTCAGCCAGACACCGCCGAGCAGGAGTGTTGTGGTCCTGACCGCTTCACGACGGTTCATCGGGGATTCGCCGCTCATAGGTTCTGCTTCGCCAACTCATGTGCCGCGTGATCGACCGCGCGCGCCGTCAGCGTCATGTAGAGAATCGACGGACTTTGATTCCCGGTGGACGTCATGCACGCGCCGTCGGTGACGAACACGTTGGGGCAGCTGTGAAGCTGGTTCCACTTGTTGAGCATCGATGTCTTCGGGTCGCTCCCCATCCGGCACCCGCCCATCTCATGGATGTCGAGCCCGGGTGCCTGGCCGTTATCACGCGTCTCGACGTTGTGGCAACCCGCGGCCTCGAGCATCGCCTTCGCTTCGGTGCGCCAGTCCCGGATCATCTTCTCGTCGTTGTCGTCATAACCCACCGATGTAATGAGCAGCGGAATTCCCCACTGGTCTGTTTTGCTCTCGTGCAGGCGGACGTGGTTCGCTTCCTTGGGAATCGTTTCCCCCTGCATATACATATAGATGCCCCACGGCCCCGCATGCGTCTGCGCGTCCTTGTATTCATCGCCGACCGTCTCGGTGGTGGGAGTTCCGCGCTCTCGATAGGCGCCCGTGAAGGTCGTATAGCCGCCGACGAAGTCCGTCTCCTGCTTCCCGACATTGCGGAAGTTGACGAGGATGCACTCGGTCGGATTCCGGCCGAAGAAATACTGATCTTCGAATCCGTCGATTCTTCCGTTCCCACCAACACGATAGTTGTGGTGGCAGACGTACTTTCCCAACAGCCCGTTGTCATTGCCGAGTCCGTCGGGGAATCGCTTCGATTTTGAGTTGAGAAGGATCAGGTTCGTGTTGAGCGCCGAGGCGTTCATGAACACGATTCTCGCGTGATAGTCGGTGATCGCGTGTGTCGACGCGTCGATGACCCGGACGCCCGTCGCTTTCCCCTTCGCTTCATCGTAGAGCACCGAATGCACCACCGACTCGGGTCGAATCGTGAGGTTGCCGGTCTTCGCAGCCCATGGAATCGTCGACGAGTTCGAGCTGAAGTAGCCACCGAACGGGCATCCGCGCATGCAGAGGTTGCGCGCCTGGCACGTTCCTCGACCCTGCTGAAGATGGATTTCCTTGGGCTTGGACAGATGGGCCCAGCGTCCCTGCACGACGTACCGGTTGCCGTAAGCGGCGAGGAGTTTGTCCCGGAGATGCCGCTCGACGCAATTGAAGTCGAATGGAGGCAGAAACTCTCCGTCGGGCATCGCCTCGAGGTGATCGGCGTTTCCGCACACGCCGATGAACTTCTCGACGTGAGAATACCATGGCGCGACATCGTCGTAGCCGATCGGCCAATTCATTCCGTAGCCGTGGCGCTCGGGAGCGGTGAACTCGTGCTTGCTCCATCTCTGGCACGCGCGTCCCCAGATCAGAGACTTGCCGCCGACCTGATACCCGCGAATCCAGTCGAACGGCTTTTCCTGGACGTAAGGATGGTCCGCATCCTTGACGAAGAAATGCGCGGTGTCTTCACCGTATCCCGCCGCTTTGCTGATCAGCGGATTCTCGTCGATAAGCTTCCTCGGCGTGAAGCCGCGGTGGGGAAGCTCCCACGGCGAAAGGTTGGCGGTGGGGTAGTCCTTGATGTGCGTGACATTTCGCCCGCGCTCGAGGACCAGCGTCTTCAGGCCCTTCTCGCACAATTCCTTCGCCGCCCAGCCGCCGGAGATTCCGGAGCCGACGACAATAGCGTCGAAGCTGGTGGCGTCAGACGTCACTGCAGTCTCTCGAGGAAGGGAACAAAATGGGGGCTGAAGAAGGTGCGCACCCGAGCGGCGAGAAAATTTATATGTCGTCTCCGCGAATGTATAGCTACGCCGGAACTACACCGGCACAATGCCCGCATTCGGAAGATCTACATTGAGAGCCTAATTTGTCGCACCGCCGGCGCCAATCGCGTCGAGCACTCTCTCGAGCCGTTTTTTCACTTCCATCGCCAACGGCGCCAGCGCGGGGTTGTCAACTTTCCCGAGTGAGACCTCAGGATCCACCACAGAAATGACGGACTGGCCTGCATTATCTCCCTCGTAGACCACAACGTTGCAGGGTAGCAGGACGCCGATGTCCGGCTCTGCTGTCAATGCCCTGTGGGCGAGAGGGGGGTTGCACGCACCGAGGATGGTGTAGGGGCGAAAGTCCACCTGCAATTTGTTCTGTAGCGCTGCCCTGACATCGATCTCGGATAGAATTCCAAACCCCTCTACCGACAAAGCCTCACGCGTTCTCGCCAATGCCTGCTCGAAAGGCAGTGCGACCGTTCGCTTCTTATAGTAGCCGTGAGATTGTTCAATCATAGTGTGTCCCCCAATATGGAATCGCTCAACCGGCGAGTAGCCCGTGGCGCTGTTTCATCTCCTGCTCGAGTCGTCCGCACATCAGATCGCACAGCCGGAAGATGCCGGCGTCCGCCAGCGCGTAGTACGCGAAAAGGCCGTCCTTCCGCCGGCGCACGAAACCCAGAGAGTGAAGCAGCCGGAGGTGCTTTGAGACATTCGCCTGTCCGAGACCGGTCTCCTCTGCGAGATCGTTTACTGCCATCTCCCCCGCGCGCAGGCAGCTCAGAATCTGGAGCCGGGCGGGCTCGCCCAGCGCTTTGAAGCGCTCGGCGACAAGCGCCATGACTTCGGAGGTCAGCGTCAATTTGCTCAATTGGTCATCTCCTGAACGCAAGATATCAATCGCCTACTCGTATTGCAGCTTTCGGCCGAGCACAGCGAGCGGCCACGCCATTCCTCAGCCCGTCGCGTCGACATTGCCAGCTTCACGTCGTTTGCAGCCCGGAAAGCCAGCCCAACCAAGGATTCGCTCGAGCGGGCAGAAGGCGGTGTAGCTGGACTGGAGCAGGTTGAACCCCACGAATGCCGTGAAGAGAAACCATGCAGGATGCACCCAGTAACCAAGGGCTACGGATGCAAGGATGAATATGCCGGCAAATCGGCGGATGATCTGGTCATTGCACATTAGAGTACTCCCGGAAGGGTGATTAGGACAAAACGAAGGGGTGTCAGAAAAAGCTCTCCGTCGGCAGCACGGCGACATGAAGGCGCTCGCCGGCGGAGAGGCGCGGCAGCTCCTCCCGAAGCGATCGCACCAGCTCCCCGGATTGGGCCTCCGGCACGACGCTCACCCACAGCGTCGACTCGCCGGGCCATGCGCGCGTTCCGTCTCGCTTGCCCGTGCTACCCACGCCATGCGCGTTTCGGAACTCCGTATAGCCGCCGGCATGATACGCATCAAGCAGCGACGAAATCCGCTGCGGAGCGGAGCCGCTGTACACTATCATCAACATTTTCATCGGTATGCTCCGGAGCGGGAACTGCGATCGGCGCATGCCGGCGCAGCTCCCAATAGAGAATGGGGACGACGATCATGGTGAGCAGCGTCGCCACGACGGCTCCGCTCATCAGCGCGACGGCGAGCCCCTGGAAGATCGGGTCGAGCACCATCACGAGCCCGCCGACGACAACCGCTGCCGCCGTCAGCGCGATGGGACGAAAACGGACCGCGCCCGCCTCGAGCACTGCCTCGCGCAGGGTGCGGCCGCGCGCTTCGGCGAGCTGGATGAAGTCCACCAACAGGATCGAGTTGCGCACGATAATGCCGGCGAGCGCGATCATACCGATCATCGACGTTGCGGTGAAAAACGCGCCCGTGAGCGCGTGCCCGGGGAGGATGCCGATCAGCGTGAGCGGGATCGGCGCCATGATCACGAGAGGCACGGAGAACGACTGAAACCAGCCGACCACAAGCACATAGATCAGGATCAGCACGATCGCGAAGGCCAGGCCGAGATCGCGAAAGACTTCGATCGTCACTTGCCACTCGCCATCCCACTTGATCGCGGTCTCGTCGAGGCGGTCGGGCTGAACGGCGTTGTAGCGCACGATGTGCGCGCCGTTCACCTTGATGGCGTCGAGCTTTTTGTTCATGGCGAGAATCGCGTACACCGGAGACTCTATCGCGCCGGCGACGTCGCCGGTCACGTAGATCGCCGGACGCAGGTCCTTTCGCACCCGACTGCTTTCACGCGTGCCCGGCAGCACGGTCACGAACCTGGCGAGCGGCTGCGGCCCGGCGGCAGTGGCGATCGGCAGAGCCAACAGTGCGTCCACCGACGAGCGCTGTTCCACCGGCAGCCGCGGCACGATCGCGGTGGCTTCGCGCGCTGTCTGCGAGCTCGCGATGCCAGCCGATGTTCCGGACAGCGCCAGGTACAGCGTCTGTGAGATCTGCTCGACGCTCGCGCCCGCCTCCGCGGCGCGCACGCGATCCACGCGGAACGTGCGTTGCTGCTGCGGCGACTCAACGGTCCAATCGACGTCCACGATGCCGGGCGTAGTCTCGAATACATGCTTCACCCGCCGTGCTGCCTCGAGCCGCGTCGCGTCATCCGCCGCGTACACCTCGGCTACCAGTGTCGAGAGAACGGGGGGACCGGGCGGAATTTCCGCCACCTTTGCCGAGGCGCTGTACCGCCGCGCAATCGCGTCAATGCCGGGGCGCACGGCTATCGCAATGGCGTGACTCTGTCGCGAGCGGTCGCCCTTGGACACCAGATTGACCTGCACATCCGCGACGTTCGGTCCCGAGCGCATGAAGTAGTGGCGCACGAGGCCGTTGAAGTTGAACGGCGCGGAAGTCCCCGCGTAAACCTCGGTGCTTTTCACTTCCGGCACTTGGCGAAGAAATGCGGCAATCTCCTGGGCCACTGCGTTCGTCGTCTCGAGCGTCGTTCCCTCTGGAAGATCCAGTACGATCTGGAACTCGCTCTTATTGTCGAACGGGAGCATCTTCACCTCCACTGCCTTTACAGCGAGCAGTCCCATCGACAGCAGCAAGAGTCCGACGACGCCGGCGTAGAAGCCAAGGCGCAAGGGACGGCGATCCATGAGCGGCGTCATGAGCCGCGCGTAGAATCGTGCGAAGCCCGATGATTCCTCGTCCTCATGAGCGCGATCATGCGGGTGTGCCGTCGGCCTCACGTGCCCTTTGAGCAGCCGGTACGCGAGGTACGGCGTCACGATGAACGCGACGGCGAGTGAGGCGAGCATCGCGACCGACGCGCCGATCGGAATGGGGCGCATGTATGGGCCCATCATTCCGGAGACGAAAGCCATCGGCAGGATGGCCGCGATCACGGCGAAGGTAGCGAGGATCGTTGGGTTCCCCACTTCGTCCACCGCGTCCACCGCCGCCGCTTCGGGGCTGCGATCGCCCATCTTCAAATGGCGGTAGATGTTCTCCACCACCACGATCGCGTCATCCACCAAAATGCCGATCGAGAAAATCAGCGCAAACAGGGTGATGCGGTTGAGCGTGTAGCCGAGGGCGTAGTAGGCAAACAGGGTGAGGGCAAGCGTGACGGGAACCGCCACGAGCACGACGGCGGCCTCGCGCCAGCCGAGGAAGATCCAGATCAGCACCGTCACCGAGAGGGTGGCGATCAGGAGATGGAGTATGAGCTCCCGTGCTTTGTCGCCCGCCGTCTCGCCATAGTCGCGCGTAACCTCGAGCCGCACGTCGGCGGGCAGCAGCCGCCCCTTTGTGGCGTCCACGCGCTCCATTACGGCCTTGGTGACCTGCGTGGCGTTCGCGCCCTTTCGCTTTGCCACTGCGATCGTGACGGCGCCTTCCGCCGACCCGTTGCGACCGAGGTGCGACACATAGGTTGTCGTCTCACCAAAGTCGTCGGTGACGGTCGCGACGTTCCGCACGTACACCGGCGCTCCGCCACGAACGGCAACGACGACGCTGCCCACCTCGGCCGGCGTAGACAGCGGTGCACCTACGTTGATGCGATAGACCTGGTCCGCCGCCGATAGCTCCCCGGCTTGCAGGCGCGCATTGGCACCTCTGAGCGCCATCGCTACTTCGCCTGGCGTCACACCGCTCGCCGCCAACCGAGCGGCGTCGATCGTCACGCGGATTTGCCGGGGCTGGCCACCGATCACGAACGTCTCGGCCACATCGGCGACGGTTCGGATCTCATCTTCGAGATGCACCGCCACTTGCCGAAGTGTGTTCACGTCGTATTCCCTGGCGTGCAAAGTGAGCGCGAGCACGGGCACGTCGTCGATGGAATGCGGCTTCACAATTGGGGGCAGCGCACCTGGAGGCGCCTGATCCATAGCGCCCGCCAGCTTCGCCTGCACCTTCGTGACGCTCCGCTCCTGATCTTCGCCGACCTTGAAGCGCACCGTGACCATCGCGTAGCCGTCGCCCGACATTGCGTAGACATGGTCTACGCCCGGGATCTCGAGCATGCGTTGCTCGAGGGGACGGGCGAGCAGATTCTCTGTCTCATGTGGCGACGCGCCCGGGAGCGCCGCGATCACGTCGATCATCGGAACGGAGATCTGCGGTTCCTCCTCGCGCGGCGTGGCGAGTATGCCAAGCAGCCCGACCGCCAGCGAGGCAACGGTGATGAGGGGAGTTAGCTTGGAGCGGAGGAACGCGTGCGCAATGCGGCCTGAGATACCCACGCGTCAGCTCCCTCCGGCTACGGGCGCAACAGCGGTTGGGACGATCACGCGATCGCCGGGCCGAAGCCCAGCGTTCACTTCCACCATATTCTTCGAGACGGGTCCGAGCCGGATCCATCGGATCTGATCTCCTTCGGCCGTGCGCAGCGTGACGCCCGCGAGGTCGCCCTGATGCGAGACCGCGGCACTGGGCACCATCAGCGCGTGCCGCGCGCCAGCCGGGAGGAGCAAGGTTGCTGAGCTCCCAGGCAGGATGCGGCCGCCTGGATTGGCCACTAGCGCGTTGATCGCGTAGAGGTTCCCAGTCGCGGTCGGAACCACCCCCTCGACGATCGCGCCAACCGGGCGCCCTTCGATGATTGCATCGATTGCCTGCCCACGGCGAATGCCGCCGACCGCGTCGGGCGTGGCGTTGGCGGTCACGCGGAGCTGAAGCCCGTCCTGGACGGCGACCAGCGGAGCGCCGGGCGCCGCGAAGGCCCCCGGGTCCACAAAGCGCTTGGTGACGATTCCCGCGAACGGGGCGCGAATCACGGCATATGAGCTCATCGCTCCGAGCTCCTGCGATGTGGCACGCGCGGCGCGTAAGCCCGCATCTGCTCTGGCGAGTCCGGTCTCGGCGCCCTCGAGCTGCACTTTCGTGGCGGCGCTCTCCGCGTAGAGTGCGCGCATGCGGCTCGCCCGGGCTACTGCTTCGCGCTGCTGTGCCTCCGCGTCGGCAATGGACGCGGCGACTTGGTTTTGCCTGGCTGCGAGGTCGCGCGCGTCGATGCGCACGAGCGCCTGGCCAGCCGCGACGGCGTCGCCTTCCTTGACCAGTACGGCATCGACGGTTCCCATCAGCTTCGTGCTCAACGTCGCCTGACGAACCGGTGCCGCTGTGCCCGACGCCTCGAACGTGCCGGCCACCACCGTGTCCTTCACAGCGTAGACCGTACCCGCGACGCGTATTGCGTTAGCCCGTGCTGGTTCCGGCGGTGACGACCCGCACGCCGATGCAGCCGCGATGAGCAGCGCCCCGCCGAGAGGCGATTGGTAGAATCGTAGCATCATGAGAGTTTCCTTCGTCCAGTGCTGAACGTGTCAGGTGACGCGCTAAGCATCGTATTGGGCCACAGATTGGCGGCTACAGGCCGGGCTTCGTCGAGTGCTTCGAGCGACCCTGGATCTCCCCCAAGTGCGTGGCGACGCTCGACTGCGGCGACGATCGCATCATAGCGAGCCTGCGCGAATCCGAGCGCGCTGTGCGTCTCTACGGCTTGCGCGTCGAGCAGCTCGACGACGCTCGCGAGTCCACCGGCGTACTTCCGTTCGACGATCCGGAGAGCTTCGGCACTCTGAGCCACCGCACGTTCTGCAATGCTGAGCCGCGTGAGGGCTACCACGAGAACGGTGCGAGCTTGCTCGACGTCGAGACGTGCATTTGCGTGCGCAACCTCCGCTTGCGCCCGAGCCGAAGCCGCGCGTGCCGCCGTAACCCGTATGTCGGCAAGCTCGCTCGCGCCGGCGAATGGACTCCAGGATGTCATAATCCCCACAGTCCAGTTCTTATCCCCCGAGTAGACTCTATTGGGGGAATTCCAGTCGTAACGCACGAACGAGTTGATGCGAGGGAGATAGGCGGAGCGAGCACGAAGCGCGTCGGCCCGCGCGGCCTCAAGCGCGCGCGAGGCAGCGTCAACATCGGCGCGCGGTTCGGCGGGTAGTCCGGCCGTATCGGCGGCCACCACCGCGCGGATGCGATCGCCGGACGGTAGCATTGAGGGCACAGCCTGCACTGGAGGCGCCGCGTTTCCGTCTCCACCGAGGAGGACGGCGAGTTGCCGGCGCGCAGTTTCGGCGCCACCCTCCGCTTCGGCGAGATCCGCGTCGATCTCGCCCGCGCGCACTGAGGCGAGAAGCGCGTCAGACTTGGTGACGAGACCCTGACGCACCATCGCCTCGGCCTGTCTCAGGTGGGCTTGTGCCGAGTGAGCGGCGGATCGCAGCGTCGTCGCACGTTCGGCGGCGAGCACCACACCGTAGTAGGCTTGTACCACATTCACGCGTGTGGAGAGACGGGTCCATTCCTCCGATGCTCGACTCGCGTCCGCGGCGCGGCGCGCAGACCGACGGCCGGTCCAGGCGTCGGCGTTGAAGATGGGTTGCTCCACGACGATTCCGCCCTGGTAGTTCCCGACGGCGTCCGGATAGTTGAGACGCTGGGGATCGAAGTTGGCCTGTGTGATCGTGCGCTGGCGGAGCGTCGCACCGAAGACGCCGATTGGATCGGAGGTTCGGACGTATCCGGCCTCGAAGCGGACGCTGGGTAGAATCCCTTTGAGCGGAAGAATGGCCTGTGCCTTCTGTGCCGCCGTCGCGGCGGCCGCAATGCGGTTGGCGTACGCGGACCGGTCTGCCTGTCCCAGCGCGTCATTGAGAGAGAGCTGCGCGCCAGCGCTGGCCGATCCGGCGCTGGCCAGGGTCACGACAAGAAGTGCGAGTATGGCGCGATCCATCGAACGTCATTCCTCATTGTAAAGGGGGTATTGTATAACCATATAGGTATATAGTTATATAAGCAAGGCCTGCGTGCAAGTGGATAGGATGCCGCGAGGTAAGGATCGGGCGCGCTACCCCTGCCTTCACAACGAGTCTGTGGTCGCAGGAAGAAGCGATTCCTGGTAAGCCCGGAAGAGAGAAGAGGCAGGCTGGGAAATACGCAAAAAACAAGAACGCCACCGGTGGAATGCCGGTGGCGTTCGTCTCACAAGTCGTTATTCAGTCACCGTGGTGCGTTCGTCGTTTTCTTATCGCGCCCGTAAGGATCGCCGGCGAGCGACTCCGTATGAAGAGCGCAAAGCCAGTCTCCGCCGCGCCGCACCCACACGGAAGCATCGTTCGCCTCGATCGGCATTGTCTTTCCGTCCACGACTACCTGCTCGTTTACCTTGTACGCCACGATCGCGACATCGTCACCGACGAACCTGACCTCTGCGTTCTTGTCGTCGATCGCGTACCGCTTGAGCTCCCAGGCTCCTTCGCTTGTCAGTGTGCCCATAGTCTTGCTATCGATGGCCGACGCGCCCTGCGCACCGACGACGATGCACCCGTCGTCCGTCATCCGTGCCGCGGTCTGCGCGTCCCTCTTTTTCATAGCGTCCCAGAATCGCTTCTCGACGTCGAGTACCTGCTGCTTCTGTGATTGCGTCGTCATCAGCCATTACCTCCCAATTGAGCCCTCCGAATTAGGAAGAATCGGACCACGCTGTCGCCTGCGTTAAAGCGGTTAGCGGTTAGCGGTTAGCGGTTCGGCGAGAGGCGGGAAGCGGGAAGCGGGTCAGTCTGCCCCTTCCTCCTCAGGTTAACTTCAATAAGTAGGTTAACCCATTAAGTAAGCCAATAATGCCCGATAAATCCCGCATCCCTGTTATCGTCGGCGCTGCCCGAACCCCCATCGGCAAGTTCCTCGGCGCGCTTTCACCCCTTAGCGCGCCCGAGCTTGGGGCTATCGCCATCCGAGAGGCACTCAAGCGCTCCAAAGTCCCCGTCGAAGATGTCCAGGAAGTCATCATGG
>JBDTND010000049.1:0-12593 GCA_039933915.1 Gemmatimonadales bacterium | reverse complement strand
CCGAACGATCGCTCACGGCTGACCAGTCGGCGATTACTGGACCGTGATACTCCCGGTCATCAGTGCGCCGTGTCGGGAGCAGTGATAGTTGTAAACCCCGGCGGTGTTGAACGTCCTGGTGTACGTGCCTTGATCCTGCGTCGGCGAAGTTGTCCCGTCGTCGAAGATCACGCTGTGCGAGACGCAGGTCTGACCAGCGTAGACATCACCGCTGCAGCTGTTCCAGGCCCAATTCACTGCCGTGCCTATGGCGACGGTCTTGGTAGCAGGGGTAAACGCGTTGTTGGTGACGGAAATCCCACCAGTTGGCGGTGTGGTATTACCGGGCGGTGCCGTGTTCGGAGCGGTGGAGTTCGAGCCTCCGCCTCCGCACGCACAAAGTGACGCGACCGCGAGTGCTGCAACAACGACCTTCATGTGAAACGCCTCCTGGCGCAACGGGTACAGGGGGACGGTACCCATGCGCTCAGGAGGCGACAAGCATTTTGACTTGCTACGGCGGTGAATCACCGCAATTGAGCGGTGAGCGGCAGCGCGCCGCGCGACCTATGCCGCGTCGTGTATTGTCTTGAGCTCGATGATCTTCAGGCGGCGAGTTATCGCAGGGAGCTTGAGCACGACGCTCTCGCCGACGCTTCTTCCAACCAGCGTTTTCCCGATGGGCGAGGACATGCTCACGTGTCCTTCCTCGAACTCGACGGAGTCGCCAAAGACGAGGCTGTACTTCTCGCGCTCACCCGTTTTCTCGTCCTGCACCACGACATGTGAGCCGAGGCCGACTCTGTCCGCGGGGATCTGAGACACATCGATCTGGGACAATTTGCTCAGCCGCTGCCGGAGCTGTCCGAGTCTCGCCTGGACGAACTGCTGGCGCTCGAGCGCAGCCTTGTATTCGCTGTTCTCGCGGAGGTCGCCGAGCTCTACGGCTTTACGGATTTCCTGCGGCAAAACGACGTTCAGCTCGTGCTGGAGCCGTTCGACTTCTTCGCCGAGCTTCTTTTTGAGTGACTCGATCATGCGGCCCATCCTGCAGTGAGCTTACCGAAAAACGAGCGCCCGACCGCGATGAATGGCCGGGCGCCCGCTACCTCAAGCTAGAGAGTCCTGGCGCGGGAGGCAATCACCCATGGGGTGGGGAGGGATGTTCGGCACCAGACGGAAACATGGTCAACAAAAGGCGTTTCTCATCGATGCTGCGGAAGCTTGGAATCGGTATGATCGATCGGCGCGGGTTGGTTCGACGATTTCTCGTATTCGTCCCGGAGCCGCGCCATCATCGCTTCCCGGCGGTCGAATAACCTCTTGAGCGGCCTTGGCTTGTGTCGCGCAAACGCATAGGACGTCAGGAGCGGCAGCGCCACCGTCGAATCCAGGTAGCACACGACCGCGTCCGGCAGCCTGTCGGGATCGATCTTGCCCCAGCTCACCGCCTCCGCTGGTGTCGCGCCCGACAGACCGCCGGTGTCCGGCCGGGCATCAGTGATCTGCAGGAAGTAGTCGTGCCCTTTCTCGTCGATCCCGAGGACTTCCTGAATCTGTGGCTCTGTCTGAAGCATGAAATTCTTGGGGCTGCCGCCGCCCAGGATCATCACGCCGCTCTTTCCGCCGCCGCGCTTCGCGTCGAGAACGATGGAAGCCGTCTCGTTCACATCACGGTTGGGATCCAGGACCAGCTTGTTTCCGTCGAGCGCCACCGCGGCGATGTTCATGCCGATCGAGCTGTCGCCGGGCGACGATGTGTAGATCGGAACGGCCGAGGAATACGCCGCCGACAGCAGCGACTTCTGACCGAGCCCAAGCGCCTTCTCGCGCTCGCGAACGTATTTGCCGGCGAGGTTGTGAAATTCGGCGCTCGACATAGACCTCTGGAATTCCTTTCCGGTGATGATCTTCCGGAAGAAGGCGTCCGTAGACAAAAGCACGTCGTAATCGAAGAAGATGTCGTAGATGCGGACGACTCCCTCCTCGCGCAGCACCACGTCCGACTCCTGCGCATTGCCGCGGTGCATCGCCAGCCCCAACCCGAAATGCGTATCGTGGTAGAGATTCGCGCCGGTGGATATGATCCAGTCGACGAAACCACCCTCGATGAGCGGAATGAGCGCCGACATTCCAAGCCCCGCGGGCGTCAGCGCGCCGGTGATGGACAGTCCGACCGTGACGTCGGGGTCGAGCATTTTTTCAACGAAAAGCTGACACGCTTCGCGCAGGCGCGCCGCGTTGTAGGCGAGGTACGTCCCTTCGATCAGCTCCGCGACAGTCTCCTTGCCATCGATGCGGCGCGGATCGATTTTCTGCCCTTTGAGAAACCGGCTGGCCTCGTGCGCGGTGTGCTTCGCACCCTTCTTCTCGCGCTCCTCCGCGGCCAGCTTCTGCTGCGCTTTTGGCCCGGCAGCGGACGCCTTGCCGTGTCGCGACGACTTGAAGCCGCCGCGGTCTCGCCCTTCGCCATCGTTCTTACTTCTTTTGGCCATCGCGGCGCCTTTCCACCATTTCAAGTTGTTCGCCGGCGTTTTTGCCGATCGACCTGTACGCGCTGATGATTGCCTGCGCGGCTTCGGCTGGGTTGTCCGTCACGAGTATGAGATCGAGATCGCCCTCCGAGATCTTTCCCTCGCTGAGCACTCGCGCCTGCAGCCATCGCAGCAGCCCCGCCCAGTAGTAGCGCCCGAACAGTATCACCGGAAACCGGTAGATCTTTCCCGTCTGGATGAGCGTCAGTGCCTCGAACAGCTCGTCAAGCGTCCCGAAACCTCCCGGAAAAATGACGAATGCCACCGAGTACTTGATGAACATCGTCTTGCGGACGAAGAAGTACTTGAACTGGATGAGCGTGTCGACGTAGGGGTTCGCTCCCTGCTCGAACGGGAGCTCGATGTTGCAGCCGATCGACCGCCCGCCACCGAGCCGCGCGCCTTTGTTGCCCGCTTCCATGATGCCCGGCCCCGCGCCCGTGATGATGTCGAATCCCGCCTCCGCGAGGAGCCGCGCCGTTTCCACCGCCGCCACGTAATGCGGATCGTCCGGCCCGATGCGCGCTGAGCCGAATATCGTCACCGCCTTGTCGACCGAGGCGAGCGTATCGAATCCATCGATGAACTCGCCCATGATGCGCATCACGCGCCAGGGGTCCGTTCTGGTGAAGTCGACACGCGGCCCCGATTGCTGGAGCAGCTTCTCGTCCTCAGTCGCGGGCGCCACATCCCGAATCGCATCGTCCACTACTCGGGTCGATCCCGATGCTCTTGGTGCGCCCGACTGCGATGGCGGAGTTCTTCCAGCCTTGAGGTGCCCTTCCTCTGTGCGCTGCTTCAGTCCTTGCAGCGCCTGCTGTTCTGCCGATGCAAGCACCGCGGGATTGTGCTTCTTGCCCCCGGCAGTACGCGCTTTCGTGGATCGAGTGCCGGCGGGATTCGCGGCGACCCCCTTGGATTTATCTTTTCTGTTCTTCATGTTGGCCGCTGTCGCGGGCTTCGGCTGCTCTCTTCAATTCGGAAACTAAAGTTGCGTGCGTCTGCACAAAGCCCGCCAGGTGATGGTGCGCAGGTAATCATGATCATAGCCGATGGGGTGAGACCAGACACTCTCTCCCGCTCCATCGACCGCGGGCACCTTCCCGCCCTCGCCGCGCTGCGCGAAGAAGGCAGTCTGTCTACGGTGACGTCCGTGTTTCCATCCGTGACGGGCCCGGCCTACGCCCCTTTTATCATGGGAAGGTATCCGGGCAGTGTAGGTTTGCCCGGTCTGCGTTGGTACGACCGCTCGGGACGAATCGCGAAACTCCCAGGGCACTCCAGAAGCTACGTCGGACCAGAGATGCGCTTCGTCGACCGCGATATCGATAGCGCATCGCCGACGATCTTCGAGCTTGCCAAGCCCAGCCTCGGAGCGCTGAGCGTGATCGGACGAGGACTTCGGCGCCGCGAGCGCATCGGACGGACCCCCGCCTTCGTGGCGCGTGCCGCCGCGACGCATTTTCGCGGGAATGTGAACGGCTGGCTCGAGATCGATCGAATGGTTTCCGAAGAGGCTGTCCGGAGGCTGCGAACGCAACGAATCAGGTTCGCCTTCGTTGCGCTGACGGGAATAGACAAGACGTCGCACGCCGAGGGTCACGATGCGCCGATAGTCGAAGACGCAATGCGAATCGTCGATGACACGGTAGCGCAGATCCGCGCGGACGCCGAGCGCGACGGCCGCTGGAAGAAGATGCACCTCTGGGTGGGAAGCGATCACGGGCATTCGCCGGTGCGTGAGCACGAAGATCTCGCCGCGCTGCTTACAGGATGGGGCTACAGCACGCTCGCGCACCCTTGGGCGTTCAACAACTCCGCCGACATCGCCGTGATGGTCAGTGGAAACGCGATGACCCACCTTTATCTGGAGCTCGAGCGAAAGACCCGCGCGTGGTGGCCCGCTCTTGAGGGAAGATGGAACGAGTTTGCAGAGAGACTGCTTTCGCGCGCTTCGGTCGATCTCTTGATGCTTCCAACTGGACCTTCTTCTTGCGAAGTCCGCGCTCCAAGTCGCGGCGTCGGCGTAGTCGAATGGAATGAATCCAGGTATTCCTACACGCCGAGAACGGGAGATCCTCTCGGCATTGGGGAGCAGCGTTCGCTCGACGACCGCCAGGCGTACGAGGCGACGATCAACAGCGACTATCCCGATGCGCTGGTGCAGATCGCACATCTCGTCACGTCGCCGCGCGGCGGCGACATCATTCTATCAGCATCGAGGGATTGGGATTACCGCGCCCGGTACGAGCCGATCCCGCATGTGTCCTCTCATGGGGCGCTGCACCGCGAACACATGCTCGTGCCATTGCTGCTCAACCGGGTGGCCAGCACCACGCCGCGGCGCACCGTCGATGTCATGCCGAGCGCGCTAGCCGCGCTCGGCATCACAGGGCCCCAGACGCTCGATGGTGTTTCGTTCCTGTAGCTTCGAGCTACTGGACGATCAGACTCGCGTTCATTCCCGGGTGGATGGTGCAGTGGAAGGCGAAAGTGCCCGCTGTGTTGAAGAGCCGTGTATGCGTGCCGGCACTGAAGTCAGTGATTGTGCCGGTGCCGTCGCCGGCGAGCGCGGCGCTCTCGCCAGCCGCATTGTCCCATGTCACGTTGTGAAACGTGCCGGATGTGTTCTGCCAGGTCACCGTCGTTCCCGGCGTGACTGTACGGGAAACGGGAGTAAAAGTGTTCGAACCCATGCAGAATGTGTTGGCCGGGCAGGCACCGCCGCCGCCACCGCCACCACCGCCCCCTCCTCCAACCGGCGCAGTTGAGTCACCGCCACACGAGACCACGGCAAGCCCAAGGGCCAGGCAGCCAAACAGACCAGATATCTTCCGCATCCTTCCTCCTCGTCGCTGATCAGGTCGGAGCCGTGCCGGCGCCGAGGCACCGGGTGGGCGCCAGACATTGTAATTAGGGGTTGTACCCGGTGAATGCAAAGCAGCCTCGGTAACGGTATGGAGCCAGACTGCGAGCGACAGGCGCTTTCGGGCGAACGCCATCGCCGGCAGCTCAATCTTTCATGGCGCACGTGTAGAGTCGCCAGTCGGAATCCGGAGCGGCGATTGCCGCTATGTAGTTGGGCCGCGGCGTGAACAGCTTGTGGGTGAGCTTCCCGTCCCGATCCCCGTTGCCTGACCCTGACCACACCCCTTTTCCGTCCGCCTTGAGCCGCGCCTCGCGTACAACCCAGGACCTGAGAAACGCAGCGTCCCTCTCCCCAGGCGGAGTGTTCGCGAGCATGCGCAATTCATCTTCCGACATGAATCGCTGGGCAACATCGAGCAGCCGCCGCACCGGTCGCTCGTTCTCGACGTCCACTCCCACGGGACGGTCAGGCGCGAACGCGAACAACCCGAGGTCGGCCGAATGGGAGATGTTGAATTGGATATCGTCGCGGTCGACGAGCGCAGGCTTGCCGGAATTCCCGTAGCTGAAGCGCAATTTGTCGGGGGCCACGCCCGTGAATCCCGAGAGCAGGCTCCGAAGAATTCCGCGCGCGACGACGAAACGGCGCCCAGCTATCGGACTGAAGGTCTTGGCACGATCTCGTTCGTCGGCCGGCAGGGCTCGCGTGAGAGCGGCGTAGCGCTCTGCTGAGACTTCCAGAGACGCAACCCACACCTGGACTTCTTCCGTCATCAGCTCAAGCGAGGTCAACGATCTTCACCTCGGCTTTTCCGCGAGCTATGGTCAGCCTTCCCACGCTCGGCGAAAGATCGAACCGCCTTGCGCCTGCGGATCCCGGATTGACGAACAGACGTCCGTCGAGCTGAGTCACCAGCTGGCGGTGTGTGTGGCCGTAGATCACGACATCGGCATCATAGCGAGCCGAAAGCTTCTGGGGCGTTGGACTGCCGACCTCGTGGCCATGGCTTACATGAATACGCAGACCGCCGACGTCGATGAGAATCTGCTCCGCGAGATCTGGATCGCCCGCTGCATCGGTATTCCCGAAGACAGCCTTCACGGGCGCGATCAGACGCAGCTCGTCGAGAATCTCTGACCCACCCACATCACCGGCGTGCAGAATGAGATCTACCCCCTTTAACGCATCGTAGACGCCAGGACGAACCAGTCCGTGCGTGTCGGAGATGAGACCAAGCCTGTGTGAGCCGGAGGACGACATGACTCCCTTTATATATTACGAGCGACATGCCGTGGCTACGACTTGCAATCCGAGTGGCGTTACGGGCGGTACGCCGACCCCGACTTGCGATCGATCTGATTCGCATCACCTGGCGGTTCAGATCCAACGCCTGGTATCGACAGTTTCCGTTTCTCCCGTTGCCCGATCCCACATATCTCCGCTGGCGGATGTACACCGCTTATGGTGACTACAATGCGGTGCCTTCGGTCACTGACGTCGAGCGTTATGCCCGCTGGGTGGGTGACAGCAAGTGACTACGGCAACTACAGCTGTCGCCGGAACCATTTCCATCGAGACGCTGATCAAGGCCAAGGCATACGGACTGGGCTTCGATCTCGCCGGCATCACTTCGCTCGGTCCGATGGAGACAGCCGCCGCTTTTGATAGGTGGATCGAGCAGGGATATGCTGGCGAGATGGATTATCTGGCGCGCGGAGCGGAAAAGCGTCGCGACTCCACACTGCCCTTCACCGGGGCGACGAGCGCGATCGTCGTCGGATTGAACTACGGCGGCCGCGAGCCGAGCGGACCGGTCGCCCGGTATGCGCGTGGTGATGACTACCACGAGGTCATGACGTCAAGGCTAGACGAGCTGCACCGGTGGCTGGAGTCGGAGCTCGGGACGCCGGTGGCCGGCAAGCCTTACGTCGACACTGGGCCGATACTCGAACGGGATCTCGCCCGTCGGGCGGGGTTGGGATGGTTCGGGAAGAACACCAACCTGATCAACCCGGGTATCGGCTCCTTTTTCTTCATTGGCGTCCTGGTGTTGGACATCGATCTCGAGGCCGATCCGGCGTTCGAGGCGGATCGCTGCGGGAGCTGCACTCGCTGTCTCGACGCCTGCCCTACGGATGCATTCGTCGACCCGAGAGTGCTCGATGCCACCAAGTGCATCTCCTACCTCACCATCGAGGCAAAGGGCGCGATCCCAGCCGACATGCGGGAGCAGATCGGTGAGATCGTCTACGGCTGCGACATATGCCAGGATGTGTGTCCGTGGAACATCCGCTTCTCTCAGGAAATTCGCGAAGAGACGTTTCGCCCACGTGAGCTGTTTGTTGGAGACCACCCCCGGTCTCTCGCACGGGAGATCCTGTCGATGGATGACGCATCCTTTCGCGAGAACTTCCGAGGATCGCCAATGAAGCGCGCCAAACGGCGCGGTCTCGCCCGCAACGCGGCGGTGGCGCTCGGCAATGTGGGAACGGCTGACGACATTCCGGTTCTCGTTGCGGCGCTCGACGATCCCGAGCCGTTGGTTGCGGAGCACGCTGCGTGGGCGCTGGATCGCATCCGGAGCAGTCAGCGCTTACCGGCGGCGGCAGACCGTCAGTGTTTCGACTCGTCCCCGCCATGAATCGCCATCCACGTCGAACCAGCCATGCCCACGATGGCGACGCCGAGCCCAGGGCTGGTCTCTGTGTGTCGAGAAGAAGTCAGAACCACTGCTATCAGAAACTCTTGCGGTGTGCTAGTCCGGCGTCTCGCTCCCGAGGATCTTGAGCGCGAGGCAGGCAGCGCCAAATCCGTTGTCGATGTTCACTACCGCGACGCCGGGACTGCAGCTCGCGAGCATCGTATTAAGCGCAACCATTCCGCCCTGTGCGACGCCGGTTCCCACAGATGTAGGAACGCCAATTACCGGCGCGCGCAACAGACCGGCGACGACGGCCGGCAGAGCACCATCCATTCCCGCCGCGACGATGCATACGCGGGCAGCAGCGAGCTCCGGAAGAATTGATTGGAGCCTGTGAATGCCGGCGACTCCGACGTCGAAATGAGTGGCGGTGGGGACCCCCATCGCATCGAGCGTAGTGGCGGCCTCGAGAGCAACGGGAATGTCGGCCGTCCCGGCGGTGATGACGGGCACCACGGGGATGTTTCTCTTCGCGCGCGGATTGCGCACGGCCATGCGTGCTTCGGGGTAGATCGTCGCCAGATCGCTGAGCACTTCCATCTGTGCGTCGCTCAGCCGCGACGCCATCCGCAACTCAGTCGTGTTTTCGAAGATCTGGCGCAGATGCGCGTTCGTTTTCCCCGGACCATATGTGACTTCCGGAACACCGGTGCGCGATTCGCGGTCGTGGTCCCACCGAATCTGCGTCACGATGCGACAAGCGGAAGCGAAAGACTTCCGCTCTGGAGCCCGCCGAGATCGAGCGCGACGAACTTGAACCCGGCTTTTCTGCACGCCCGCCGCAGCTCTCCACGAAAGGGGTCCGTTACGACACGCTCGAACATCCCGGCCGGAATCTCGAGCCGGACCACCGCGTCGTGCCAGCGCGCGCGCGCGGGCCACACGTCGTGGTCGCGAAGAAACCCCTCGACGGCCTCGATCTGCGCGAGCCGCTCCGGAGTCACCTCTATTCCGACTGGCACTCTGCTCGCGAGACACGGCGCCGCCGGCTTCTCCGCGTTCGACAGATTCCACTGACGGGCCAGCGCACGTACCTCCGACTTGCTGAATCCAGCATCGACTAGCGGTGCGACGACGCCGTGCTCCATCGCCGCCTGAAGACCGGGACGATGCTCGCCGAGATCGTCGACGTGCGTGCCGACGAAGATCACTTCCCTGGAGCTTCGCGTCGCGGCAAGCGCCTGAACCGTGTCGTACAGCGCGGTCTTGCAGTGGTAGCAGCGATCGCCGGCGTTCTCCCGGTATCCGGCAAGCTCCATTTCATTCGTCTCGACTTCTTCGACCCGCGCCCCGATCTCACTCGCGATTCGATGCGCGTCCGCGCGCTCGGCAGCCGCGAGCGAGGGGCTTACGCCGAGCAGCGCCACTGTTTCGATTCCCGCGCGCACTGCCGCGGCGAGCACGACCGTGGAGTCGATGCCGCCCGAGTAGCAGACGTAGGCCACGCGCTCGCGAGCGGCTGCCCGAATCGCGGCAATGAGTTTGGCTTCGAGATCCACGCTACTTTCCTCGCGCGATTGCCGGAGAGTCGGTTTCATGGAGGGCACTCATCACTTCCGACCTGATCTCGGACAGCGGCCGCGACGTCTCTTCGGCGACACGCTTCAGATCGTCGAACTCGGGTTTCGCCCTCTGGGTGCCGTCAGGAAGCGTCGCGACCTTGACCCTGATGTCACGTCCGTCGAATCTAACGAGTCGCGATTCGCGGACGAGCGCGTTGCGCACGACGTCGAAGGTCTTGACACCCAGAGTCGTGAACTGGAGAAATATCTTTTCTTCCAGCCGGGCGAGATCCGAAGTCTGCACCAGCGCCTCGACGCGCGTGCCAAGTCTTCCCTTCTTCATCGTCGTGTGAAGCAGCACGACGTCGAGCGCTCCTTCCGCTCGCAATCCATCGGCGGCGCCCGCCAGCTCCTCGGGCGACATGTCATCGATGTCCGCGCTCAACACGTGCAGATGCTCGGTGTGAACGTGCTCGCGATCATGATGATGGTGATGATCGCGTTGATCGAGCGTCGCTTCGCCGAGGATTATCCGCAGCGCATTGAGCTGCCCATGGATGTCGCGCGTGCCGGCGCCGTATCCGCTTCGAAGTGGCGTGTACTCCTGAGGCGGCGCACCCTTCGACAAGACGCGCAGCAATGCCGCGCCGGTCGGCGTCGTAAGCTCTCCTGATCCTGGGGGCCCGTGTCGCACCTGAAATCCTTCGAGAAGACGTATCGTGGCCGGCGCTGGAACCGGCAGAATGCCGTGCGCGGTTTTTACCGTTCCGTCTCCCAGCGCTACTTTCGTGTTGTAGATGCGCTCGATTCCAAGGAGCTCCACTCCCCAAATCGATCCGATGACGTCGAGAATCGCATCGACGGCTCCGACCTCGTGGAGATGCAAGTCGTCGGGCGCAACACCGTGTATCGCGCTCTCGATGGCCGCGATCGCCTCGAATGCGGCATGTGCGGAGCGCGCGACTTTCTCCGGGATCTTCACCGCATCGATCAGCCGGTGAATCTCGGAAACCGCTCTCCCGTGCGGCTGGGGCGGAATCTCAAAATCGACTTTGACGCAGTGAACGTGCGACCGTTGAACATCAGCGATGCGAACCTCAACGCCGTCGAGTCCGAGCGTCGATGGCAGCCGCTCGAGCCAGGCTTTGTCCAGTCCGTTGTCGACGAGGGCGCCGATGAACATGTCGCCGGCGATGCCGCTGGCGGGGTCGAGGATCGCGATCTTCATCTTGAATTCGGAAGGAAGGAGTCGGCTGGCATTCGAAAGTAAGAGCCGCGGCACCGCGGACTCAAGCTGCAAGTCACCGCATCGACGCGATTTAGAGCTTGAAAGTGTCCTGAGAAATCTAATCCCGAGTGACCTTGTCTGAATTAAATGGGGCGATTAGGTTCTCCGGCTTCGGGAACCTTCAACCTTTCAACTGGCCAATGCTGATCAAAACAACGTTTGCAATTTCTGCACTCTGCCTGCTCGCCGTTTCGGCGCAGGCACAACAGGGCTACGAGTTCGAGGTTTATGGCACCGGCGTAACGGCGCGAGGAGCTGGCGAGCTGGAGCTGCACACCAACTTCGTTCCGTCCGGCTCACAGCTCGCTGATGACGCGGAAGGCCGAGCTACGCACCGCGCGTTTCGCTCGAGCCTTGAGCTGACCACCGGCCTCGCCGGCTGGCTCGAAGCGAGTCTCTACGCGGTTTCGTATGCGAGAAGCGGTGCCGGAATTCAGTACGTTGGAAACCGCGCGCGTCTCACCGCCGTCGCGCCCGCCCGCTGGAGCCTTCCCCTCGATTTCGGATTGTCCCAGGAAGTCGGATATGCGCGTCCGGGATTCGCCGAGAACCGCTGGGCTTATGAGATAACACCCATCCTCCGAAAAAGTCTCGGAAGAGTCTCCCTCCTCCTGAATCCCGCCTTCGAGCGCGGACTGGGCGCTGGTAATCACGAGTGGGAATTCGAGCCCCGCGCGCGCGTCGGCTACGCGCTTGGCGATGAGGATGCTCTCGGCATCGAGTACTACTCGGTATTCGGACCCGTCTCCAGCTTCGACGCGAGAGCCCATCAGCGTCACCAGCTGTTCGCGACGGCCCAGACCGAGCTTCCGTCAGGTCTCGAGGGAGCGATCGGAATCGGCCGGGGTCTCACCAGTAACTCCGATCGCTGGGTTGTCACGACCAGCCTCGAGCTGAAGTTCTGACGTCAAGGCGCGCCTGGGCGCGACTTCGAAGACGCGGATCTCGAGCCGCCGGCGCTGGCGGCTCGGTGAACTGACGCGCGGCGCTTTCCCGCGGGGAATTGAACTTGCACCCGCGCCACGCATGTCTGAACAACGCTTCGATGTAGCAGTGGTCGGTGGAGGCCCCGCTGGACTCTGCGCTGCGGTCTGGCTCGCACGCTATCTCCACAAAGTCGTAGTCGTGGACTCCGGCGATCCCCGCAACTGGGAGACGCGCGGCATCAACGGCTACCTCGGGCATCAGGGCATTCGCTCACCGGAGCTGCGCGCGCTCGGTCGCACCGAGTGCGCGAAGTATGGAGTGGAGCTGGTGAGCGGCATCGTGGACGAAGCGATCAACGAGACCGGGGAGCTCTTCGCGATCAAGCTACGAGAAGGCCCGGTCATCGAGGCGCGCCGCATTCTTCTGGCGATCGGTATCAAGGATTTCTGGCCCGATATTCCGGGACTGGAACGGTGCTACGGCGAGACAATCCACGTGTGCCCCGATTGCGACGGTTACGAGACGCGCGACAAGAAAACTGTTGTCGTGGGCAAGGGGAGAAAGGCGGTGGGAATGGCGCTGGCTCTCACGAACTGGACCCGGGAAATCGTGATTTGCACGAATGGCGAGCCCCCTGAGATGCGGCAATCGCTGCTCGACCAGCTGAAGGCGTTGAACATTCCGGTGCTCGACGCCCCTATCAAGTGTGCCACATCGAGGGATACCGAAATCATGGGGCTCGAGCTCGAAGGAGGGATGTCACTCGACTGCGAACGTCTCTATTTCGCTATCG
>JBDTND010000048.1:0-12618 GCA_039933915.1 Gemmatimonadales bacterium | reverse complement strand
GCGCAGATTTCTTCGTGCGCGCAGATTTCTTCGTGCGTGCAGATTTCTTCGTGCGCGGAGATTTCCTGTTTGGTGCAGCTTTCCTTTTGGTTGCGGATTTTTTTGGCATGTCATCTCCCGGGCGTGCGGCCGAATTATTGAGCCTTGGTCAAACTTAAAGTTATGCCCAGGAGATCCAAGGTGGACGTAACGCCGCGCCGTTCAGGGAGTGCTGGCAACTTTTTTTGCCGGCCTGACAATCAATCGAACCGGAACCCACCAGCCGGCGCCGCGAGTCCTGATGTCGATGCGCTGCCCTGGTCGTTCCGCAGTGTAGAGGAAATCCCCGGTTTCTCCGGCGCCCATTAGCACTGTCGCTGCTCGAGGCGTCGACTGCGCGGCGGTCAGATCCGCCCCGTCCTTTGCCACCGGCGTCCACCGCGAGGTCGTGCTATCTGTGCCGAGATGAACGATAACGTTGGCCTGTGGATGAATCATCACGATGCGCAGGCGATAGGTTTTGCCCGCCTCGAGATCGAGTACTGGCGCGAAGCTTCCGTTGACGATCCCGGGCATTCTCTGTTCAACCGTCCCAGGGCTGGCGGCGCCGATGAGAATGATTTTGTCGATCTTCGGATCGAAGCGATGCGTGGAGTCGGTGATAATCAATGCGCCATACATGCCGGAGTTCGTTTGTGTGAGCTCGTGCACGTGTGAGTGATAGATGAACGTGCCCGCGCGCGGCGGTGTGAATTCCGCGATGAATGAATCGTTGGGCTGAATTGCGGGCATCAACCGGCCGGGCGCTCCGCTCCACCCCGGAACTCCGTCGGGATAGCTCTCGATCTCCATCCCGTGCCAGTGCACGGCGGTCTCGCCTTTCAGATGATTCACGACCGTGATTCTGGCCGGCCTCCCTTTTTCCAGAAAGAGCGTCGGGCCAGGCAGCATCACCGAATCTCTCGCGGGCTCCGCGCCGCGCTGCAGGACGAAGCCGAACGCAGGCCGCCCAGTCGTGCCGTGCGGGGAATTCTGAATGAGCAGTCGGAATCTCTGTGGCTCGAGTGTCGATGCCGCGGCCTGCGGTCCTTTGGGGAGGACGTGAATCCCGATAATGAGCCCCGCCATGTCCATCAGGCCGTGATGCGAATGTCCTTCCATCTGCATTTCCGACAACGGTCGGCGCTCGACAAGATTTCGGAGAGTGCTCGTGCCGTCGACGTGTATCGCGAGATGGCAGTGCATCAACCAGTTGCCCGGCCTGTCGGGCACGAAGCGCATGGACATCGTGCTGCCCTGGACCATCGTTTGGGTATTTACGTGCGTGATCTCCGCCGCCGACGAGACGGTGTCCGCGGCCTCGGTTCCGTGGCGCGTGGCATCGTAGTAGAAGCCGTGAAGGTGCATGGGATGTGGAGCACTCGACGAGTTGATCCACCGCCACAAAACCGTATCACCCTGATTGAACGTGAATCGCTCCGTGTACGGCCAGGATTTTCCGTTGACGACGACAAGCTCGCGCGGATTGGCCCGGGTGTGTCCTTCGTCGTCGCGCTCGGTGCGCCAGACGCCGATGAGGAAGATTCTCTCGTTCGGCTTCGCTCCCGAAGCCGGATCTACTATGATTGCGCCCGACAGCATCGCGTCCGAGAGCATCCGCTCGTTCATCAGCTGGCGGCCGTCGCTCGCCCAGTAGAAATAGGTTCCCGGTGCGCCCGCGAGGAAGGTCACCTCCTTCGTATCATTGGGCGCGATTGTTATGACATCGTCAGTCGTAGCCGGCCGGCTGTGGAGTCCGTGAAAGTTGATCTCCGACTTGGCGAGCGTGTTGTGGATGGAGACGTGGACGGTAGCGCCTTCGGGGACGCGGATCATCGGTCCCGGAATTTCCGGTGCACGTCCCGCCTCGGCCAAGGCGGGCAGGACCGTGTTCGTTCCGTCTTCCGCCTCGGGAAACCAGCGGGCGTTTACGATCTCGAGCTTGAGGTCGAGCTTTCCGTCGCGGAAAGTCCCGGCGGGCCGCCGGTTGTCGTTGGGGATCGCTCGCGGCACGTCGGTGGGATTCGGTGCCGAAACTCGTGGAAGGGTCGCGCCGAGAGAGGCAACAATGCCGGCAAGCAAAAGTGCTGAGCGAATGTGCAAGCGACCGCCGGTGAAATCGTGGGTTTCGCGAGGCTCGAACTTAGGATGGTATTGCCTCGAACTCCAGGCTTAACTTGCCGTGCCGGATGAAGCATCCACAAAACTGAAGCAGGGAGCTGGAGGCTTTGCAGCTTTTTCGCTGGGAGCTTCTCTAATGGCGTTCGAGAGTACGCGATGCACGCACTCTCCCGATTCCAGAACGCCAATATGAGAGCTCCAAGCTAGACGGCTGCCAAGCCTCGAGCTCCCTGCTTCAGTATTCGATGCGCATCCGGAGCGCGACCCTCACGACCTCCCGGGAACTGGCGGCATCCAGACATTGTTCACGCGATCGACATCGGGTAACGCGTGCCGCTGATCCACCTCCGCGCGGATGACGCGTTTAGTCTGCGGAGGGCGATAGTTGAACGTGGGGCCGAGGTTCCACATCTCGATTGGCAGCTTGACGGTAACTTCGGACCGGTCGGAGAAGATGAGCGACAGCACCGCCGGCATCACCATGCTCCCGCGATTCCCCAGGTAGATGTTGGAGCCGCCGTCCTTGCGGTCCGTTACGGAATCGACTGACTGATCGAGCCGGGCGGTGGAGTAGATCCAACCGCGCCAGAACCAGTCCAGATCCATGCCCGATTCATCGCGCATCATGCGGAAGAAATCCGCCGGGGTCGGATGTTTGAACGCCCACGCCTTGATGTACTCGCGGAATGCGGCGTCGAAGCGATCCTTGCCGAGCACCTCGTAGCGGAGCATCTGCATCATCAGGGCAGGCTTCTGGTATCCCACCCAGAAGAGATCGTGCACCTGCGTCGGGTTCGTGATGAGCGGCTGCTCCGTGCCAGGCTTGGCATGGTCGGGATAGAGTTGCAGTGGATGCACCTCTATCGAATCTCCGTACGGGGTGCCCTGGAAATATTTCGCGGCGTTCCCGAGATCGATGAACGTGTTGAAGCCTTCATCCATCCACGGATACAGTCGCTCGTTCGAGCCGACCATCATCGGAAACCACTCGTGTCCGAACTCGTGCGCGATCACCCACTGGAGGTCTTCGCGCGACGGACTGTTGGGCGTGAAGGTCAGCATCGGATATTCCATTCCCTCGATGGGACCTTCCACGGTCGTCGCGTGCGACCATGGGTACGGATACCACTGCTCGCTGAAGTACTTGATTGCCTCGCGTCCCATGCGATTCACTTCGGGCCACTTGTCAGCTGTGGGGCGATAGAGACTCTCTATGAGAATCCCGTTGTAGCCGCTCGCATCCCAGCGGAAGTTGGGCGCGGCAGCGAATGCGAAGTCCCGGACGTTTGTCGCGGTGAAATGCCAGGTTAGCGAGTGCGGATTCACCAACCCCTTTCCGTCCCCAATTAGAACCTGCATGAAATCCTTGCCGACTTCGTCCGGGCCAATGATTGCGATTGGTGTCGCGGATTTTCTCGCCGCGGCTAGTCGCGAGCTTTGCGTTGGGGTGAGCACCCGCTCCGGATTTACCAGCTCACCCGTTGCGGCGACTATGTATTTCTCCGGCACCTCCAGCGACACATCGAAGTTGCCGTACTCGAGGTAGAATTCTCCCGCGCCGATGTAAGGCTCGTGGTTCCAGCCGCGCACATCGTCGTAGACGGCCATGCGCGGATACCATTGCGCGATCTCGTAGAGCGCACCGTCGTGTCCCATGCGGCCGCCGCCCATCGGGGGAACGTTGAAGTGCCACCTGGCGTCGATGTCGATCGATGCACCAGACGCGAGGGGCGTCGGGAGGTCGATTCTCATCGTCGTTCCGTAGACCGTGCGCTTCGCATCAACGCCGCCAATGCGCAGCGACTCGAGATTCCCTCCTCCCTTGAACCCCTGGCAGGAGAAGTCGAAGGTGGCGCCGAGGAAGACGAGCGGAGGCTGGTTGAGCTGGTTGGTGATGCTGTTCGGTGCGCAAAGATTTTGCTCGACGAACAGCCAGAGATATGGAAGCGCGTCGGGCGAGCGATTGGTGTAGTGGATCGTCTCGCTCCCCCGGATCTCGTTTTTCGCGGGATCCAGCGTCGCATTGATTTTGTAATCGACCTGCTGTTGCCAGTACCTGGCGCCCGGTCTTCCGCTGCCGCTCCGGAATTCGTTTGGCGCGGGGAGGTCAAGCGGGCGAAACGGCGAGCTGTCGGCGATTTGCTGCAGCGAGGACTGCGAGCGGGCCACGGACACCGGCAGGACAAGCAGAATCGAACAGAATAGAATCTGCCCTATCCGGCAACTGCCAAAGAAGACTACCGGCCGGCAGCGGTCGGCGTGCCGGCTTGGGGCCGCGGGCGGGCGAATCGGTTGCTTCATCGTGGCTCCCGTGTTACTGCGCGGACCAACACGGTCACATCCGGGTCGACGATCACTCGCGTGATGTCGACCCTCGGCAATGCAACGTCGAACCGGGTGACCACGAGAGCGGCGACAGGAATTTTGAATGGGTGCCGAGCGCCGTTGCGATCGGTGAGCATGATCGGCAGCGGGAACTCGAAGTAGCCGAATCGTCCACTCTGCGTGACGCTCACTGTAGTCCCCTTCCCGGATGATTTGTCGTCGGCACTCCACGAGACCGTCACCTCAGGATAGCCTGGCCGTCCGAGCCACTGATCGAAGAACGATTGAAGATTCCTTCCGGAAGCTTCCTGCAGCGCCGCCTGCAGATCGGCGGTGACGGCAGTTCCGTGCTTGTGTTGCGCGTAATAGCGGCGAAGTCCCACAAAGAAAGCGCTGTCTCCGAGTTCCGACCGCAGCATGTGAAGGACCCAGCCACCCTTTTGATAGCTGTTGACGTTGAGCAGCGCGAGGAGATCCGTTTCGATCGTGTCGATCACCGGCCGCCTCACCACTGCGACTGTGTCCTTGAAGATTGCAGAGCGAAGGCCCTCCATCTCGGCGCGGAAAGCGGTGTCCCCGTGCGCGTGCTGAGTATAGAGAGCCGCAAAGTACGTCGCGAATCCCTCCGACAGCCAGACGTGCGGCCAGAATCTTTCAGTGACCGCGTCGCCAAACCACTGGTGCGCCGTTTCGTGTGCGATCAGCCCCTCGCTCACTCCGCCGCGACGAAACAATCCGTCGGCGTAAAAGATCGCCGTAGCATTCTCCATCCCGCCGAAACGCGTTTCAGATTGAACGTGCGCGAGCTTCTCATAGGGAAATGGTCCAATCCGACTGGCGTAGAACTCGACGATGTCTCCAGCCCGATTGAACGCGCCGGGCAGAATATTCCTCTGCTCGGGCGCGACGTAGACCGACTGGGGGACGCAGCGCGCGACCTCCGCCAATCCGCACGCCGTCTCGCCAAGGTCCAGCTTCACGAGCGGCGCGGCGGCGATGACCATGAGGTAGGGTGTGATCGGCTTCGATTCGCGCCACCGCGCGAGCACTCGTCGTTTTTCCGCCATGGTCAGGGTACGACTCTCGACGAGCGCGCCGTTTCCAATCACGGTTTGTCCGAGAGGTGCTGTCACCGTCCAACTGATCGTCGCCTTCTCGCTCGGATGATCCAGGCTGGGGATCCAATAGCGCGCGCGATTCGGCCAGTTGTCCCCGAAGTAGGTCCACCTGCCCGCGCTGTCCCTGCGCGCGATCAGCCCGTCGGTGACGGCACCATCGTAGACGATGCGGACCTTGAATGTCCGGCCGATGCCGCGCGGCAGTGGAATCCCAATCGTCGAGTCGGTGCGGGCAAACCGTATCGATCGGTCATCGATCGAGATTCGCTCGACGTGCAGCTTTCTGAAATCGAGCGTCAGCGTGTTGGCCGAATTGGTGCGCTCCACCGTCAACGTGGCGTCGCCGTGGATCGAAGATCCGGAATCGGGAAGATCGATCGAGATCGCGTAATCGACGACGTGAAATCCCGGCCGGTATGACACGTCTGACTGGGCCAAAGCCTGAGGTCCGGCCAGGACGCACATCCACACAACCTGACGGTTCACGATCGAGCCCCCGCGAGTAAGCCGAGATATTACGCTACTTCGTCAGCTCGGCGGTAGCCAGCGCGTTATTGAGGCTGGGCATCGATTGAGCCATTTTCACAACGCGGTGGGTTCGCTTCTCGACCCATATAGCGGTCACGCCCCCGCTCCTTTAAGCCAATATGAAAGCTGACAAGGCTATCGGCGTCGTTGGCTTGCAGCTCCCTGCTTCAGTATTCGATGTGCCAGTTACCGCACATCGTAGACAGTCGATGGAACATGCTGGAGGTACTTGTCGAACCACCCAACGATGTGCCGCAGCCGTTCGACCCGGTGCCACGGCTTGCCCGAGCGCGAGAGCTCGTGGGTCTCATCGGGGAATCGCACCATCACCGTCGGCTTGTGCAGATACTTGAGAGCGCGGAACATCTGCTCGCCTCCGAGAGCCGGCGGAGTGCGCATGTCGGCCTCGCCTTCGACGAGCATCAGCGGAGTCGTCACGTTCGCGATGTAGGTGATCGGCGACAGCTGCGTGAAAGTCTTCGGATCTTCGAACGGCGCCGCGGGAAACCAGGTGGGATTGAATAGTGTGAAGTCTGCCGAGTACCAGAAGCCTGACCAGTCGGCGATCGAGCGCTGCGATACGGCGGCGCCAAAGCGATGCGTCTGCGTGATCGCCCAGTTGGTCAGCACTCCTCCGCCGCTCCCGCCCGTGATTCCCATCCGTGTCGTATCGACGTAGCCGCGCTTGATGACCTCGTCGACGCCGGCCATCAGATCCTTGTAGTCGTCGCCCGGATACTTGAACTGGATGACGTTCGCGAAGTCCTGACCATACGAGGTGCTGCCGCGGGGATTGGTGTAGACGACAACGTAGCCCTTGGCCGCCATCCAGTCGAACTCGTGCGTGAACGTGTTGCCGTACGCCGCGTTCGGGCCGCCATGGATCTCGAGAATCATCGGATACTTTTTGGATGCGTCGAACCGCGGCGGCCTGAGAATCCAGCCCTGGATGCGCTTGCCGTCAAAGCTCTTGTACCAGAACTCCTCGGGCGCGCTCAGGTCGAGTGTGCTGAAGAGTCCCTGGTTCACGCGGGTGATCTGCCGGGGAGCCGCGCGCGTGGCACCAGCATCTACTATGAACAAATCTCCGATATTGACTGGCGTCGAGACGAGCGCGACGAACCTCGAGCCATCTGAGTTCGCCGTATAGGCGACCACATCCTGATCACCCGTCGTCACCGAGTCGACTTTGCCATTGCCAACCGCGAATCGCTTGAGGTTGGCGCGCCCGTTCTCCGTCGTCACCACCACCACGCTTTGACCGTCCTTGCTCCATACGACACCGCCGCCCGCACCAGCCCGCGGTGGGTGCTGGTCACCGCTGAGCCCGCCCTCGATGTCGAAGTCGTACCCCGTCGTGAGATTGCGCGGCTCAGAACCCGGCGTTGCGTCCACGACAAAAAGATCGGCCTGGTTGAAGAAGCGCAGCGGCTTCGCGTTCTCGTTTCCCGTGAACGCGATTCGCTTGCCGTCAGGCGAAAGGGCAATCGAGCCAATCTGTCCGTCCAGGCTCGCCAGTTTAGCAATTGCGCCGCCGTTGGCCGATACCGAAAACAGCTCCGCGCCTTTGCTGTCGTAGTAGGGCTCGACGCGCTGGTTAGATGTGAAGTAGAGTCGCGAGCCATCGCTCGACCACACCGGCTCGCTTTCATCGAAGCTGCCGAAGGTGATCTGTTTCAAGCTCGGCAGCGCACCGGTCGGTCCAATCGAAGCCGGAACCGTCCAGATGTGAGCGTGCGCGGTCGGATCGGTGTAGCCTCCACCATTCCATCGATACTGCGCGCGCGTGATCACGCGGACATCGCTGACGTGCTTCTTTTGCGCGGTGTCGGCTGCTCTCTTCGCCGAATCAGCCTTCGACACCGACGCAGTGTCCGGAGTAGAAAGGAAGGCAATCGTGCGCCCATCGGGCGACCACACCGGGGACGATGCGCCCTTCACAGCATCGGTAAGAGCACGGGCTTCGCCGCCATCCATCGAGAGCAAGTAGATCTGCGACGGCTTCGGCTTTCCATCCACCGGATCCGGCGTCCGCGTGAACGCAATTTCCTTCCCCCCCGGCGACCACCGCGGCTCACGGTCGTTCTTGCCGGCTGTGAGCGGGCGAGGCTGCGAGCTGCCATCGGAGGGAACGACGTAGATCGTCGTCTCGTACCGGTCCTTGTCCTCGTTGACGTTCACTCGCACGAAGAGAACCTGCGACCCGTTGGGTGAGATCTGCGGATCAGCGGCCCACACGAACTTGAAGAGATCTGTGTCGCTGATGGGCCGGCGAGCCTGCGCTATGCTCGCTCTTGGCAGGAACGCAATGAGAGCGAGTGGAAGGACGAAAATGAACCTGGCGCGGTGACGAATCCTGGCGGAGGGAAGCATGACTAAAGGTGTGGGGTGCGAGGTGATAGGTGCGAGGAGCGAGGAGCGAGCTGGGGGACGTACCGCATTGTGAGTTGTCCGACGTCACCAAGATGAAGAGAGCCGGCTCGGTGGGCAATCCGCGTACGCTTCGCTTTGTTAACCAATCGGGCGCATCGTAAGTTTCGTTCAGCATGGCATTGCATGAGCGGTGGTTCCTCGACGACTCGAAGTTCCCGGTGCAGTTCGGCACCTGGAGCTCTCCGCACAGCCTCATCCCGATCGCCGTCGCGGTGGGCATCACTCTCGTCGCGACCATCATCTTCCGCGCTCGCGGCCGGCACAGCGTCATTCCCGGCCCGATCGCTTTCGGGATGCCGTGGGAGAATTACGTCCGGCTTCTCACGTGGGTGCCGCTCGTGATCGGAGTGCACACGGGCGTGACGCTGCTGGTGAGCGGTGTCAACCGCGAGCTATTCATCCCCAATCTCGTCCTCCCGGTCAACCTGCTCGGCGGCGTTCTTGGGATGATAGAGATTGCGATTGCGCTCGCATTCATCTATGGCGCGCTCGCGCGGCCCGCCGCTGCCGCGCTGGGACTCACCTGGATAATTGGAGCGGTGGTCTTCGGCCCATGGAGACTCCTCGAGCATACGGAGATCCTGGGCATCGCGTTCTTTCTCTACGCGACAGGGCGAGGGCCGCTCGCGTTCGACATGGCGCTCGAGAAATTGCACCGGCCGGTGCGGGCGCTGATTCCGTACGCGGTTCCCGTGCTGCGCGTCTCGCTGGGAATCGGGCTGGTTTTAGTGGCGCTGAGTGAGAAGATCTGGAACATCCCGATGGGACTCGCCTTTCTGGCCGAGCATAATTTCAACTTCTTCCCTTACATCGGAATGCCGGGTATCGACGACACGAAGTTCGTGCTGATCGCCGGGGCCGTGGAATTGATCGTCGGAATGATGCTCATCGCGGGAACGTACGTCCGGCTGGTCATCATCGTGACGCTGATCCCGTTCAATCTCACGCTGCCGTTTCTGGGATGGCAGGAGCTGGTAGGGCATCTGCCGACGTACGGCATTCTCGCGCTGCTGCTTTTGTGGGGGGATGAAAGGCCGGGAGAGAGGGGAGCATTAGTCAGAGCGTTACTAGGCGCGCGCGCATAAAGCTGGCGCAGTCGGACAACCCGAGGTCCTGGGTTGGGCTGAGCGGATCCAAGTTTGGAGTTGACGGTTGGTCAGTCGTCAGTCGACCGGTGGTTGTCAGTGGTTCGCGAGCGACTGACAACCACTGGCACACTGATCACTGATGACTGTCTACTCAGGACTTGGATCCGCTTTCCTCACGTCGTGGTCACCAGCGGTCGCGAAGAACCCATCATCGACTGGCGCGAACGGTACGTAACCGACCGCCAGACCCACTCCATCGGCCCAAACCGGTATTTCGCGAGCCACCACTTACTAACCAGAATCTGAAACGCGAGTGTCGCAATTGCCTCGATCCACAGATACGTCGGCCCAATGTGGCCAGCGAGGCCCAGTCCGAAACCGGAGAATACCAGCGTCGCGATGATTGTCTGCGAGAGATAGTTGGTGAGGGCCATCCTCCCCGCGGGCGCGAGTACGCCGAGTGCGCGCCTCCACGGTGCGCGCCGCCAAAGCAGCGCGAAAGTCGCGGCGTAGGCGAGAGCGAGCGGCGCGACCGCGATCGCGTAGAGAAACGATTCGACGAGGCCGTGCCAGCTTCCCGCGTAGAACTTGTTCCCGTCATGAAACGCGGCCAGCGCGAAGCTCGCGGGCAGGCCGACAGCGTATCCCCACAGCGCAACTTTGCGCAGTGGCGGTGCATTCGCATCGAGGTCCGCCCACATCCGGTGCCGCCCGACGAACATCCCGACGAGGAACATCGCAAGCACTTTGAACGGACGCCCGATGAAAAGGAGATCTCCATATCGGATGAAGACTCCCATCGTCGACAGCTTGAACCAGTCGACGATGCTTCCGCTGCTGGAGAGCACATAGAGACTGTCCCCCAGGTGCTTGATGTCGACGTGATACAGCTTGGTGAGACCAAAGAGGCCGGCGAAGAACGGTATCGCAGGTGAAAGCGCGAACGAGATGATGGTCGGGAGATAGAAGAGCACCGGCAGGAACACGCACGCCACCGCCCACCATAGAACGCGCCGATCATCCATGTGCCGCATGCGCATCAACACGAGCGCCATCAACGCGTAGAACAGCAGGATGTCGCCATACCATAGCAGCAGTAGATGCGCGAGGCCGATGAGCATCAGCACTTTGATGCGCCGCGTAAATAGCGGCAGCCCGTCACCTCCGCGCGACTCGGCGCGTTGCATCTGAAGTGCGAAACCGAGACCGAACAGGAGCGAAAAGATCGAGTAGAATTTTCCTTCTACGAGCGCCTGCATGAGGAACGATGCCGCGCGGTCGGTGGGAAGTGTCGCGTGCCAGAGCACGCGCGTCGGCGGTGAATCCCAGTAGGAGAAAATGAAGAGATTCGCGAGACACACACCGAACAGCGCAAAGCCGCGCAAAGCATCCAGCAGCTCGATTCGCTGAGAGGGATCGGCGGGTGCGAGAATGTCAAAGGCGGACGACTTCGCCGGTGCCCGCAGTTCCGCGGATGATGTTCGCGTGGCACCGGTGTTCTCTGCACCGGCGGCTCTTACGACATCACTGGCCGATTGCACGTTGACCTACCGCCGCTTTGTGGGACGCTTCAACAAGTCGCGCATGCGCGCGAGCTCTTTCTCAGACAGGCGATGTTGATCAACGAGGTGCGCCAGCAGCTTGATCGGCGACCCTCCGTAGATCTTGTCCAGCACTCTGCCAAGTACACTCTCACCGGCCTTTTCGGAATCGATCGTCGGAAAGTAGATGTGCGTCTTCCCCGCCCCGCGCCGGTGCGAGACGTACCCTTTCAACTCGAGCGTCCGCACCATGCTGGAGACGCTCGTGTACGCGAGATTCTTGTCGACTTTATCCCGGACCTCGGTCACGGTTGCCTCGCCAAGCTCCCAGAGGACACTCATTATGTCGAGCTCGCGCTGGGTCAGATGCAGATCGGTCATCGCTGTTGGTTGATTGCGCCGTCAGGCGCGGTTGGTGTGGTTGCGTGCGCGCCC
Source organism: Gemmatimonadales bacterium (assembly GCA_039933915.1). GTDB lineage: Bacteria > Gemmatimonadota > Gemmatimonadetes > Gemmatimonadales > Gemmatimonadaceae > UBA4720. The sequence goes on along the minus strand of JBDTND010000048.1, from coordinate 1,011 downwards.
GCTGTCATCGCGACGTGCGCATGTTTTCCATGCTCGAGCACGGGATGGGGCATAGACAGCACGACGAAGAGGAGCGCAATCGCCGCGGCTGGCAACAGGACTCGCTGGATGTGCTTGAGCGGAGTCGGTTCCAGGAGTGCGGTGAGGCGGCGCTCCAGCGTACCCATACCTCCGATGAATGCAGGTTGAAGACGCGGACCGTGGCTCGACGCTTCTGCAACTTTGAACAGCAGCGCCCCATACGCATTGGCGTCGCCCAGTGCTGACACGACCCTGTTGTCGCAATCCGTCTCGACGGCGAGACAGAGCCGGCGCAGCTGCCACCAGAGGGCGAGATTCCACGGCATCAGAATTATCGGAAGCGACGCCAGGAAGAGAAGCCGTGCGTCATGCGCCCTCCGGTGCTCTTCTTCGTGACGCACGACGTACTGCCGCTGCGTTCCCGGAAGGGCGAGGACCCACTGGGGAATAAGGACGCGTGAATGCCACACTCCGACAGTCGCCGGCCCGATCTTGTTGGTGACCAGAACCGGAACTCCATCGACGATTTCGGGCGCCTTGGAATCGCGTCGCTGGCGACGTGATTCGCCCACGACCTCTGATACCCGCATCGCGTTGGCCAGACCCCAGATGATGAGCACTCCCGAAGCGAGAAGCCAGAGCTGACTGATGATGGGGTCCCAGGTTTCAATGTGCGCCCACAACCGGGAATCCAGCGCAGTCAGCGACGCTGTCCTAAGCGCGGGACCGAGAGGAAGCTCCGCCGCCTGCTGGGCCGTTGCTCCGGTTATGGCCCATGTATGCTGTGCGCGATAAAACCCGGGGATGGCAATGGAAATCGGGATGGCGGCACACCAGATCCAGCGCCGCGCTGCCGCCGGTGGCAGGACTCGCTCGATCAGCAGACACACAACGCCGAGGAGGGTGCCGACGGCGGTGACATAGAGGATGCAGAGCATGGCTGGCGAGGGCCTCGGGCTGGAAACGGAAAACTTAGTAATAAGGACTACG
>JBDTND010000047.1:0-12865 GCA_039933915.1 Gemmatimonadales bacterium | reverse complement strand
CGCGAGGTCGGAAGCAACGGCTCCATACTTTATGAAATTCAGGACGCCGTGCCCAACCAGCGACTCGTTACGAAGATCGCGGATCCATCGCTGCCATTCGGTGGAACCTGGACTTACGAGCTGAGTCCTCGAGGCGACTCCACGACGCTGAGAATTACAGAGGACGGAGAGGTCTACAATCCGGTATTCCGATTCTTGTCACGTTTCTTCATGGGACATACCGCAACCATGAACAAATATCTTGATGACGTGCGGCATCACATCGAGAAGACAACGGCTTCCGGTACTTAGACCAGCCGCATGTACCGGCAGGAATTCAGCAGAACGAGCGTTGTGAAAGAGAGCGCAACGAGCGCGGCGCCGGGCTCTCGGGGTCATTCAGTCGTACAGGACAAGCGCGATCGGGCCAGGGCGGGCAAATCTTTGTGTTGCTGGCGCTGCGAGCGAGCCCCTGGCGAGAGCAGCTGTTCTTTGACGATCAAAAAGGAAAAAAGAGGCGCCGGTCAGAATCGAACTGACGAATAGCAGATTTGCAGTCTGCCGCCTTACCACTTGGCCACGGCGCCGTGCAACAAAGCTATCCGGTCGTGAGCCCCCAGAGCAATCTGGCCAGCACGATGCCGAGCGCCAACCCCGCCCCAAGGATCAGAACGAGAACGATAAACGCGAGGAGCATCAGCCCGATCGCATTTCGCTTCTCGTGGGCGACGGGCGCTTCGATCGCGAGATGACGCTCCAGCAGCGCGACATTCTTCACATTCGATTTCCACGCCGCATCGAACACGTCGCCGACTGCCGGAACAGCGCCGAGCATCGTGTCGATTCCTACATTCGCCAGCATTCGGGCCAAAATCAGTGGGTGGATGTCCGCCCTCGCCGCCTCGAGGATGATGTAGCCCGAAAGCACCGCTCCGATCAGATCGCCGATTCCCGGAATCAATCCGATGATCGGATCGAAGCCGATCTTCCAGCTCGTGCCGGGAATCGAGATCGAGTTGTCGAGCAGCTTGGCGAGCACCCGCAGCCGTTTTGTCCGGCTGTCAATGTCGTCGCCAAGGACACTGGGAACGACAACCCTCGGATTGGTCCTGCTCACCGCGCCACCTTGGCTTCCAGCGCCGACATGCGCGTCGTGCCTGGAAACGGCTTGTCGCCCTTGATTGCGCTCCACAAAATCCGATTGAAAAGATCCTCGTCCGCCATGTCCACCTTTTCCAGCGCCAGTTTCTTCGACGCTTCCGCGAGCGCACCACGTGGCGGGTTCAGCTCGTCGAGCGGCACACTCGAGCGAAGGGCCACATAAGGAGTGAGATCGGGCGTCGCCTCCCAGATCTCCCGGAGCGGCCGGCTGTAATGATCGAACTGAGACATCCGCCCAAGGTTGAGTATGTCCTCTATCGTCGCCACGACATCGCTCGTATTGGTGAACCGATGGAAGACCTTGCCCCTGTTGTACGCCGAGATCACCAGCATGGGTGAGCGATGTGAGTCGACATGATCCGGGCCATCCTGCGCATCGTCCTCCAGAACGAACACTACCGTATTCTTCCAGAAAGGACTCTTCGACAGCGCCTCGATGATTCTGCCCAGTGCGAGATCATTGTCGGCCATGTAGGCCCGCGGCGTTGGCTTGCCGGCCTGCGCCCCGGATGTGTGATCGTTCGGCAGTGTCATGATCTCGAGCGCCGGCAAGTTCCCCACGCGCACGAATTCCTGAAACTCCGCGAGCCATACGTCGACACGCGCCTGGTCGCGGATATCCAGGTTCCAGCCTGAGTACGCCGTATTGGTGTGTCCGATCAAGGCCCGTTTCGTGGGTGTTGTGCGCACAGAAGCGCCTCTCTCAGGCGGGTCATCCGATTCGCTGACGAACTCCCCGTAATTCCGGTAGGTAATACCGGCTCGCTCGGCGGCGTTCCACAGATACCCGCTCGATGGCTCTGACACATCGTCGTCCGGGATGGTCCCACGATTCGTTCCCTGGTAATCGTAGGTTCGTCCCCGACTCGAGTAATGGGACGAAATGGTTTTCTCCGAGTAATCGGTGACGTACGCTGCCGTCGACCAGTTGTGGCCGTCGGGACTCACTTCCGCGTTGACGAAGAAGCGGTCGAAAATCCCGAACCGCTCCGCCAGAGCGTGATGATTGGGTGACACGCTTCGTGGAAAGAAAACGAGTGATGTGTCGCCATCCGCCTGAGGCAGGTCGCCGAAAACCTGATCGTAGGTGCGGTTCTCCTTGATGATGTAGATCACGTGCTCGAATGGCGGATACTTCTTCGCCGCCTGCGGGGAATTCCATCCATTCGCAGAAGCAACACGATTGGAGAATCCAGCGAGCTGTTCACCATTTGCGCCCGCCGCCGCAACAATCGTCAGCGTTCCGTTCAGCTGCCCGAGCGTATACTCCGGGCTATGGGGAGGCATCGAGGCGCCTGGCTGCGAGCGTTTCACGTTTGGTCCTGCGCCGCGACCCTTGGCATTTACTATGAGGAGATCACTCCCCTCGACTGCCAACGCCGACGGATACCAGCCAACGGGAATCCTGCCCACCATGGCATCGTTGCCGGTCGCGCCCGCGATTCCGGAAGTCGATGCGGAGAGATCGAAGAGAGCAACGGCATTGTTGTCCGCTTCGGCCACGAATAAGCGCCTGCCGTCCGGCGAAAGTGCCAGCGCGTTCGGTGTGCTTCCCTCGCCCGTGGCGGCCGGCGACGGGTCATTGAGGGTGGCCACGATCCCACGAGTGCGAGTATCGACGACGCTTATTTTGTCCGTGCTGCCCGATGCGACAAATAGTCGCGACCCGTCAGCGCTGAGCAACAGTGCCGACGGATGCCTGCCCACCTTGATCTGGGTTCCCTCTCCCAACGCTCCATTTGGCCGCGCCGGAAAGGCCGATACCGTCCACCCGTTCCACGCGGAGACGTACACTGTTCCGTCGAGGCCGACTACGACTCCGTAGGGGTATTTCTCTGTCGGAAACCTTTGCACCACGCGACGCGCGGCGATATCCACCACTGCCAGCCTGTCGCCCAGATTCTCCGCCACATAAAGCGTTCGCCCATCTCGCGAGACCGCGATTCCTGCCGGATAGCGCGTTCCGCTTTTCCCTTTCTCCTTCACCGCCAGCGCAATTGAATCCACCAGCGTCGCCCGTCCGCCCTGCCAGTCGAAGCGATATATGACGTCCTCGTTGCCACCCGACACGTACAAGGATTTTCCGTCCGGGCTGAAAGTGATTCCGAGGAATACGGCGGGCAGCGGAACTGTCTGCAGCAGTCGGCCTGATGCCCTGTCGACGACCTGGATGCCCTGCTCTCGCCAGCCGTTGAGCAATACTATCACGCGGTCTTTCTCCGGCGAGAGCGTCATCGCCAGCGGCATCGAGCCCAGGCCGTACGAGACGCCGGCTGGATCCAGCATCGCTCCGGTGGGAAGTCGCTTTGGGCCAGAGGGATCCTGCGCGGAGAGCGCGCCTTCGGTTTGCGGAGACTGAGAGCTGCACGCGCTCGCAACGAGAGCGAGCGTCAGCAGACGGGTGCGTGTTGATTTCATCCGCGAAAGATGGCATTGACACCCGATTCTGCCAGTCTGATACTCCGCGAATGAGTAACAGCCAGGTCAAAGTGCGGGTTGTCCCCGCGACAAAGAAGGACGTCCCGCTCATTCGCGAGTTCATTCTCGAGCTCGCCGAATACGAGCGAGCCCTCCCCGGCGAAGCGCCCGTCACTGAGCAGGACCTCGCGGACACGCTGTTCGGTAAGCCCCCTGCCGCCGAAGTCCTTATCGCCTACCTCGGCGACCAGCCGGCAGGATTCGCTCTTTTCTTCCACAACTATTCGACCTGGCTCGGTAAACGTGGGATCTATCTGGAGGACCTGTTCGTCAGGCCCGCAGCCCGGAAGCACGGAGTTGGATTCGCACTCCTGCGCGAGCTCGCACGAACCGCAGTCGATCGCGATTGTGGACGATTGGATTGGCAGGTCCTCAACTGGAACGAGATGGCGATCTCTTTCTACAAGCAAATCGGCGCCAGGCCGATGGATGAGTGGACGACCTTCCGCCTTACGGGCGATGCGCTGTCCAGAATCGCTGGCGATGAAAGCAAGTCCGGAGCGCTAAAGAGCCGCTAGCGACTTCTGAGCGTCCCGCAGCTTCGGATTCAGCAGCAGCGCAGCACGATACTCTTCGCGCGCGAGAGCCTTTGCTCCTTTCTTTTCGTAAATCGTGCCGAGCCGGTAGTGGGCGTTGGCGGGGGATGGCGCATTTTCCGGCGGCGGGCCGGCGATGTACGCTTTGAGCGCCCGCTCTCCGCGATCGAGCTGCTCGCCGGAGAGGGAGGCGGTGCGCCCCAGCGCGAACAGAGTCGAGAGCTCGTTCGGTCGCGCGTGCAGTCGCCGGTCGATTACCGCGAATGCGTTGTCGAACTCGTTCTGGTTGGCGTAGAACGCTGCAAGCAGCGAGTAGCCCGCTCCGCTGTCGGGATACGTCGTGGTCAGATCCTGTAACTCACGCTCTACGCAGACCGTGTCCCTTTCCGACGCGCACAAATTCACGACGGACAGCGAGCCACGGTACGCGTCCCGCTTTTCTATCTCGAGCGCCATATCGCGCGCTTTCTCCTTGCTGCCGCCGAGAAAACCGGGCGCCTGCATGTAGTAGGCAATCAGGTCGTCGCGCACGTCGAGGTCGTCCGGATCGATCGCGAGCGCCGTTTCCCACGCATTTTTTGTTTTTCTCGCGAGAAATGGCTGTCTCAGCTTGTTCGCGCTCTGCGCCTGTCGCCCATATGCCCTGCCGAGCCAATCGTAGTACGTCGCGTTCCGCGGACTCATCTGCACGGCATTCTCGAACCACCGTGCAGCTTTGTCATCTGTGTGTTCAGTCATCATGATCCGGCCGAGATAATAGGCAGCGGCGGCATCATTCTCTCCGTAAGGCAGAAGAATTGCCTTGGCTTCCGAATACTTTCTGGCATTGAACAGCTGGATACCCCGATCGACCGACTGCGCGGCGACCGGAGTACTTCCGATAAAAACGAACAAGGCAGCCGCACACGTGACCTGCAAACACTTCATTGACGACTCCGATGGCTCGCGAAACCTCACTGCCGCTTATCTTCCGGCCTGTGCAACACAAGGAAGTCGGAAGGGTTATTCGCAGTGCGGCTCACATTCCTTGCGAGGACCGTGCAAGGAACCATCCAGTCGATGAGCACAGTCGACATCAGGGAACCACTAGATTGATGTACCATGATCTACGGGCGTAAGCCGCAGCAGCTGTTGGTTGTCTGGGGTCCCGCGGTGGGGCTGATTCTTCTTATCTACTGGCTCGAGATCAGCGCGCCGGCGTTGAGTGAGCTCCTGTTCCCGATTTACTGGATCATCCTCGCGGTGTCGGTGTTCCTCACCTGGCGGTGGTTTCGCGCGCGGTCACGCAAGGATCGACGGGGGAAAGATCGCCGGCGTACCGAGCGCCGCGATGAGAACGACTCTACTTCGTCCTGAGTATCGAGAGGGCAAACGCGGCGGGCACCGGTGCGCCGCGAGCCGTTATGCGGCCGCCGCCAATCGCTCCCGCGCCAACCCCGAAACGCAGATAGGCAGATGATCCGTCTGCGATGATGATCGAGGTAATGTTCGTCACATTGAGCTGTTGAGTGTTAAGGGGCCAGATACCATCGTTGACCGCGGAAACCACCGAGCGGATGTTCCAGCTCGGATGCCCGGCAGCGGGTTGAGCTCCCGGAATGAAATCGTCAGCGTAGTTGGCGACAGCCCAATCGCGGACCCACGTGCTCAAGTCCGGCGTGACGGCGCGTGTGATGTTCTGAAGTCCGCGGACGCCAGCCGGTGGATTGGCGAGCTGAAACCACATCTCGTTTTCAGGCGCCGAGCGCCGGTCCGCCGCGTATCGCAGGAAAGACCAGATCGCGCCTCGTGTCGTGATGTTCGCGTTGGACGCGTAGGGCGAATTCGTCTGCGGACTGGTTAGGAACTCCCGGAAGCGGCGAAAGTTCGGCGCTCCGAAATTGTTGAACGCATCCGTGCCTCCCGGCGAGGATTGAATCTGGCTATAGCTGAGATTCTGTCGCGGCCCCAGTCCGCTCGCCCTGTAAAACGTCAGCTCCTCGGCCACGTGTGCGAGACCTTCGTCGAGAAAGGAATCCTCGAACGTCGCGCCGGTGCTCATGTACAGGTGTCGCGATGCATTTATCAGATGCTGGAACTCGTGAGCCACCGTGCTAACCGTCGATGTCCGCACAAAATCGACCGTGCGCACGTTCTGATTCACGACACCACCAGGATCGGGGACGAGCAAGTAGAACATTTCAGCGAAATTGCTGGTCTCGCAACCTCCCAGCCCGCTGCCCGACGTCGTTGGAAACAGATCCCGGCTGTAAAAGAATCCGCCGACGTAAAAACTCTGTCCCGGAGGCGTGAGCTCATTGACGGCGCGCGTGAAAAAGAGAATCACGTGCTGATCGTTATCGATATCGGTCGGAGCACCGAAATTGAGAGTGTCGACCGGGTAAATGAGCGTGTCGAACGTGACTCCGAAGTACCGATAGTCTTCGGTCGTGAAGCCGTTCGGTGGATTGGCCGTATCGGCGATGATTATCGCCTTGCTCGTGATCGCGACGACCCGCCCCGTGCGGTAATTGGCATTTGTGCATGCGGAGGAAGCGTTCGTGTTGAGCTTCATCAGATCGCCAACCGCGGGAAACGCGACCGACAGGTTGAATCGCCCCGCGCCATTCCGCCTGGCCGCCCGAGCTGACGGAATCAGCGGCGTCAGCTCGGCGCTGGAACGCTTTCTGAGATTCATCTCAAAGTCTTCGTCGCGCTCGAGCTGGCGCGTCGCTGCAGCGGCCACCTGAAAGTGTGGCAAGGCCAGCCGGTTCGCCGTTGCGGAGAGGATAGTGTTGCCGGTCGAGATGGAAAGTCTCAGCAGCGATCCCGAGAAATCCGAGTAGTAGGGAATCGCCATGAATTCCGCCCCGGCAGGCGTGCCCTGGACGCAGAATTCGGAAGCTGCCAGGCCGGAGAGGAGCATGACATCGCCGACTGCGAGACTGAGCGCGTTGGATCCGGCGGCGCACGGCGGTGGGAGAACGATGACGGTGCCTGTCTTCGCAATCGTGCCCGACGTCGCGAGAATCGTCGTTGTCTTGTCCGACGCACGTGCAGTGAGTGTGGCGCCGGCCCCAAAGTTGTCAGCAGTGACGATCGAAGTATCGGCTGATTCTATCGTCGCTCCCTGAAGGGCCGTATTGCCATATCTGTCGGCGACTCTTGCATTGAGGCGGAACACATCGCCGATTCCGAGGAGCCGGACCGTATCACGCGAAAAGATGATCTGGGCGGCAGGGCCCGCGACGGCGGTTGCCGTAAACGTGACCGGCGTGAATCCTGTTACAGTAGCACTCGCCGTCTGGCGTCCCGCGGCCGTTCCGAGAGTCCACTCCATTGTCGCGATGCCACTTCCGTTGGTGATCGACGATGACGCGGCAACGGTTCCCGCCGATGCGCTCCATACAACGGAGACACCCGATAGAGTCTGCCCCTGCGCATCAGAGACTTTGATTGCCAGTGGCTGCTGAAGTCTGGTTCCAGCTTCAGCCAAAGGTTGCGCATCTCCCGAGAAGAGAACGACACTGGCAGGAGCAGGAGCGGGCTTGGGGCCGGATGCATCACCGCACGCGATCACCAATGAGATGGCCGCGACACCGATGAGCGACAGCAAGCCCGAGATGAACCGCATAACCGCCGTTGGGAGCCCTACGCAAAATGTACGTCAGGCAGTGCGCATGGGATGCACTGTCTCGCATAAGGCTAGCAACAGGTACGCAATTCCGTGTCGGCCTTTTGGCCGGCGACAGGCTACGTAAGGCGGACGGCGCAGCGCTGGCGGCTAATCAGATGCCCGGGCTTCATTGCGTTCTGCCGGCCCAGAACTATAAAACGCCCGCCCTGACTCGGGCCCTCTCGCATTCCTGGTCGCATCGCTGACGTCGCCGAGTCCTGCAGCCTGTTCCACGAACACCTGAGTGAGCTCATCGACTCTGTCTCGAACGAGTCTGTCGCCGGCGCGGGAAATCGTGGCGGCGAGGTGAGTCACATCGTCGATCGCGGCTCGTATCGCGCTCGGCCCGGCAGTCGCAAGCATTTGCGAAATCGCGAGCGACGGAGCGATCTCTCCGGCAAGACATTGCACGAGAATTGCCCGAATGGCCGGCGGCTGCACGCCGTCGGTGAGACGATTGATGGCTTCTGCTTCCAGACCGATCCGACTGCTCATGTCAGCGCGATTGGAGATGGACAGGCTTCACTGGCACGAATTCACAGGCACAACGTGCGCCAATCCGTTGGACGTTGCCACGAAAGCGACTGTTAAGGGGGAAATGGAATGGCCGCAAGAAAAACCACGGGCCGCCGGAAATACGGCAAGGCCGCGTCGAAGCGCGTCGAGAGCGCTATGCGTCGGCGGAAAAAGGGAACGCTCAAGTCTGGAAGCGGGCGGAAGGTGAAGAGTCGGAAGCAGGCAATCGCAATTGCCCTCTCAGAAGCGCGAAAGAAGGGCGCAAAGGTTCCGCAGAAGCGTACCGGACGAAAGAGCACAGGCGGAAGGAAACGCTCCAGCCGCTGACCGAGCGTTAGGTAAATAACTAACCAGTTCGGTTTGCCCGTGGCGCGTGAGCCTCGATTACGATCGCCGAGGAGCTCACACCACGTTGGTTTTTTCGGCCCGGCCGTTCAACGGACTGGTGGTGCTGACACGCGAAAACTCCGGCCGGTCCGGCTCCTTTTGCGTGATTTTATCGGTCAAAATCAGCACACCGGTCTGCATTTCGAGCAGATTCTGCTGAGCCTAGTAACACTCTGAGATGACAGCAGTTACGAGACCCTGAATTACGAGATGCCGACTTGTCCACAGCGAATTGGGGCTTCATGAGGGCGCGAAGCGACTCGGTGGCGATTGCCCCCGGGAGCGGTTCGCGGATGGTGGCGACGGGCAGCGCGCAGCGGGTCAGTATTTGGCCAGATAACTGTCGAGCTCCCACTGCGAGACCTGGGTGATATACTCCTGCCACTCGAGCCGTTTCGCCGCGAGAAACTGACTAGTGATGTGCTCGCCGAGGGCTTCCGTAATAACATCGTCCTTCTCGAGCTCGTTGCAGGCTTCCTCGAGATTGTGCGGCAGATCGTCTATTCGCAGCCGGCGCCGCTCGCGGTGCGACATCTCCCAGATGTTGGTGTTGACGGGCTCCCGCGCGTCCGCTTTGGTCGCGATGCCGTCTAGCCCAGCTGCCAGCTGCACCGCGAGGGCGAGATATGGGTTCGCCGCGGGATCCGGGATCCGCAGTTCGATCCTGGTTCCCGTGCCCCGGCGATCCGGAATACGAATCATCGGCGACCGGTTCCGCATTGACCACGCTACGTTCACCGGCGCTTCATAGCCGGGCACGAGCCGCTTGTACGAATTGACGAGAGGGTTCGTGATGGCTGTGAACCCCCGCGCGTGCCGCAAAAGTCCGCCGATGTAGTGTAGAGCATCACTCGAGAGCTGCCACTCCGCGCTCTCGTCCCAGAACGCGTTTTCCTTTCCGCGAAAGAGCGATTGGTGCGTGTGCATTCCGCTTCCATTCTGCCCGAAGATCGGCTTCGGCATGAACGACGCTGTAAGCCCGAACGTGCGAGCGACGTATTTCACCACAAACCGGAACGTCGTGATGTTGTCCGCCGTCTTCAGCGCCTCGGCGTACCTGAAATCGATCTCGTGCTGCCCGTGCGCGACCTCGTGGTGCGCCGCTTCCACCTCGAATCCCATGCGCTCGAGGACGTCGACTATCGCTCGTCGCGCATCTTCGCCCAGGTCCGCCGGCGCCAGATCGAAGTACGACCCAACGTCGTGCGTAATCGTCGACGGCTCCTCATCCGGCCGCGGCTTGAACATGAAAAACTCGGCTTCCATCCCGGCGTTCATCGTGTAGCCCAGCTTGGCGGCACGGGCGAGCAGCTTTTTGAGAACGCCGCGCGGATCTCCCGCGAACGGTTTACCATCCGTAGTGTTGATGTCGCAGATCAGCCGGGCGACACGGTTTTTCTCATCCCCCCAGGGGAATATCTGGAAGGTGCTGAAATCCGGCGCGAGCAGCATGTCTGACTCCTCGATCCGGACAAATCCCTCGATCGACGACCCATCGAACATGATGTCCCCCGCGAGCGCCTTCTCGAATTGCGAAGCGGGGATCTCGACATTCTTGTTGATTCCCAGAATGTCCGTGAATTGCAGTCTGAGGAATCGGACGTTGTTGGCAGTAGCGAGCTCCAGGATTTCCTGAGCTGATGCGCCTGAGGTGTCGGGGATCTGCGAGCGATGTCGCGGCATGGGCTGAACGTAGCCCCGTAACGATTTTTTTGCAATTCTTACATAGAAAGGCCCATATTCCTTGCTTTGTGTTCCTCAAAGAGCCAAATTGGTCGCGTAAAAGTGCTGTATTTGCAATTTCTGGCTTCCATTTCAAATTGAGCGGATTACCCCATGACGGCATCCATCACCCCGCGTAAGGCTCTTCTGAACGACATCTCGGGGCGCGAGCCCAGGATTGCGCCCGGCTTCAACGCGGACGGAATCCCCGGACCCACCTCCCAGTACTTCGGCATCAATACGCTTGGGGTCCGCCAGCTTCGCGACAGGCTTCCAAAGGAAGTGTTCTCGAGTCTCGCCGCCTCCATCAGGCATGGCAAGAAACTCGACCTCGCTATCGCTCCTGTCGTGGCACAGGTGATCAAGGAGTGGGCGGTAGGACGAGGAGTGACGCACTTCACGCACTGGTTCCAGCCGCAGACGGGACTCACGGCCGAGAAGCACGACGCTTTTTTCGCGTTCGACGACAACAAGCAGCCGATGGAATCTTTCAGCGGCGAGCAGCTGATTCAGAGCGAGCCCGACGCATCGAGCTTCCCTTCCGGTGGGCTTCGCTCGACATGGGAAGCACGCGGCTACACCGCATGGAATCCCGCCAGCCCGGTTTTCATCATGGAGTCGACCGGCTCTCGCACACTCTGCATTCCGTCGGTGTTCATCGGCTACAACGGTGAAGCGCTCGACGAAATGACCCCGCTGCTTCGCAGCTCGGATGTCCTTTCCCAGAAATCAGTCGAGTTGCTCGGCCTCATCGGAGACAAGGGAGTCCAGCGCGTCTTTACCACACTCGGCCCCGAGCAGGAATACTTCCTCATCGATCGCGCGCACTTCGGGATGCGCCCCGACCTCGTGATGGGTGGACGCACTCTCATCGGCGCGCCGCCCCCGCGCGGGCAGCAGCTCGAAGATCACTACTTCGGCGGAATTCCCGAGCGCATTCAGGGGTGCATCTCCGAAGCGGAGTTCGAGCTGTACAAACTCGGAGTCCCGATCACGACTCGTCATAACGAGGTCGCGCCTTGCCAGTTCGAGATGGCGCCCTACTTCGAGGAGACAGATCTCGCCGTCGACCATAACCAGCTGGTGATGGCGACGCTGCGCCGCGTCGCGCTCAGGCACGGCCTGCAGGCGGTGCTCCACGAGAAGCCATTTGCCGGAATCAACGGATCGGGCAAGCATTGCAACTGGTCGATGTCGGTTATCGCTGATTCTCCGGAGCTCGATGGATTGAATCTCCTCAAGCCCGGCAAGACACCGCATCAAAACCTTCGCTTCCTCGTTTTCCTCGCCGCAGTGCTCAAGGGAGTTCACAAGCATTCAGGTCTTCTACGGGCGGGAATTGCGTCATCGGGTAACGAGCACCGCCTTGGAGCAAACGAAGCTCCGCCCGCAATCATCTCGGTTTTCATGGGGGAGATGCTCACGAAGGTGATCGAGGAAATCGCCGCTGGAAAAGGCTCGGAAACCGCGGAACAGCAGATGATCAAGCTGGGAGTCGCGAAGCTGCCTGAAGTTCAGAAGGACAACACCGATCGCAACCGTACTTCTCCGTTCGCCTTCACCGGGCAGAAGTTCGAGTTCCGCGCCGTCGGGTCATCCTCATCGATCGCGTTTCCCGTCGCGCTCGTCAACACCGTCGTGGCCGATGCAATCGGTGAGATATCGGACTCCCTGCGAGAGACTCTCAAGAAGACAAAGTCTGTCGACGACGCTGTGCTCAAGGTCGTGCGCGAAGTTTTCAAGGACACCGCGGCGATTCGCTTCGAAGGCAACAACTACTCTGAAGACTGGGTCAAGGAAGCGAAGAAGCGCGGTCTCCCCAACCTCCGCCGGACGCCGGAGGCGCTCAAGGAGCTGGTCTCCAAGCAATCGCGAGCGGTCCTGAACAAGCTGGGCGTCCTCACGAAAGAGGAGCTCGAGTCGCGCTATCATGTCCGGGTCGAGCGATACGTGAAAGACTTGCTGATCGAGATGTACACCATGCGCGAAATGGTCGACACCATGGTGATTCCAGCGGCTTACGCATACCTCGGTCAGCTTTCCGACTCCGCTTCACGGTCGAAGGAAGCAGGCATCGCCGTGATTCCCCAGGTGACGACGGCCAATCAGGTCGGCGAGCTGGTTCAGGAGCTCCAGGAATTTCGCGAGGATCTGAGCGATGTCATCGCGCGCGTCGAAGCAAAGCACGACGACCCGCCGGCCCAGGCGGAGATGTTGACTTCAGAAGGAGCGGACACGATGGCGGAAGTGCGAAAGGTCTGCGACGCGCTGGAGCTTTCGGTCGGAGACGATTACTGGCCGCTGCCCAAATATCGGGAGATGCTCTTCCCTGTTTGAACTGCCACTTACGATTACCGACTACCGTAAGTGGAGGTCTCAAAGAGCGTAGGGGCCGCCACATGACTAATTTGACCGCATGGCGTCCCCTGAT
>JBDTND010000046.1:0-13182 GCA_039933915.1 Gemmatimonadales bacterium | reverse complement strand
TCAAAGAGCGTAGGGGCCGCCACATGACTAATTTGACCGCATGGCGTCCCCTGATACCATGACAACCTGCCCCTCATGTGGGGCCGCAGCGAATGGCCGCTTCTGCGCGAGTTGTGGCTCCCCGCTGGCGGGTGCCAGCTGTGCATCGTGCGGGGCCGCACTGAGCCCGGGCGCCAAATTCTGCCATCGCTGCGGGACACCCATGGGCTCCACCGATAGCGCGTCTCGCGATTCGAGAACCAGCGCCCTTCCCTGGATCGTTGCGGCGATGGCCTTACTGGCGCTGTTCGCGATGGCCGCCGGACGCGGCTTCAATGCCCGTCGCGGGACCGCTATCGCTGGTTCCCAGAATGCCTTACCCCAGGTTGGACTCGACGACCGTCAGGCGGCACCCGATGCGCAATCCGGCATCCGCGCGCCTGACATCTCGAGCCTCTCTCCACAAGAGCGCGCCGATCGCCTGTACAATCGCGTCATGCTCCTCGCCGGCCAGGGAAAAGCAGATAGCGTCCAGTTCTTCGCACCGATGGCTATCAATGCCTACCAGATGCTTGCTCCACTCAACGCCGATCAGCGCTACGACATGGGACGGATTGGTGAAGTCGCGGGAGCGCTTCCGTTCGCGAAGGCGCAAGCCGATACCATCCTGCGCGACAATCCGAATCACCTTCTGGGATTGATTCTGGAAGCTCGTATTGCAACTCTGACCGGCGACACTGCGAAGCTCCATTCATGTGAACGCGGTCTCATCGCCGCGCAGAAGACGGAGCTGGCAACGAAGAGGGATGAATACGTGCGGCACCAGGCCGATATCACCAACGCAATTCAGCAGGCACGGAAAAGCCTTGGATTACAATCATGACCTCACCCCGCACCATTCACCTCGCTCACAGTCCGGACTCGGACGATGCGTTCATGTTTTACGCGCTCGCCGACGGACAGATCGATACCCAGGGTATCAGCTACGTCCATGAGCTCCAGGACATCGAAACTCTGAACGGCCGAGCAATGCGTGGAGAGCTGGATGTGACGGCGGTCTCGATTCACGCCTATGCATATCTTTCGGATCACTACGCGCTGCTTCCCCACGGTGCGTCGATGGGCGATGGCTATGGGCCAATGCTCGTCGCGAAAACACCGATGACCCGCGAAGCCACCCGGGGCAGGCGGATCGCGATTCCGGGCATGATGACGAGCGCGTATCTCGCGCTCCGGCTGTTCCAGCCGGACTTCATTCCCGTTCCGGTGCCATTCGACCAGATAGACCAGGCAATCAATCGCGGCGATGTCGATGCGGGACTTCTCATCCACGAAGGGCAGCTCACATATAAGGACGATGGACTTCACCTCATCGCGGACATGGGCGCATGGTGGCTCGAGAAGACCGGCCTGCCGCTCCCGCTCGGCGGAAACGTCATTCGCAAGGACATGCCGCGCGATATCCAGAAAAAAGTCTCGCGCCATCTTCGCGAGAGCATCGCGTATGGGCTCGACCACCGGAAGAGCGCGCTCGATCACGCGATGCGCTACGCGCGCGGGCTGGATCGCAGCAAAGCCGACACCTTCGTCGGCATGTACGTCAACGACTGGACGCTCGATTACGGCGAGCGCGGACGCGCCGCCATTCGGCTCTTCCTGGACGAAGGCGTCAAGGCCGGCGTCATAACTCGTCCGGTTACAGTGGAGTTCGTTGACGACTGAGCTGGTCGCCGAGCTGGAGCGCCGCGCCGCGCGATTCGCGGCGGTCGCGACGGTGCAGCAGGCCATCTCTGCGACGATTTCGCTGAACGAAGCCTACCGCGAGATCTACAAGGCGGTCGCTTCAGTGGTCGATGCCCCCTGCTTCGCCCTCATGATCGCCGATCCGCTCGTCGAGAAGTTCAATGCGCACTGCATCATCGTCGATTCCGAAGAGCGCGCTGGAGAGAGCGTCCTCGATTTCCCCAATGGAACCGAGACGATCGCAAAGGTATTCCAGACAGCCTTGCCCATCGTCTCCTCGAAGCCGGAGCGTTGGTGGACCGGAACGATCTTCCAGGTCGCTTCCAAGCGGGAAGTGCAGAGTGAGATCACCGCGCCGCTCACGTACCATGATCGGACAGTCGGCGTAATGCAGGTCCTGTCATACAAACGAAACGCGTACGACGCGCACGATCTCGACCTCATCATGCTCATCGCGCGCCAGGCCGCCGTCGCGATCGAGAACGCGCGGCTCTTTGACGCGCAGCGCGGCGAGCAGAGACAGACCGAAGCCGCGGCCGAGATAGCACGTCTTGCTTTACGCAAAGCGACTGTCGCCGAGGCGAGTCACAATATTCTTGCGATTCTGGACGAGGTGGTTCCCTCCAGTGGCAAGGCTATCGGCATTCTGCTGCCTGATGGATACACCATCGTGTGCGTCGCCGCCTGTGGAACTTGCGAGCCCATGGAAGGTCTTTCGGCGCCGGTTGAGGAGAGCGCTGTCCGCGCCGCCTGGGCAGCGGAAGAGCCCACGTTCGTGGAAAACCTCCGCGAGAAATCGCGGAATCCCGATCGGGTGCCCGAGGAGCCGGCGATCACCATCCCGCTCATCGCCAGTAACCGAAGGCTGGGGGTTCTGATCGTCACATCGGATACGTCGCAGTTGCAGGCTGGTCCCAACGTCGACGCGTTGTTGCGGCTCGCCCCTGCCGTTGCACTCGCCGTCGATGTGCTGATTCTCAGCGAAGACGAACAGCGAACGCATGCGCGAGAGCGCACGCTTGCCGCAGCCCTGGCGACCATGGACCAGCCGGTGCTGATACTCGGCGTAGATACGAAGGTCCAATACGCCAACAGCGCCGCGATCAGGGAATACGGCTACGATCCCGGTGAAATCGCGGGGCTTACGGTCGATGATTTCGTCGTCGAGTCGGCGCCTGCGCACCGACAGACGATTCCATCCGTTCCCGCCGACAAGAGCCGCTGGACAGGAGAGCACGTCCATCGAAGAAAGGACGGGACTGAGTTTCCCGCCGCTGTGACTCTCAGCCACATTCGCGACGCCAACGAGAACATTGTCGGACTCGTGATCGGCGTCAGAAACCTCACCGAGGAGCGGCGGGTCGCCGAACACCTGGGACGTACCGAAAAGCTGGCTGCAATCGGCGAGCTGGTCGCCGGCGTTGCGCACGAATTGAACAACCCGCTGACTGGAATATCGACCTTTGCCCAGCTTCTCCTCGAAGATGAGCTGCAGGCGGAACAGTTCGAGTCGGTGAGTCTGATCAAGCGCGAAGCAGATCGCGCGATCGGAGTGATTCGCGACCTGCTGCTGTTCGCCCGCAAGACGGATGCTCGCGATGTCGTCGTTGACATCAATACGATCGTCAAGCACACGGTGCGTCTTCGCGCTCTCGCTTCTCGATCGAGCGGCATCGAAGTTCACATGCATCTCGACGAGTCTAACCCCCAGGTTCGGGGCGACGAGCAAAAACTGCAGCAGGTCGTCCTCAATCTCCTCGTGAACGCCGAATCCGCGATGGAGAATTCGCAGCTTCGCCATCTGTCGTTGCTGACCCGCCGCAAACAGGGGACGGTGCAGATCGTGATCTCGGACACCGGGCACGGAATGCCGGCTTCTGTCAGCGAGCGCGTGTTCGAGCCGTTCTTCACCACCAAAGGTCCGGGCGAGGGAACCGGATTGGGGCTCAGTGTGAGCTACGGCATCATCCAGGCACACCAGGGAACGATCTCGGTTGAAAGCACTCCTGATGTCGGAACGACGTTCACAATTCTCCTTCCGCTTTACCTCGAGAAGACATGACCCGCATCCTGGTCGTCGACGACGAGGAGACAATCCGCCTGGCCCTGCGGAAATTCCTGCGCTCCCGCGGCTACGAGGTCGAAATCGCGGGCACCGGTGACCAGGCTCTCGAGATTCTGGCTACGCAGTCCTTCTCGCTCATGCTCTGCGATGTGCGCATGCCGGGCCTGACTGGAGTCCAGGTTGTCCATCGGGCGCGGGAACGGGATCAGGATCTCGCAATGATCATGTTGACAGCCGTAAACGATGCCGCGACCGCGACGGAGGCGTTGTCATCCGGCGCGTCCGACTACCTGATGAAGCCGGTCGAGCTGGCGGATCTGCAGCAGGCCGTTGACCGCGCGTTGCAAAAGCGCGCGGAGCAGATGGACAAGCGTCGCCTCGACAAGCTCATTCGCGAGCAAGTCGCGCTGCGCACCGCGGAGCTCGAGCGAGAAAAGGAATCGCTGCGACTGATGTCGATCGGTATCGCCGAGACGCTCATCAATGCCATGGAGGCAAAGGACCTCTACCTGCGGGGTCACTCGCAGCGCGTCGCCGAATTGGCCGGACAGCTCGCGCAGGAGCTCGGGCTCGAGGAACCCGTATGTGAGGACCTCAGAATCGCCGG
Source organism: Gemmatimonadales bacterium (assembly GCA_039933915.1). Taxonomy (GTDB): domain Bacteria; phylum Gemmatimonadota; class Gemmatimonadetes; order Gemmatimonadales; family Gemmatimonadaceae; genus UBA4720. The sequence continues at coordinate 8,788 of JBDTND010000046.1, read as the reverse complement.
TCGCCTCCACGACGTCGGGAAGATCGGCATACGCGAGGACATCCTCAACAAGCCCAGCCAGCTGACGGCCGAGGAGTTCGAGCACGTCAAGCGGCATGTGCAGATTGGACTCGACATTCTCGCGCCCCTCTTTCACATCAAGCAGCCACTCAAATACGTCGAACACCACCACGAGCGCTGGGACGGAGCCGGCTATCCCATCGGCCTGGCGGGAGAAGCGATCCCACTCGGTGCCCGGATCCTTTGCGCCGCCGACACCTTCGATGCTCTTACCTCCAAGCGCGCCTATCGAGCGCCAATGGAGCCGCTCGCAGCCCTCGACCATCTGCGCATAGATACCGGAAAGCAATTCGACCCCAGTGTTTACGATGCGCTGGTTCGCGTAATCACGAGTCGCCTGGCCCGCCAAACCGACGGACGCCATTAGCCGCCCGACATCAGTCCTTGACGGCGCGGCATCAGAGTTGTATTCGGTGGTGCAGATGTGGAAGGCTATCAGTCGCGAGGCACAAGGCACGCGACGTGCAGCGGGCGAAAGTCAGAAAATTGCGCGCTACCCAGTGCGAGTGCTGACATTCTATGGGAGGACCAATGCCGAGCGGTGAATCAATGGAGCCATTGCGTTTTGCGGACGACGACGAACCCGACGATATCGGTGGCTTCAGTCGCGGCAAGCGTTCCTACGACGATGATGAAGACGAGGATGGCGGCTGGGCGATCAATGAGGACCACAGCGATCGCCTGTGGGACAGCGCTGAAGACGCGGATGACGATGAGGAAGTCGATTCCGACGCTACGGTCGTAAGCGAGACCGAGGAAGACGAGGAAGACGAGGAAGAGGATCTCTTCGGTGGGGGCGCTCCTCGGGGCAGAAGGGGCCGGCCCAAGGGTTCCGGGAAGAAGCAGGAGTCTTCCCTTGCCGGTGGCGGCCTTGGGAGCACCAGCGGTGGTATCGCGGGTAATGCCGCTGGCGGAATGAGCGGCAGTTCCGGCTTCGGAGGCGGTTCCTCAGCTGGATCCGGCAGCGGCTCTGGAGCGGGAAGCACGCCATCCGGAGCGGCGCGTAGCACTTCCTTTGGAGGCAGCGCGTCGAGCGCAGCCACTTCTGCGAGCCGGCCCGCTGTCCCGAAAGCAGCATCGGGAGCCACCAAGAAGACCTCGAAAAGCGCGTCCCGTTCTTCGGGCGTCAAGAAGAAAAGCTCGGGCGCTCGGAAAGCCCCGAAAAAGGCGGCCGCCCGGAAAGGGGGCGCCAAGAAGGCGGCAGCCCGGTCTAAAGGGGGGTCCAAAGCACACGCTCGAAGCGCGGGAAACCGTAAGGGCTCCAAATCGGGGAAGCGCTCCAAGCGGTAGTTTGGCGCTCCCCCGTGCGCTGTGCCCCAGGCGCGGTTACTCTCAAGTAGCCGCGCTTTTCCTTGACCGAAGTGAGGAGTGATGCAGGGCGACGACGAGAACGAACCACCCGAAGCACCTTGGCGAAGAATTCTTCTGTCAGGCGGCGCTATCCTTGGCGCCGCGGCTGCCTATAATGCATTTGCCCGGAAGGGAGTCGACCAGCTCACCAACCTGATTGGAGGCGAAGAAGGTGGGTTCGAGTGGCGCGACAGACGCGTCGCTTTCACCAAGCGCGGGAGTGGTCCGCCGATCCTTTTGATTCACGGCATTCACTCGGCGGCGTGGTCATACGAGTGGAGGAATAACGTCGACGCGCTCGCACGCACGAACACCGTCTACGCGCTCGACCTGCTCGGGTTCGGAATGTCTGACCGTCCCGCCATTCGGTACTCGGCAAGGCTGTACATCTCGCTGATTTCGGACTTCGTGAGCAGGGTGATAGACGCTCCCACTGTGCTGGTTGCGTCTTCTCTCTCGGGAGCATACGCCATCGTGCTCGCCGCGCGGGATCCGCATCGGTTCCCCGCCGTCGCCCTGATCGCTCCGTCGGGGTTGGTGCGCCTCAACGAACCTGTAGGTCTGGGAGGCGAGGCAGGGCGCCTGGCGGTCGATACGCCAATAGCCGGCACCGCCATGTTCAACGCGCTGGTGTCGCGTTCGCAGCTACGGCGGTATCTCAGGAACGCGTACTCGAACGACTCCATTGTCACGCGCGATCTGGTCGACGTCTACTACGCGACGTCGCACCAGCGCGGCGCTCGTCACGCGCCGGCCGCATTTCTTTCCGGCAATCTCAACATCGATGTGCGCTCCGCCCTGCGTCGCCTCAGTCAGCCCGCGCTCCTGGTATGGGGCGAGCAGGGATCGATCGCGCCTGTCGAAGAATTCCGCGGCTTTCGCGAGATCAAACGCGATTTTGAGATCTCGGTTTTGTCTCCCGCCGGTGACCTTCCGCACGACGAGCGGGCCGAAGACTTTAATGTTATCCTATCCACATGGCTGAATCGCCTGTCGCTCTCCTCCGCGCCCACGCTCGACACGCTCCCTGGAACGCTCGCGGACTTGCAGCCCACGCGACAGCTCTTGTAGACGCCGCTGGAGTTCGGCCGACAAATGCATCGGCGCGAGCAGCCCCGAGCGCCCGCGCGGTGCGGTTCTACGTAGCAAGCGGATTACTCGACCGGCCGGAAGGAACCGGTACAGGCGCAACCTACGGATACCGCCATTTGCTCCAGCTGCTGTCCATCAAAATCCGACAGCGCGAAGGTCAGAGTCTCGAAACCATTCGTGGCGAGATGCGCGATGTGACGGGCGATGCGCTGGAACGCAAAATCGCGACATCGCTGGCACCCGCGTTGAGCTCCGGCGCCGACGATGCGGTCGCGCACGATGGCGACATCTCTCTTCGCTGGCACCGTCTTCCCGTCGCCGACGGGATCGAGCTGCACGTCCGTGAGGATTCACCCGCCGCTCGCGAGGAAGCCGTGATCGCGATGCGTGAAGCCGTACGTGCCGCGCTGGGACGTGGCGATATCCGCTAAGCACACACGCCTTGCTATTCGACCGCTGGAAGACCGACTCGACAGATCCCTAAATCACATATCGCGCGGATCTCTCGCCGTGGAGATGCTCGAGGAGCGCCCTCTTCGCCGCCGCCGTATCCTCCGGGGAAAGCCAATCTGCAACTGTGAAACGCTTGCCTCGGGCTTCGACTGCTATCGCGACGCGACCGCCGCGCGTCACAAGCAACGCGCCGGAGCCGCGCGGCCGTGACAACGGATCACGATCTATCAGCTCGAGCGAAAGGCTATAGACATTTGCTGGATCGCTTGCCGCCATCACGATAAAGCCCGCCGCTGATTGATCCTCATTCGCTATCGCGCGAAGGGATTCGACCGCATCGGGCAGTGCGAACTGCGCACCACCCAGACCTTTGACGAAGTATCCCCGCCGCACCTCTCCGCGAAACTCCAGCCGCTTGAGCTCGCGGTAGATCGATCGCCATGAAACCGGAGGACGCTCGCGCCGCCACCAGTCGCGCGAGACAATTCCATATCGTGTCAGCCACAGGCGCGCGATCCGCTCCGCTCTCTCCTCCTCGGGAAGCTCGGGGCCCATTGTTCCGCGTCCCCGCACCAGAGCCCAGCGGCCTGTCCAACCACTTGGCGCCGAGCCCGGCCTATCTGGACGCCTCCACTTCGGGAGCCTTCTGAGATCCGACCGAGCTCTCGCAAATCGTCGATTTGGAGACGGTGTGTAATCCGTCGGTAGCCAGCTCGAAGGATCGTTTCCGGTGCGTGGCACCAACGGCTTCCATCGAGCGATCTCTCGCAGGGCGTCAATAGTGTCGTTCGTCACCAGGCCCCACGCCACCAGTTCCCGAATAGCCTCCCGGACGGCGAGCATCGACAGCCCCGTCGTCGCTTGAATGTCGCCGATGAACGATGCACCCTCCTCGGCGATCGTCACTCTCACCGCTTCGGCGTTCTCGCTCAGCACGGACTCACTCTCGTCGCTCAGCCAGATCGCCCCCGAGCCTCGCTCGAAGAAACGCACGCGCGCCAGTGGTATCGCGCCGGTCTCTGGATCGTATGACCCTTCGCCGGCCCACACTGGCTCACCAGTCGCGGCAAACCGCGATAACGTCGTTGGATCGTAGCTCCTTATCCGCGCGCGGAGATAGTCGCGGTCCCAGCCGACCGGTGGTCGCGCGATACCATATAGTTGGCGGATAACGGTTTCCGTCCCCGTCAGTCCGTCGAGGCGGTCACGTTCGTCGAGATGCTGCCACCGTTGCATGAAGGCGGCGAATTGCGGAAGCTCAACGGCCTCGATCTGCTGGCGAAGCGCGGCGAGAGCGCGCCTGCGGCCGATTTCCACGATTCGCCGCGAGCACCACTCGAGATCCTGCACCTCGCGCCTGAATTTCCCGCGCACGAGCTTGCCCATCCGCTCCCACTCCGCGAGTCGCGCTTCGACCCATTCACTCGGCCAGCCGTAACGATCATGAATCTCCTTCGCTGTCACTGGCCCCGACTGCGTGAGAAACCGCGCGAGAATCTCGCGTCGCGCAACATTGGGATTGAATGCGGCATGGCGAAGTACACTCGGAATCAGCGCCGCCGTATCCTGCTCGACGAGCGCCGTGGTGCCACGCACCCTAGCCAACGATTCGGCTCCGAACGCGGAGACGTAGCGCGGAAACGTCTCGGTCAGAATGAAATGCCACTTTCTGGCTGTTTCGGCTCCCAGCGGAATCGCGATCACGCGTCCCGTCTCGAGCAATCTCGCCAATGGATCTCCCTGCACGCCTTCCTCCGCTGACGCGATGCGAGCGCGCAGCTCATCGGGGGTAAGATCACCGGCTCTGTCGAGTAGATGCGCGAGCTCGTCTTCGGTCCGGGCACGCCTGCCCGGCGCCGTGCCACGCCTTTCGGCCACCGTCTGCTCGATCGCCTCGCGTGTGATGTCATCACTTCCCTCCCCGCCCATGACTTCGTCGAGAAGCGATCTGTCGATCGAGAGAAGGGCCGCTCTCTGCTCCGCGCGCGGAGTATCGTCGCCATAAAGCCAGTCCATCACGAAGCCGAACTGAAGGCTTGCCGCAAAGGGCGATGGCGAATCCGTCTGCACCGTATGGATGCGGATATTACCCGCGGCAATTTCGGCCAGCGTTTCCTTGAGCCCCTGCATGTCGAACGCGTCCTGGAGAACTTCGCGATAGGTCTCGACCAGAATCGGAAAGCTGGGGAACTGCCGCACCACCTCGAGTAAATCGAGCGATTTCAATCGCTGTAGCCAGAGCGGCATTCTTCGCCGCGGATTCCCGCGAGGGAGAAGCAGGGCTCGCGCGGCATTCATTCTGAAGCGCGCCCCGAACAGGGAGGTCGACCCGACTTCCTCCATCACCAGTTGCTCGGCTTCTGCGCCCGATAATCCGAGCAGGGATTGAAGTGGAGCACTCATCCCGAGATCGGGAAGACGGAGCATGATGCCGTCGTCCGTAGTCTGCACCTGGAGATCTGTATCGTTAATCGTCTCGCGCACGCGCTGCGCCAGAGCCATTCCCCATGGCGCGTTGATCCTGCCGCCAAACGCGGCGTGGATGACTATCCGCACGGCTCCGGTTTCGTCCCTGAATTGCTCGATGACGATGTTTCTGTCATCCGGCACTATCCCCGTCGCAGCTCGCTGGGCGGCGATGTATTTCACGAGAGAATTCGCCGTCGCCGCGTCGCAGCCATATTCGACGGCGAGTCTCTCTTCGCTCGGAGCTTCGGCCAGCTCGCGGCGCAGCGCCCCAACGCGGTGACTCAGCAAGAGCGACCGCGCCATGTACTCTCCGTGCCAGAACGGCATCCGCGCGGGAGTACCCGGCGCCGGCGTTACCACAACGCGATCATGCTCGATCGCGGTGATCCTCCATGTCGAAGAACCGAGCTGAAATACGTCGCCCATCCGCGACTCGTGAACGAATTCTTCATCGAGCTCACCGAGTCGGGTACGGTCGGGAAGATTGACCGTGTACAGGCCGCGATCCGGAATCGTCCCACCCGAGATCACCGCCGTCATTCGTGCCGCTCGCGATCCAATCAACTTGTCGTTGACTCGATCCCAGGTGATTCTCGCCTCGAGCTCCGCCGCGATGTCGGACGGATATTTGCCCGATAACATCGACAGCACTTCGTCGAACGCCGCCCGGGAGAGCTGGTGATACGGATACGCGCGACGGACGAGTTGGAAGAGATCGTCGCTTTTCCAATCATCCACCGAAACGGCTGCGACCACGACCTGGGCGAGCACATCGAGAGCATTCTGGACGACGTGAGTGGGCTCGACATCTCCAGCGCGCATCGCCGCGACTATCGCCGCAATCTCAACCGCATCGTCGCGGAAGGTCGGCACCAGGATCCCTCTGCTCGGCACGCCAAGCGTGTGGCCCGCCCGCCCGATTCTCTGCAGCGCCGAGGCGACCTGCTTCGGCGACTGCAGCTGAATGACGAGATCCACCGAGCCGATGTCGATTCCCAGCTCGAGCGAGCTGGTTGTGATGAGAGCGCGCAGGGATCCAGCCTTGAGGCGCTCCTCCAGCGCGAATCGTCGTTCTCTCGCCAACGAGCCGTGGTATGGGAGCGCGATCTCTTCCTCGGCCAGGTTGTTCACTCGAGCCGCAATCTTTTCAGCCTGCGCCCGGTTGTTGACGAATACGAGGGTCGTGCTCGACGCGCGAATGTGTTTTAGAACGAGCGGCGCGACCGCGGGCCAGATGCTGCCGCCGACATTTCCGAGGTCGGCGACTGGAGACTCCACCGCGATCTGCATTTCCTTGGTCATCCCGCAATCGACAATCGTTACGGGGCGGAATTGCGGTGATCCGGCACCCGTGTCGGGTTCGCAGCCACCGAGGAATCGCGCGACTTCGTCCAACGGCCTCTGCGTCGCCGACAGACCGATTCGCTGCGGCGGAGTCTCAGTCAGTGCTTCAAGACGCTCCAGAGTCAACGCCAGGTGAGCGCCACGCTTGGTGCCGGCTATCGCGTGAATCTCGTCGACGATCACGGCTCTGACGCCGCTGAACATCCCGCGCCCTCTCAGCGTCGTAAGCATGATGTTCAGTGATTCCGGCGTCGTGATCAGAATATGCGGAGACTTCCGGATCATTCTGGCGCGCGCGGAAGGCGGAGTGTCGCCCGTTCGTACCCCGACGCGAATTTCGGGGAAATCCTTGCCGTTTGCGGCGAAGCGCTCGCGAAGCTCGGCCAGCGGGCGATCGAGATTCCTCTGAATGTCGTTGTTGAGGGCCTTGAGCGGCGAGATGTAGAGAAGGTGCACCGCGTTGGGCAGCGGCTCCTTTGCACCGCGAACGATCAGCTCATTCAGCTCCCACAAAAACGCGGCGAGCGTTTTTCCGGTTCCCGTCGGCGCGAGTATGAGAGTATGCGATCCACCAGCGATCGCAGGCCAGCCCTGACTCTGCGGATCACTCGGCTTGCCGAATGTCTCCTTGAACCACTTCCGTACGAGAGGATGAAAACGCGCCAGCATGGAAGGACGACTCGTCACATCGTTGGTCCGTGGAACGCGCGCGGCGCTAGAGCACGCGCCGCAGCTTCTGCGCTCCCCATTCGAGGATTTTTCCCGAGAGCGGCCGCTTTCTGAATTCGTCGAGCTTCATCTCCTTCGACGACTTGATGTCGTCCATGAAGATCGAGTCCATTTGAGCACCGATGCGGCGGTCGAGCGAGACGAGCAACGACTCGTTGTTGAACGACAGCGATCGATTGTCAAAGTTCATCGATCCTACGTAGGACCACATGCCGTCCACCACCATTGTCTTGGCGTGCATCATGGTCGGTTCGTACTCGTAGACCTTTACCCCTCCCTCAAGCAGCTTCTCGTAATATGTCCTCCCGGCGTACCATGTCGTTTTCACGTCGGTCTTGCCGCTGACGGTGATGACGCGAACATCCACCCCACGGTGCGCCGCCGCGAGAAGCAGCTGCAGGAAATTCTCGCCCGGGACGAAATAGGAGTTGGTGATGTAGAGCGTTTTCTGGGCGCCCGCGATCGACAGAGCAAGAAACCGTTCCGCCGGCGTGCTGCCGATGGTCGGGATGCTGTACATGAGCCCAGCCTGCACATCTCCTAGATCGGCAAAAGCGCTTTTGGGAAAGAACATGTCGCCAGTCAGCAGCTCTCCGGTCGCTTCGGCCCAGGCTGCCGCAAACGCGGCCTGAAGCGAACCTACGGTCATCCCTTCGAACCGTACGTTCGTCTCCCGCCACTGATCCTCGTGGTGGCCGTCACCAAGCCAGTAGTCGGCGAGTCCGAAACCGCCGGTGTATCCGATTTTCCCGTCGATTACGACGACGCGCACGTGCGATCGCTGAGCTGCCTTCTGGAGCGTGTACCACCGCAGGGGCCTGAGCCATACCACCTCGACTCCGGCCCGCCTGAGATTCTGCATCCACTCCTTCTTGAGCGGCTGCGAGCCGAACGCGTCCAGCAGCAGCAGCACACGCACTTTGTGCTGTGCACGGTCGATCAAATACTTCGCCATCGTATCGGCGACGGCACCTGGCTGCGAGTAGTACATCTGCACCGTGATTGTCTGCTGGGCGGACGCAAGATCTTTCCACAGCTGGGGATACGTACCGTCTCCATTCAGCAGAATCTGGATGTTGTTGCCGGGATCAATGTGCGTTCCCGTGAAGAGCTCGATGCTCCGGGCGAATAACGGATCCTCTACGCTTGGAGGACCATCCTTGTCGCCTTCCGCTATTACGCTCTTCACCGGCGGAGCGTGTGTAACCGACAAAATGCCGATTAGAGCCAGAATCAATCCGAACAGAATGAGCGCCGCGATTGCGGTGTACTTGATCAGTGACATATTCTC
>JBDTND010000045.1:0-13369 GCA_039933915.1 Gemmatimonadales bacterium | reverse complement strand
AGCCTCACCGAAGAATGGCCAGCGGCACCAGCACGCAGTAACCGATGACGAGAAGGATCGGGGCAAGAGTTTCGCCTCCCCGCGCCAGGTCGGCGAAGCCCGCGAGCAACACTACTGTGGCAATTGTCCAATACACCCAGGAGCGGCGCGGAGCAGAATCGCGTCCAGCTCGAGGGCCGTTGGCAAGATCAGCTTTGGCCATAAGCGTGGTAGTGTAGGGCGGGATGAAATGCGTGTCAACCCAATACTCCCCGGGTCGGCCTACGTGGCGGGGCGGCGCCCGGTCGAATAGTGAAGCTCTACCCAGTCGCGGTAGCTGCCGTCCATCACCGCTCGCCACCACGGCTCGTTAGCGATGAACCATTTGATTGTCTTGACCAAGCCGGTGTCGAACGACTCCGACGGTCCGTATCCCGTTTCCAGCGTCGCCTTCATCGCGTCGATCGCGTAGCGACGGTCGTGCCCAGGACGATCCTTGACGTGGGTGATCAGCTCGGCGGTATCGCCCCCCAGCGCCGCCGGGCATTTTGGAAACTGGTCGCGGAGTTTCTCGTCCGCACCGAAGATCTTGTTTATGTGCGCGCAGATCCCTTTGACGACATCCAGGTTCTTACGCTCGGCGTTTCCGCCCAGGTTGTAGGTCTCACCGACCCTGCCCTTATCGAGAACGCGCTCGATTCCGCGGCAGTGGTCTCGGACGTAGAGCCAGTCGCGGATCTGAAGGCCATCCCCGTACACCGGCAGCGGCTTTCCGTCCAACGCATTCACGATCGTGAGTGGTATCAGCTTCTCGGGAAAGTGATAAGGGCCGTAGTTGTTCGAGCAGTTCGTGGTGGTAACCGGTAGCCCGTAGGTATGATGGTAAGCGCGAACCAGATGATCCGCCCCCGCCTTGCTGGCAGCGTATGGAGAATTCGGCGCGTACGCCGTGTCCTCGGTGAACGGCGGCGCGTTGGGGCTGAGGGTGCCGTAGACCTCGTCCGTCGAGATGTGGTGGAAGCGCCGCGCGCCCCCGGACCAGTCTTCCGTCCAGACCGCGCGCGCAGCCTTCAGAAGCTCGTGCGTGCCCTTCACATTCGTTTCAATGAAAGGATCCGGCCCATGGATCGAGCGATCTACGTGCGACTCGGCGGCGAAATGTACGATTGTGTCGATTCCGACGCGCTTGAGGATCTCGCGCACCGCGTCGCCGTCCAGAATGTCGCCGTTGACGAAGGTGAACCGCTCATTCTTCGCGAGCGGCTCGAGGTTCGCGAGGTTGCCCGCATAGGTGAGAACATCGAAGCCGACGATCGTGTCGCCTGGGTGCTGCTCCGCCCAGTAATGCACGAAGTTCGTGCCGATGAATCCGGCTGCGCCTGTGACGAGCATTCTGCGCGTCGTAGCTGGTTCCTTCATTGTGTCGCGTAGTAGTTGAGGTGTGATCGTACACAGAAATGTTGATTGATACCGGCGCGTCGGCCGCGCCCAATGCACGACCCAGCGAACGATACGCCGGGTCCATTGATCCGCCAATGCCTCACGTTCCGGCGACGCATAAGGCTGCAATCAGTGGTGCGATCCCGTTCACGGGAGCGACGTGATCAGCGCCGGCGGCCGCGAGAGCGGCCTGTGGCATTCCGAAGATCACGGAGCTTTCGCGATCCTGCACGATCGCGGTTCCACCCGCTGCTCGAATCCGGCGCAGTCCTTCTGCGCCGTCGCGCCCCATGCCGGTGAGCACCACGCCAATGGCCGAGCCGCCGAACGTGTCGGCGACAGAAAAGAAAAGCGGATCGGCCGCGGGCCTGACGCCCCACATGGTGGGGGAAGTGTCGAGCCGAATCGTCGCATTGCCGGCCTCGCCGAGGACGGTCATGTGAAACCCGCCTGGCGCCAAATAAACACGATTCTCGCGCAGGATCTTTCCGTCGATCGCCTCGCCGACCCAGAGGGTGCTTATCGAGTCCAGGCGTTCGGCCAGGAGCCGGGTGAACTCGCGTGGCATGTGCTGGACGATCACGACAGCCGCGCCAAGGTGGTTTGGAAGATTCGGTATGATCTCGGCCAATGCGCGTGGGCCGCCGGTCGAGGCCGCGATCGCGACGACAGCGCTCGCCGCATCGGGTGATTTGACGGGCTCGGGTTCGGCGCAAGCAGACGAGGAAGGGGTCGGTCTCCGCAGACCTCCCATGTTCACAGCTCGCGCGGCGTAGAGCGCGGACATAAGCCGTTCGCGCACTGTGGACAGATCGACGCTGACCGGGCCGGACGGCTTCTTCACGAACTCGAGCGCGCCGCGCTCGAGCGCGCGCAACGTCATTTCGTTGCCGAGATCCGACCCGGCGGCGCTCAGCATCACCACCGGCCGCGGCATCTCCGCCATGATCTGCTCGAGCGCCTGCAAACCGTTCAACCTGGGCATCTCGATGTCGAGCGTGACGATGTCCGGCTTGAGATCCCGCACTTTCTGAAGCGCCTCGATCCCGTCGGACGCGGTGCCGATCACCCGGAACTCGCCACTCGCCTCGACGATTTCCGCGATGAGCTTGCGCATGAAAGCGCTGTCATCGACGACGAGTACCGTCGCTGCCTGATCGCTCATCTCAGCCATGCGCGACCGGCCTAGTTCTTACGGAAGATGCGCTCGCGCGCATTCACCGGCGTGAAGAGGTTTCTCGCTTCGCCGAGCAGCGTCTCGACCTTGCCAAGGACGAGGATGCCGCCGGGAGCGAGCGCGTGGTGAAATGCCGCAAACAACGCGTCCTGCGCTTCGCGCTCGAAGTAGATGATCACGTTGCGGCAGAGGAGGAGGTGGACATCCGCGAACGGCGGCTGGTCGCAGAGCAGGTCGTTCCGCTCGAACCCGACGCGCTCCCTTACCTCAGGAAGCATCGTGTGCATTCCCGCGATGCGCGGGAAGTATCGTTCGCGCAGCTCCGCTGGTGTATCACCGAGGGCTGTGTCCGCGTAGAAGGCGCGCTCCGCCTCCCCGAGACAGTCGGTGTCGATGTCGGTGCCCACTATCGATACTGACTTGAGCCGCTCGCGCTGCCGGATCTCAGAGGCGTGCTTGTCCATCAGAATCGCGACCGAGTACGGCTCCTCGCCGGACGAGCATCCGGCGCACCAGATGCGCAGCTCCGGCTCGTTTCGCTGCCAAAGCTCGGGAATCACCTTCTGCTCGATCACGGAATACGTGTCCCAGTTTCGGAAAAATTTCGTCACGTTCACGGTGAGCGACCGAATGAGCCGGTCGTATTCCCTGGGATCGGTATCGAGCGCGACGGCGTACTGCTCCGGAGTGGAGGTGCCCTTTGCGCGCATGCGTACGTTGATGCGCCGCCGCAGGCACTTGTCCTTGTAGCTGGAGCACCGAAAGCCCCGATCGCGCGTGATCTTGTCCATCAGCGCGCGGAAGCCGGCGTCGTCATCCGGGACTGCAGCGTGCGGCGTCAGGAGCGATTCGAAGATTGGGCCGCGTTCCGATCCTCGCGGGAGATTCCTTCCAGCGCTGCCGAGAGATTTCGGCGCAGCTGTGGCAGCTCGGGTGCCAGTGCGATTCCCTTCTCCGCCGCTTCTCGCGCGCTCGCGTAGTCGTCCCGCTTGAGGTACGCGGCGGCAAGATTGTTGAGCAGCACCGCGGATTCCGGGTGCGTCTCGGTTGAGGCGCCAAGCAACAACATTTCACGGTCCGGATCATCGGTCATTGCCGCGACCTGCGCCGCGTAGTGGAACCAGACGGCGGGCGGAGCGTTTGCGGCCCACAGACTGCGCGCTTCGCTCAGGCGAACTTTGGCCGACTGGTGATCTCCGAGTCGCATTGCGATGACCGCCGCCTGCAATTGAATGAGCGGCTCCGTGTTCCCGCCCGCGCTCAGCGCTCTCTCGATTACGAGTCTCGCCTTCTCCAGCTGCCCGAGCTGCTCGTACGCGAGAGCGAGGTTGTGGAGGAGCGCCGTCCTGGCCGGAGCATGGGGCGCAGCAGTCATGAACGCGTTCACCGCGCCCGCCCACTCCTTTTGTCGAAGCGCGATCAGGCCGAGGTGAAATGACGCGATGGGATCGGCTGATTCCTCGACGAGGGCGCGGAACTCGCGCAGCGCCTCGTCGTGCATGCCGGCCCGGTACAATGCGCTCGCCAGCTCGCGCCGCTCGAGGGGGCTCGCGTTTCGCGGAAGAGTCGGAGTGGTCCGCTTGCGTCCAACCGGCAACAGGAACGATGCGTTCAGCAATCCGTACAACGCCTTCCCGACTTCGAACTCACCGAGCCCCGAATCGCGGATCAAACCGTTGATGTCGCGGTGCCCATCGACGAGTGGGAGAAGCGCCTCCTGCTCCGGGGAGAACGAATCGCGGTTCATCATGAGACGCGGGCGATCCAGGCTGAACACGACGTCGAAGCTCGGGATCTTCTTCTCGATGAGCGACCATTCGTCGACTCTCCGCGCCCCTTCAAGCAGGAGCGACTGAGGATCGACGGAGACGCGCTCAGCCCCATCTTCTGGCTCGACACCAGGCTCGAAATTGAACGTCCCGCTCGCCCAGGTAAACAGAGTGTAGACCGAGTTTTCCGTATCGAGCGGACGGTTTACGATGGCGGCGTGACAGATCCGGCCGCTGTCGAAGTAGATCGATCCGAAGCTGTCATGAAAGGAGAGGCCGAGGCAGCCCGTCTTTTTCCCCATCGAGAGCAGCTGCAGAACGTCGGGGAGACTCGCCTCCTTCAGGCTACCCTTGATAGCCATTTAGCGGATCTCCTCTATGATTCTGTCGGCGATGGTCGGCCATTCCAGTATGACTCCCGCGTCCAACGGGGCCGGCGTTTTCTTCTTGTCTTTCACCGCCTTTGCCTCTCTCGAGGCCGCCTTCGGACGCGCGTCGAGCGATTCCACACGCTGCGCGATTTCATGGCTTATGTCGGCCATGAAGTCGGCGAATTCCCCGCCTTCCTCTTCTTCCGATCCCTTCCTGCTCTCGTTCGCCACGCTCAGGAGTCCCTGGTCTGCGGAGCGCTCAGGCGCGAGAGGACCAGCGTCGAGATGCTGCGGAGCGTCTCGAAGACTCCGCCTCCGGTAACCGCCGTCGCGGAGAAATGCGGGACGCCGCGAAAGTTGAGGGTGTCGTCGAGCTGCTCGACCGCGCTTATCTCACCGGCAGGGAGGTCTCGCTTGTTGTATTGCATGACGAGCGGGATCGTGCGCGGATCGAGTCCCTCATCGGCGAGGTTCGCGTGCAGATCCTGAAGGCTCTCGATGTTCTCCGCCTGCTGCCGGGACTGGCTATCGGCTACGAATACGACGCCGTCGACGCCCTGCAGCACGAGTTTCCGTGTGGCCGCGTAATAGACCTGGCCAGGCACGGTGTACAGCTGAAACCGTGTCGCGAATCCCGAGATGGTGCCGAGGTCCAGGGGGAGAAAATCGAAGAACAGGGTGCGATCTGTCTCCGTTGCGAGCGAGACCATCTTTCCCTTCCGCTCCTCGGGCAGCTTCGAGTAGACGTGCTGCAGATTGGTCGTTTTCCCCGACCTGCCCGGGCCGTAGTAGACAATCTTGCAAGTGATCTCGCGAGTGCCGTAGTTGACGACGGACATCCTAGCGGTTCCCTATTGGGCCGAAGAGCGCATCGAGGCTGCGATTCAGCTCGCCCTCGAAGTCACCCGTCGGGCCAACGCCGGCAACCGGCTTGTCGGCGCGCAGTTTCTCCAGCGCCTTCTGGAATTCCCCGAAGTAGATCTCCACGACTCCGAGCGAGCTCTCACGATCGAAGACGCCGACGAACAACAACTCCTGCGCGCCCGCCGATGCGCGGGCCATGAATACCTGAATATCGGCGCCCGCGTGGTGCATCTCGTAAAACGGCTTCCCGTCGAGCTGGCGGCCGAGCTCGCGCGCCGATGCGTTGATCGCCGACGTAAGCGCGCAGATGGACATCACGTCCGCCGCATTCGAGAAACCGAACTGTCCGACGGCGCGGCCGCTCGGATAAAGAAGCACGCCGGAGATGAGGCGAGCGTCCTCCTTCAGCCGCGTGAGCGGAGCAGCGACCCAGGCCTCTGCTACTGTCGGGTCGCTCACTGATTCACTCTCGCCGCGGTCATCATGTCCAGTCTCACTCGTCCCAGGTTGGCGTCGGGCGTAACGATCGTGACGAGGACCACGTCGCGAGCGCCAACGACGCAGATGTGACCCTGCTCCGCCTCGAGCCGCATGAAGGCGGGCGTGCCAAGGCGGGCCGCATCCGATGCCCGGGTCACCTTCGAATAAAGATAGGCGGCCAGCGCCGCCGTATGCTTCCGTGGATCCGACGCGCCCGGCACTCCGCCGATGACGGGGCTCGTCTCGACGATCAAGCCATCGGACGCGCCCACCACCATCGCCGCGATCACGCCGGGCACGTGAGCAAGAGTCGCAACGGTCTGGCTCACTTCCTTCATGCGCGCCCCACCATCCACGTAATGGCGAGCGCCACCGACCGCGTGAGAACGCGACGAACGAGACCCAATGGGACTGTGAGCGCCGAGGCGAGGAGAACGACGGCGTCGTCTGCCGCGGGAGCGAGAGCGATGGTAGCCGCGTCGGTTTCCACCACGACCGCTGTCCACGCGCCAATCGAGAGCAGTCTCATCGATCTCGACACCTCCCTGCTCACGCCGCTCAGCGCGGCGCCCACCTCGGCCGAGATGTCGCGCCCGCCGGCGTCAATGTAGCTGCCCGCCAGCGGAGATCCCGAGACGTCGAGCAGCAGCGCCGTCTGCTCGGCATCGCCAATCGCAGGCGCGAACAACGTGCGGGCCGCCTCAGACATTCTGGCTGTCATTGTCCGGCGGAGTGATTTCAATGAGCCCTGTGCTCAGCATTCCGTAGATGATTTTCGCGACCTCGAATTCCGGCAGCACGAGCCGTTTGCCGATCTCATGCAGATTTCGTTCGCTGTCGATGATCGAGAGGACTTCCCATTCGCGTGGAAGCAGGTCGAT
Source organism: Gemmatimonadales bacterium (assembly GCA_039933915.1). Classification (GTDB taxonomy): domain Bacteria; phylum Gemmatimonadota; class Gemmatimonadetes; order Gemmatimonadales; family Gemmatimonadaceae; genus UBA4720. Next base: position 6,408 of record JBDTND010000045.1, on the reverse strand, counting down.
GAAGGACTCCGGCCCATCGTCCAGGGGCGCCAGCCTGGGAATCACGCGCGCATCGGGGATTTTGTCCGCCATGCGCGACCACTCGTCGATGCGTCGCGCTCCCTCCATCAGCAGTGATTCGGTGCTGACGCGAACGGCGATGTCCTTTCGTATCGGTCGCGGAGGCTCTTCCGTGAACGAGAAGAATCCCTCCGACCACGACATGAGATCGAATACCACCGTCTCGATCTGCTGGCGCATGAAGCGGTCGATGTCCCGCGGCGTGACGATGCCGTGCGCGACCAGAATCTCACCGACCCTCCGCTTGTCGCCCGCTCGCTGCATCGCGGTCGCGCGAGCGAGATCTGCGGGGGTCGCCTTCCCCGATCTCTCCAGAATCGTTCCGAGCAGGTGCGGGTTGCTCTTCATCGTCGCGGCCACGATCGTGCCGGCGTCGAAGTAAACGCTCCCCTCGTTGTTTCGCTCGGGTGATGTGATGCGCAGCGTTCCCGTCTTCCGGCTCAGGTCGAGAAGCTGGAAGACATCGTGGATGCCAAGCTCGCGCAGCGGTCCTTCGATTGCCATTTAGCCGCGCCCCCTCAGCAGCAGCCTGTGATAGCGCAGCGCTTCGAAATGATTGGGATCGAACCGGAGCACCCTCTCGAACGCCATCATCGCGTCGCGCTCGCGGGCGAGATCGATCAGGATCTCACCGAGCGCGATCAACGCGGCAAAGTGATATACGTCGCGCCGGATGAGCGCCACGATTCGCGGCAGCGCGCTTCGCGAGCGGCCGGTCCGTCGATAAGGGCCGACGAGCTCGACCACGGCTGCGTCGTGATTCGGCGCCGCCACGAGAACAGTCTCCAGCTCTCTGATGGCGCCAGTGTCGTCTCCCGCCCTGGCCAGCAGGCGCCCCAGCGAGATGCGCGTCTCTGCCTGCCGCTCGTCGATGCCAAGGCTGGCGCGATACGCGGTGATCGCCTCGTGTGAATCGTCGAGCGCGGCGTAGAGATCGCCAACGCGCTTCAGGACATTCGCATTGCGTCCTTCGCTCTTCTGCAGCGCCAGCAGTATCTCGCGCGCTCCGCCTTTATCGAGGGAAGCAACCCGAGCCTCAGCGGCGAGCAGCAGGAGATTCACATCTGTGCTTCCAGCCGCCACGAGCGCTTCGGCGTACGGACGCGCCTGCTCCGCGCGACCGAGCGCGAGAAGAGACCGCGCCGTGCCCTGACGCGCGTAGGTGTTGGTCTCCTCCATATCGAGCGCACGACGGTATCGCTCGAGCGCCTCGCCGTGCAGTCCCTGCGCCGCGAATCCGTCGCCCGCCAGCACGAGCCCAAGAACCTTGTCACCGCCTCTGGCGAGGACGCGCGCGATCTCGGCCTGCGCCCGGTCATACAGACCCTTGGTGATCAGATCACGAGCGAGCGAGAAGCCCGCCATCGGATCCCGGGCCGCCGTCTGCGCTCGCGCCGGCTTCTCGGCGAACAGCTCTTCGATGATTGCCGGGTCGAAATGGAAATCGTCCACGTGATCGACCGTCTCGTCCGACTCGGTGATCGGTGGCGCGACGGTGAGTCTGATCTCTTCGTGCGGAAGCTCGATGGCCAGCTCGAGCTTCTGCGGCGTATACATCGGATCGAGCGCGAGCGCGCGCTTCGTCTCCCGGAGGGCGGACGCAAAGTCTCCGAGATTCGAAAGCGTGAAGCTCATGTTGTAGTGCGCTTCGGCAAACTCCGGATTGGCCTGGATCGATCGTGCGAACGCGTTGCGCGCGTCGGCGTATTTCTCGAGATCAACGAGAATCAACCCAATGCCGTTCCAGGCGACAGGGTGCTCCGGCGCGGTGCTCAATACCTGACGGTACGCCTCGAGCGCGAGCTCAGTGTGCTTTCTTCGGAACAATCCGAGCGCGAGGTTGAGGCGTGCCTCGACCGGAGGACTCGGCGCCTGGAGCGAGCGCCTGAAGGAATTGATCGCGGCCTTTGTATCTCCCTTGTGCCAGAGAAGGACGCCCAGATTGTTGTGCGCGAACGGATAGCTGGAATCGATCTCCACCGCTTTCTTGTAGCTTTCCTCGGCCTCTGCGTGCCTGCCCTCGAGCTGAAGCGCCACCCCGCGTCCATTCCACGTTTTCGCGGTCGGCGAGAACTCGCGCGCAAACCGGTCGGCCGTCGCGATCGCGGCGCCGGTGTCGCGCTGCAGCAGATAAAGCTCCAGCATCGCCTGCAGCACTTCGGCGTTGGCCTCGCCGCCTTCGATTGCTTTCTCGTACTCGCGCAGCGCTTCCTGGAAATAGCCCTTCTGCCGGAGTGCGCGGCCAAGCGTGATGTGCGCGCCGGCCGGGGTCTTTTGCGCATGGCTCGGCGTCATTTCGTGCCGATACGCCTCGAGCGACAGATTCGCCTGCGCCCGCACCAGCGTCGGATTCAGCATCACCGCGCGGCGGTTCGCTTCCGCCGCCTCGTCGCTCCGGCCCAGATCGCCGAGTATGAAGCCGATGAGGTATAGGGCGTCCGGATTCTCCGGATTCAGCTCGATCGATCTCCTGACCGAGCGCATCGCATCTTCGTGCAGCCCGCGGTTGTAGAGAGTCTCGGCGAGCAGGAAATGGAGAACCGAGCTGTCTGCGTCGATCTCGATGGCACGCTGGAAGAGAGCGTGCGCGCGGTCCAGGCGGCCGGCCGTTTTTTCGGCGATTCCGCTCTGGACGAGGGCCTCGAGATCCTCCGGATTCGTGCGCAGCCGCTCCTCGAGGTCGTGCAACCGCCGCTCGATGATGCCACTCTCGCCATACGCGATCTCCAGATTTCTGCGCGCGACGCCCATCCGCTCGTCGAGCGCCAGGGCGCGCGAAAATGCGACGATAGCCTCGTCCGTCAGTCCCTTCCTGAAAAAAAGGACTCCGAGGTTGTTGTATGCGCCCGCATCCGAAGGATCGATTCGTCGTGCGAACGATCGCAGAATGTCGATCTCACCGCCGTGCGCGGCTGCCGATGGGCGGGCAGTGGCCGCTGCGCTCATGACCTACTCTACGCGCACCGCGCGGAAGATGGCGTCGAATGCCTTGGCGTCGGGGACGAGCAGGAAGAATCCGTGAAGACTCTCGGCCGGCTCCTCGAGAAAGAATTCCGTCTCGACGCAGAGGATCGGCGACTCCACGCGGGGGACGTGATCGCCAAGCGAGCTGAGCGCCTCGGAGTTCGTCCCGGTGGTGAGGGACGGCGGCGACAGCATGAGTCGCATGTCGAGAAACTCGCTGAGCGCCGTGAGATACGCTCCGGCGAGAATGTTGCCGGCCTCGTTCAGCGCCGACTGCTCTAGCTGGCCCAGGCTCGGTGACGTGCCGCGCTTTCGCCGCAGCATCCGCTCGGCGAGCCGGAGGCCGGCCGGGATCGCCAGCAGGAAGACCGTCTGGCCGCTGATGTCGCCGCTCATCGCCATTTTGATTGCCACGATCTCGACGCCCGGCGCGATCTCGGGGACGAAATCGCCGGGCGGGACGATGTTGACCATCGGCACGCTGATCATGATGCGCGTTGCCGTCAGCGTCGAGAGCGCGGTTGCGGCGTGACCAGCACCGATATTGGCGACCTCGCGAAGCGCATCGAGTCGGGCGGTGCTGAGGAGCGTGGTGCCGCTGTCGCCCGGGGGGGTGTTGCGGGGAATGGTCATTGTCAGAGGAGACTGGAGGCGTCGACGATGAGGGCGGCCGATCCATCGCCAAGGATGGTCGCGCCACTGAAGAGGATCCTGCTTGCGGCCACGCCGTCAAACTGCTTGACGACGATTTCCTGCTGTCCGACGAACTCATCGACAATGAGCGCAGCCCGGCGCTCGGCCAACTCGACGAGAACGACCTGTCCGCTGCTTTCACTCGCGGCGGCGGGGAGACCAACGCGGTCCCGTAGCCAGATCGCGGGGAAAAGGTCGTCGCGAAAGGCGACCACCCTTTTGCCCTTCGATTCCAGCAGCATTGGCTTTGAAAGACTGAAAGTCTCGAGGACGTGAGTGAGGGGAATGGCGTAGGTCTCCTTATCGACCCTCGCCAGCAGCGCCCTGGAGATCGCGAGCGTCAGCGGCAGACGCATGCTCACGCTGGTCCCAAGGCCTGCATCCGTGTGCACTTCCAGCGCCCCACCGAGCGTACGAACGCGAGTGGCGACAATGTCGAATCCAACACCGCGCCCGGAGATCTCGGTCACCTTGTCGGCCGTGGAGAAGCCGGGACGCGAGATGATGGAGACGAGCTCCTGCTCGGAAAGCGTCATCGTGTCCTTGTCGATGAGTCCCAGCTTCTTCGCGCGCGGGAGCACGCGTGCCTGATCGATGCCGCGGCCGTCGTCCGTCACGCGGATGATCACAGTGGCGCGATCGCGCTCCGCCGTCAGCGTTAGCGTGGCAACCCGAGGCTTCCCCGCCTTCTCGCGGGCGTCCGGCTTCTCGATGCCGTGGTCGAGCGAGTTTCGCAGGAGGTGCAGGACCGGCTCTCCCATCTCATCGAGCATCGACCGGTCGAGCTCGGTTTCCCGGCCCTCGATCTTGAACTCAACCTCTTTTCCGAGCGCCTTCGCCGTGTCGCGCACGAGCCGGGGAAAGCGCTCGAAGATCTGCGCCACCGGTACCATGCGGGTCGTCATGATCTCGTTCTGGAGATTGGCGAGGATCTGGGACGCCCGCAGCGTCGCTTCGAGGAGCGCCTCGTCACCCATCTGTTCGGCGATCTTGGCGATGCGATCGCGGGCGATCACGAGCTCGCTGACGACGTTCATCAGGGTATCGAGCTTCCTGGAGTCGATACGGATATGGCGCGACGCCTTCTGGGCGGCCACAGGTATGGAGACCCCCGCGGCTTCCGGCTTTCCGGTCTTGCCGTCCTTGTCGGAGCCAATGATCGCGAACTCGGACGTAAACGTCTGCTGCGGAGTCTCTTCGCTTGCGGACTGCCGGACGCGGGCGACGACATCCTTCACGTCGAGCTCCTGCGAGGGCGATGCGGTTGCAAGGTCCACCGCCTGCTCGAGCGCGTCAACGCCCGCGAACAGCGTGTCGATGATCGATCGCGTCGCGACAAGCGCGCCGTTTCTGAGCTTGTCAAGCAGCGACTCGAGCTCGTGCGAGAGCTCGCTCACCGCCGTGTACCCCATTGCCGCGCCCATCCCCTTCATGGTATGAACTGCGCGGAACAGCCTCTGTATGGCCGTGTCGCCCCCGCCGCGCTCCAGATCGAGGAGCGCGTTGTTCATCTCGGCGAGGCTTTCACGACTCTCCGAGAGAAACAGCTTGGCGTAGCGGTTTGTATCCACTTAGGCGAGCACCCGTTGAACCGCTTCGAGGACCCTGCTGGGCTGAAACGGCTTGACGACGAAGTCGCGCGCCCCTGCCTGCAGCGCCTCCTGCACCAGCGCCTGCTGCCCCATCGCGCTGCACATGAGAATGCGCGCGCCCGGATCCATCTGCGTTATCTGCTTCACCGCTTCGATGCCGCCCATCTCCGGCATGATGATGTCCATCGTCACCAGATCCGGCTTGAGCTGCTGGTACTTCTCCACCGCCTGCTTGCCGTTTTCAGCCTCTCCGACGACGGTGAATCCCGCCTGCGAAAGAATGTCGCTGACCATCGTCCGCATGAATACGGCGTCGTCACAAACGAGAACAGTGCTGCTCACCCTACCTCCCTTGTCCGATGACTTGCTGAACTACCGATTTGATGTCGAGCACGAGGACTCGCTTGCCCTCGATCTCGACCGCTCCAGTTACTGTAGATGTCGCGGTGCTCTCCGCTTCGTGCGCGCTCGCAAACTTATCTACTGGGATATCCTGAATGTCGCGGACGTCGTCGACGCCGATTCCAGCCCAGCGCTCCAGATATTCAACCAGCAGAATCAAACCGTCGGTGCGCTTGCAAGGTGGTCTGCCGAGCGCCGTTCCGCCGTCGATAACCGTGACGATCGTCCCGCGCAGGTTGATGAGGCCCCATACGGTTTTGGGAGCGCCGGGCAGTCTCGTCACGTGCTGGGCCGGAACGATCTCGCGAAACGCATCCATGTCGCAGGCAAACGCGCTGCCTCCCACCTCGAACACCAGCAGCCGCCGCGTGGGGACCGGAGCTTCTTCCTGGACTGCCTCCTCGGGAGGAACCGCCACGGCGTCACTCATAGAATCTGAGAGCCGTCAGCGGATCGACATCCTCGGGCGTGGCGTGCTCGCCGGCGACCACCGACAGCGCGCGGCGCAGATCCTCAGGGAGAGGCGAGCGAAAATCGAGGGGCTTGCCGGTCACGGGGTGGTTGAATGCGAGCCACGCCGCGTGGAGGAAATGCCGCTTGGGAGGAAGTCCGGCCACACGACGTCCTCCGCCCCCGCCATACACGTCGTCGCCCATGACAGGATGGCCGATAGACGCGAGATGAACGCGGATTTGGT
>JBDTND010000044.1:0-13833 GCA_039933915.1 Gemmatimonadales bacterium | reverse complement strand
GGAAATCGTCGCTGAGCTGCTTGTCGTAGCCCAGCTTGGCGAGGTAGCTCGGCGCACGTCTGCCGGCGTTGGTGATCATGCCACGGCTTTCGCCACCGGTTACGCCGGCCATTGCCAGGAATCCGTTGGCGCGGGCGTAGATTTCACCGCCGACCTCGGTCGTGAAGGCATCCATGATATAGTTGCCGACGAGCGGGTTCCGGATCGAGTTGCCATTGTCGGTGCGGCGAAAGTGCGCATCGCCATAGTTGATTTCAAAATGGCCGGCTCTGATCGTCACATACTTCATGAGACTGTTGAGCGGTGCCCAGTCGATCGGTGAAGCGTCGACAAGGAGGTATCCGTCTTTGACCCAGGTCTCGTTGTGGTGCCGAGCCGATGAATAGGTCGTCATGGCGACGCGAATTCCGCGCGCCAGCTGGCCATTCAGGTAGAGATTGGCGGTCGCGTTGTTCGGTCCGTGACCGATCTGAACCAGCTTATTGGCATCCGTGGTGACCGGAGGAGTCCCGGCCGTTACCAGTCTCGGTGCCGCGGTGTTGCTGTGATCGAGACCCTGGAACTGCTGCGTGAAAGCAGCGCCCCATTGAAGCTTGAAGCCGGTGTACGCAACTGACTCATCCTTCGGCGCTTCGAAGACGTTGATGCCTCTCTTGTCCTCGGGGCGGTAGTTCTGCATCTCGATCCCGGGAGCGGTCGTGAGGAACTTCGACTGTCCCTTCGCGATCTTCTTCGCCGTATCCACCGCCGCGGAATCCGGCAGCGCAATGACCAAGTTCTCGGGCAGCGCGACCGTGGTGGTCTCCGGCCTGGCGATGAGGGACAGCTTGTTTGACTGCTGCGCCGTAAGATTCGGCGCTACGATCAGCGTCGCCGCGGCGGCGATGAGGGTGAAGCAATAGCGTTTCATGGTGAGCTCCTTGTTCTTGAATGGTTCGTGGACGTTCTGTGATCGCGTATCCGGTTAACGGACATTCATGGCCGCGGCGAGCTGCGCGATCATTTCCGGTCCTGCCTTTAGCGTAAACTTCACCTTGATTTCATTGCCGACTTTGAGCGTGCCGAACATGAAGCTCGGCGCCTTGATTCCAAAATCCGACATCAGAAGCGTCTCTTCGCCTTCCGCGGTGGCCTTTCCCTCGGCGAGGCGTGAAGCGTTGATCTTCATGTCGATGTTCTTGTCCTTTCCGGCGACCGTGAGAGTTCCCTTGGTGCTCGCGGCAAAGGCGCTTGACGAGCCGGTCAGGATGTCGTAGCCGGAGAGCTTGTAGGTAATGATCTGGAAATCCTTGGTCTTCAGCGTGCTGTACATGTTCTCGTCCATCTTCGTGTTGCCGCACTTCAGAGTCCTGACCACGATGTTGACCAGGACGCTGGCGATGGGACGCCTGACCTTGGTGAGATCCTTGGTGTAGCCGGGATCTACATCGACGTAAGCGTTCATCTTGTTGGTCTTGCAGTGGAAATCGTGCATCGACGACGTCCCTTCTATGGAGACCTCGCTGCCGGGCTCCAGGCGGAGTCTGACGGCGGACGGGCCTTGTGCCGCTGCGCCGGTTGCGCCGAGCGCGATCAACGCGGATGTCATCAAAAGGGTCGTTCTCATAAGTCGTGTCCTCAATGTCGTGGCGATTTGGGGCGTGATTCCTATGCACTCAGGATACGACCCGTCGTACGAGCCAACTGTCGGCCCTTCACCTCAACCTTTGTCGGATTCTGACTGAACTTTCGGGTGGAATCCTGCCTGTTTCGGCAGGGAAACCCCTACGGCCGGAGGCGACGGTGGACGAAGGCGGGCTCAACTACCAATACGACTAGCGGCTGGGGCATCGGGCGGCGCGCTTGGGGCTATGCGCGAAAACGACAGGGGAAACTCGGACAAGAAATCAGCGATTGGCTGACTATTGGTGCGCGTGAAAACTCCGAAATTGATCGGGAGCCAACGAGGCGCAGCCGTTCTGCACGCCGGATCAACATTTCTGGAGAGTCCGTATGTACAAGACAATCATGGTCCCGACCGATTGCTCGGGGTTCGACCGCGAAGCAATCCGTGTCGCTCTTCGATTGGCCGAGCGCAGCGACGCAAAGGTGCGCCTCGTGCGAGTCCTGTCGAACAGCGCTTTTATCGGAATGGGTCCAGACGGTATGGTTGCCCCATCTGAGGGGTCCCGCCAGGAGCAGGACGCTGCCCTTGCCGAGCTGTACGCGCTCGCGGCAGAGTGCAGAACGACTACCGATGCCGAAGTGAGCGTCGCCCTCGAGCAAGGCCCAGTGCCCGATTCGCTCGCTGGTTACGCCAACCGTCACGACGTCGGTCTCATCGTCATCAGCACCCACGGCCGCAGCGGATTCTCCCGTCTCTCCCTGGGCAGCGTAACCGACTCGCTGATTCGCCACACGGCGATTCCGGTGCTGGTCGTGAAGCCGCCGGCGAGCTATCTGAACCCTCAGGTTCGCGACGCATTTCGACGGATCATCGTTCCGCTCGATGGGTCAGCGCTGGCTGAGCAGATTCTGCCTCGGATCGCGACCCTGGCGAAGATTGAAGGCGCGGAGCTCACGCTGCTGTTTGTATTGAAGCCGCACAGCTATTCGCAGCAGCATATCCCGGATCCCACGCTTCCGTGGTGGGACAGGGACATCGCGGCGGCGCAGGCGTACCTGCTGGGGATCGCGTCGAGATTGCGCAAGTCCGGGTTCGCGGTAGCGACCGAGATCGTAATCGGGGAAAACGTTGCCGAGGAGATCACCGGATTTGCAGCTCGCGAGAGAGCGGACCTGGTCGCGATCGCGACGCATGGCCGCGGCGGGCTGTCGAGAATGCTGCGCGGAAGTGTGACCGATGCGGTCACACGGTCCGCCCGGACTTCCATTCTGGTATTTCATCCGGACAGAAACGCGGTTCAGCCCGAACCGGTCCAGGAAGAGCGCGTCGTAGCGAGCGCAGAGGCCGCGTTCGTTTGAGCGGCGTAGCGTCGCCGGGTGCGACGTCTGACTGAAGGCCAGCGCTGCCCCATTCGGGATAGCGCTGGTTTTTTCTGCATTTTCTGCTGACTTTATTGGGCCGTGCACTCCCTCGTCCGCCGTTTCATCAAAACCGCGATTGCATTTCTCGCCGTTGGCCTCGCCATCGGCGCGTGGATGGTCATCCAACGCGAGATCTACCTGCGGTATCCCAGCTCGTACGCAACGAGCGCCCACACGCACGCCATCTTCGTCGGATTCGTGATGATGATGATCCTCGGCGTGGCACTCTGGCTCTTTCCCAAGCCCGAGCGTGGCGATCTGCGCTATGATCCGAAGCTGGTGTCTATCGCGTATTGGTTCCTAACGGTCGGAACTTCCGTTCGGGTGGTGACGGAGCTGGGGCGGTTGTACTCTGCTGCCTACTGGCTTCGATGGAGTGTGGTGATCGCCAGTTTTTGCCAGCTTGCTGGCGTTGCAGTTTTTTTCTTTACGATGTGGTCCCGGATTCGCTCCGCGGGAAGTCACGTTCGGGAAGCCAAGGGCGAGAGGTTCTGATCCCGACATCAGCGGGAGGCAGTTGCGGCCGCAGTGACGTATGGGTCAGGTATCCGGCTGGATGAGGGAAGGCCGGCGTGATTCCGGCGCCTCCTCGATTCGACGGAGCGCGCTGGGCCCGTCTATCGTCCGCCAGAGATTGAAGATGAAGGCGAACGCGCCGAGGGCGCTGAGCGTCCCACCACTGGCGAGAATCGGAACGCTCCGTTGGCCGACGTGTGGTGCCATGAAGAACCCGATGACCATCACCGCAAGCCCCACGTTCGACAGCCACCAGTGCACGCCACCCAATCGCTTGCTATGGAGCGGGTGCCCGAAGAATCGCGGGATCACGTGATAGGCGACTCCGTAGATCATCATCGTCACGAAGCCCAGGAGATTCATGTGCACGTGGGCGGGCCGGTAGATGATCCAAAGCGGATGCGCTGCCATGGCGACGCCGAGTGTCACCCCGAGTCCGAGCCAGACAAGCGCGGATTTGATGAAACGTCTTACGAACCAGTCCAAGTTGTTACTCTTCGACCTCGAGATGACCCTTCATTCCGAGCGCCGCGTGCGGATCGCATTGGAAGTAATACTTGCCGGACGCAAAGTTGACCGGGACGTCATACGTCTGTCCGGGCAGCTGCAGCATCTCGCTCGCGGGAGGCAAACCGCTCTTACCGGGGTTCGAGTCGGGCAGGAAGTGAACGTTGTGCACGCCGATTCTGAGCTTGAAGCGCAGCACGTCTCCCTTGTGCGCTTCGACCTTGGCAGGAACGTAATAATTGCCCTTCTCATCGGTGACTGCTTCAATGACGATTACTTTGCCGCCCGGTGCCGGGGTCGCTTCGCCTCCAGGCGCGGCAGTGACGGCACCGCCAGCCTGCGAGGTATCCGCCGTTCCAGGTTTTTCACCCTTGCTGCACGATGCGAGCACGAGCTGCGAGCCAACAATAATCAAATACGCTATTTCCCTTCTCATAAACGCACTTCCTCAGTGTTTTCTGGTGATTGATAATGCAACAGCGGGGGACAGCGACCGTGGCGATCGCCTTTCTAATCAGAAATCCTTTTTCTGGAATGCCCTCATACCGGCGAGAAGCGGGCCGAATACCCAGAATGCCAGAGCGAGCGAAGTCACCGTGACTCCAATCGATCGCCCAAAGAATTTCTGCAACACCGCGCCGGTGTAGCCAAGCAGCGCAGCGACGTCGAATTGCAGCAGCAGCGCTACTCTCGCCAGGTCCATCGGATTGGCAAGCATCAGCGCGAGCACCGGCTTCTCGATTGGATAGTCGGCAAGTATCGAAACGAGCAGCAGGACCAATCCGTCGTAGAGAACAGCCAGGAAGAGCCAGAGTGCAACCGCGATTCCGAGCCCCTTCATCCTGTCTTCGGTCCGCGCAACGATCAGGAGCGCCAGAGCGGTGAACACCATAGTCAGCGCAACACCGGCGAGCAGCAAAGCGACGAATGTCCCTGGCTGCGTATTGCCCATGCCGCGGTGCATCACAAACGGAATGATGACAGCGGCCACGAAGCTCAGGCACAGTGGCAGCGTCAATCCCATGTAGAGTCCGAGAAATACCTGACGCCGCTTGATGGGCTGGGTGAGCAGCAGCTCGATGAATTCGCGCGCGTGGTAGAGATAAACGGTCGAAAAAACAATCGCGACGAGGGGTATCACGAACAGCACGAGGTTCACGAGGCTGAGCAGCGCTTTTTCTCCGCCGCCACCAAAACGGAAGAGAGCGTCGGTAACAAGGAGAAAGAACAGGGTATAGCCGATGAGCCAGCGGCTGCGGAGGACATCACGAATTTCGTAGCCTGCCACTTTTGCCGTCACCCTCATGCCGCCACTCCCTGCTTCATCATCTCGGCTATCGCGCGCTCGATGCTGGATTGTCTCGTAACGCGCTTGAGCTCGGTAACAGCCCCCGAGAATGCGACTCTTCCTTCGTTGATGAATGCAATGTCGTCAGCGAGCTCGTCCAGCTCGCTCATGATGTGCGATGTCATGAGAAACGTCTTCCCGGCTGCCTTGTCGGCCAGGACTTTGGCCTTGAGGATTCCGCTTGCCAACGGATCCAGGCCGGCAGTCGGCTCGTCGAGAATCAGAAGGTCCGGGGTGAAGAGAAACGCGATGACGGCGTTCACCTTCTGGCGCGTCCCGCCTGAAAGCGTGCGGAGCGGCTTGTCCAGCGCGCCACCGAAGTCGAAAGTTCCTATGAGCTCGGTGTCGGTTGGACCAGCAGAACGACGCAGGTCGATGAGCATATCGAACAGCTCCCGCGCTGAAAGGTTCTCGGGATAACGGGCCGTCTGGGGCATATACCCGATGCGCGCACGATAAGCATCGTCAGCGCCGATCCGGACACCGTCGATCGAGATCGTTCCCGAATCAGCCTTGGTAAGACCGAGAATGATCTTCGCTAGCGTAGTCTTGCCCGCCGCGTTGGGCCCGATCAATCCGGTAATCCGCTTCGACCTGATAGTCAGCGACAGATCGTCGAGAACACGAAGGCGACCAAAGCTCTTGTTGACGTTGCGCGCCTCGATCATTGCAGCCTCTTCATTGCAGGCGTGCGGTCGGCAAGCGCCTCTGGCGTCAAAACCGGAAGAATGCTCTCGGCAGAGTCGAGCAGCCGCACGAAAGTGCTGCGCAGGAGGATGATCGATGGAGTGTTTTGCGCGACGATCACGGAAAAGAGCCGCACCGGGTGATACGGCACATCTCCGACACCGTCGCGATTCAGATCGTACCCGTGGTAGTTGTCCCAGTAGTTGCGCGAGAAAGAAGTGGTTGTCTCGCTGTTGTTCGTCGAAACATCGAACGTGTTGCCGATGAAGTTGTTTCCGGTGAAGATCCCGTCCTGCGTGCTCGCGGCGAGCTTTACCGCCCAGCCGTTGCCGATGAAATCGTTGTCGATCGCCTTTATCCGATTCGCACCGTCCGCAAGCAACCCGGTCGTATTGCGGTAGAAGACATTTCCCTCGAGCTTGCTGTCGTCGATTTCCTTGAGCAGCAGACCGTACGCGGCGCCGCCCCAGTTTCCCTCGAACCTGTTGCCGGTCATCTCGACGCGGTGGGTGAACATCACCGCAACCCCGGAGCCGTTCTTTCGGAATGTGTTGTAGAGGTACCGGCAGTCGTCGGAGTACATGAAGTGCAGCCCGTACCGCAGGTTCAGCTCACTGAGGTTGCCGCTGATTGTGCTGTTGTGAACGAACTCGAAGTAGATGCCGTCGCGGTGGCCCGTAATGCGATTGTCCGCAATCGTGATTCCGTTCGACGCCCAGAGGTGGATTCCATTGCCCGAATTCATCTCGCGCCCGCGCCCCGAGCGAAGAATGTTGCCCCGGATTGTGCAGTCGTTGACCTTCGCAAGATAAATTCCGAAGAACGCATCGTCGAACCGGTTCCCTTCGATCGTGCAGCCGCGGACACTCTGGAAGCGAACAGCCGCCCAGTCTTCAGTGAAGCTCGTACCGACGTGCTCGAAATGGAGCCCGCGTATCGTCACGCTGTCGGCGATGACCGTCATGATCTGGCGCGCACCAGCGCCGTCGAGCACCGGCCATCCTTCCCCTATTATCTCGACGGGCTTGTCGACCAGTATGGTCGGCTCGCGGTAGACTCCGGGCTTCACGACGATCCTCGAATGCGGACGTGCGGCCTTGATGGCGGCAGTGAGCGTACGCACCGCGCCCCGCGGGGAAACCGTGATGGTTGCCTGTGCTCCGGCCGAGACGGCGTTAGCCAGCGCCAACACGAGTGCGGAGGCCGCGAGGCGCGAATGGAATCTCATTGAACGGTGCGGTGGGGCGACAGGATTCGCATGCGTCAATTGCGCGCCAGCGAGAGCTTTCGCTCGCGCCACGCGAGGACCACGGCGGCAACCGCGAGCGCTATCGCGACTCCCGCGAGTATTCCGCCGAGTGACGGCCAGGAGGTCGCGCGGAAGTTCAACAGCTGTTTCGCACCAATGAGGGGGGGCTGATACGTCATCCCCGGGATTTTCAATATTGCGTGCTCGTTATCCAGATTGTGACCGTAGTCGTACTCCCACTTCCAGAAATCGATCAATCCGATGAGCGCAATCGCGATGAAGCCGGCGGTCCAGACGTAAAGGACCTGTCGCCTGGCGAAAGCGGCAGTGGCGACACCAGTCAGAATGATTCCTACCACGATCCACGGCATGATGCGGAGCTCGGGAATTGCATCCGGCTCGATCCGCTTCATCCCGATGTAGTGATTGAGGTTGTTGATGTTGTTGAGGTCGTTCTCGGTTGCCCCCTCCACGGTGTTGATGCGGATGTTCATCCCCAGCCCCTCGGGATACTGAGGCGCCGTCAGGCGAACGTTCCACAAGGGAAACAGGAACAGGCCGAGCATCAGGACAGAAGCGACAAGCACCAGAATGCGAGGAAGCCTCGACATTTTACTTCGGACGCTCGCCACTGTGGCTCCCGCCTGACTGGCGCGAATTCCTACAAAGGGAGCGATGGCCTGTGCCTGCCCCGGAACCAGAGGCAGGTTAACGACCGCCATTGCTCCTCTCATTCATATCGTGACCGGGCTTCATTGGGAGCATCTGCGCGGTGCTCAACTGTGCTTTTGCCCTCGCGCTGATGTTGGCAGTCAGAGCGACTTTCGATCCTGCTGCCGAGACTCGAACGTAGCCCTGCATCTCCTGGTGCAGCGCCGAGCAGAAATCAGTGCAGTAGAAGGGGAAAATACCCGTAGTCTTGGGGATCCATCTGAGGGTGCGCGTCTCGCCCGGGACGATGATAACCTCGGCGTTCTCCGCGCCCATCACACCGAAGCCGTGCACGATGTCCCAGTCCTGCTCGATGTTCGTGATGTGGAAATACACTGTGTCACCGACTTGTACGCCTTCGAGATTGTCGGGAGCGAAGTGACTGCGGATCGCAATCATGTTGATGTGGACATTCTTGCCCTGCCGCCTGATTCCGCCGTTGGCCTCGGCTTTCGTAGCCTCGGGGTGGGTGTTGTCGGCGAGCTTATAGAACTTCAGGCTGTTTCCCTTTAGCAGTTCGGCGGGAATTGCCTGCGCGTAGTGCGGCTCGCCGATAGTCGGAAAATCGAGAAGCATCTTCATTTTGTCGCCGCTGATGTCGATAAGCTGTGCCGACTGCGCGAGCTCGGGACCTGTCGGCAGATAGCGGTCCTTCGTGATCTTGTTGAGCGACAGGAGATAGTGGCCCCAGGGCTTCCTGCTGTCGCCGCCCGGAATCATGAGGTGACCCACTGAGTAGTAGACCGGCATCCGGTCAAGGACTTCCCAGGTACCGAGCTTCCACTTCACGATCTCGGAGGAGATGAACATCGACGTGTAGGCGTTGCCTTTCCCATCGAATTCGGTGTGCAGGGCACCAAGGCCGGGCTTCTGAACTTCTCCGGCGAGCGTGGCGCTGTACTTGAGCACCTGGATGCCTTGCACCTCGCCGTCGAACTGCTTGTCGGCAATGGCGCGCTGCATTTTGGAGAAGGAGTGAACGGGAATCACGGTCGCGAGCTTTCCGCTCGCCACGATGTATTCGCCCGTTGGATCGATATCGACGCCGTGTGGGGACTTGGGCGTTGGCAGATAGTAGACGGCGCCCGGGCAGTCCTTCGGAGCGAGCATCTTCACACTGCTCTTTCGCTCCGAGTGGGCGATGCGGGACTTCTCATCCATCACGTTGTGGAAGTAATCGGCCGGCACCGTCTTCGCCTTGCCCGCTGCCACGCACTGCTCGGCAAGGCGGTAGTTGACTGCGGCTATGAAGTCCTTGTCGTTCTGCGACGCGTTCAGCTCGAGCTTCTCGTACGCCTGCTCGGAGTTGTACGTCGTGAAGAAGAACCATCCATCGGATGGGCCTTTGCCCGCATGGCCCAGATCGTAGTTGAACCCGGGCATCAGAATCTGGAACGCGATATCCATCTTGCCGGGCTGATCCGCCGTGATGAACGACAGAGTGCCCTTGAAGTTCTGCTTGAAAGTGCTGATGGGCACGTCGGCATTCGGAATCGGCACGCTGAAGCGTGTCGCGGAGACGATGTACCTGGTATCGGGCGTGGTGAAAGGCGAAGCGTGACCACCGGCAGCGTTGGGGATCTGAAGAATCTCGGTTGTCTCGAAGGTCTTCAGATCGATACGCGCTACTCGGGGAGTGTTGTTGCCATTAATGAAAAGCCAGCGTCCGTCGGGCACTCCGTCGGTCTGTGAGAGCTCCGGATGGTGCGTGTCGTCCCACGGGATGAAGCCGTAGGTCGTCTGGAGCATCGGTTTGGTCTCTTCGTTGTAGCCATAGCCGGTCTCGGGGTTTTGCGAGAAGACAGGCAGGAACTTCAGCATGCGTCCTGACGGGAGCCCGTAGACCGCGATCTGGCCATTGTAACCCCCGGAGAGGAACGCGTAGTACTCGTCGTATTTTCCGGGGGCGACGTAAACCTTCGACGCCGCGTTTCCTGTCAGGACGTTGTCACTCCCGCCCGAAGAAGCGGTGCAGGAATAAAAAGCTCCGGCCGCGACAACAGCGATCGTTGCTCCAATCAGGAGTGTTTTTCGCGAGATGTGGTTTTTCATTGCGTCTGCTGGTCAGGGTGCCCGTTGAGTAGCCTGGAATCAATTTCGGACAGCCAGCAAGTCCATTAAATCGGAGGATTTCCTGTATTTCTTCCCTGTTCTTCGCACTCCAGGCGAGGGAATCCCTGACACCGGGAACGTGGCAGGAGTCTGGTCTCTATGCCGGCTCCAGCAAGTCGGCAATGCGCCCTCGTGATCCGAGCGAGGCCCCGAAGAAGGTGCATACAAAGACCATGATGAGAGCAACGACGGCGTACCACGGTGCTCCGCTCAGCCAGAACTGGCGGACCAATGCGGGACCAAAGAAGAGCTGAACCGTCGCGAAACCTGTGAGCGTCTCGAGCGTGTCGTGGATTCGAACCGCGGCGTATGCGCCGGCGATCAGCGCGACGGCGGTCACCATTATCGACAAACCGGGAGCGCCGAGTGCAGCTGCCTGGAAAGTGGGCGTGGTCGTCGCGCCGGAAAGGAGCCACTGCGCGACAAATGCGAAGACCGCCGCAATCGCCGATCCTGAAAACGTCGCGAAAAGAACCTTCATTTGATTTCTCCCTTGAAGCTTGTCATCGGTCGCCTTCCCCGTCGCCGCTTCGGCGTTCCAGTTGCTGTGTCGCAGCCGCATTTCCAGCGCGGATCTCCGTATGGCGAATCTGCCCGCCGAGGTTGGCTGTCCAGGCCATGACGGCGCTCAACGCCATCGTGGCGCCAAGGCCGCTGACAGCCACCCACCGCGGCGCCGTTCGTTGCCGGTAGACAAACAGCATCAGCAGGGCGAGAACGCCGAGCACGCCCGTGAAAATCGTCGCGATGAGCGCCGAGTCCTCGTGCTCTTCGATCAGCGCTCCGGAAACTCCGGGAAGTTTCTCGATCGCGTCAGCGGCCGGCTCACCCGTGAGGTAGACAATCAGCGCTGCAGCTCCGAGTCCGCCGAGGAACCAGAGCGCGAATTTCAGCGAGACCGCGTTGCGGTAGAGCACCCCGATGAAGAGCAGCAGTGCGAAAGCCGCTCCCATCACCGGCAGGTGGGTGAGAGCGAGATGGAGGTGGACGATGCTCATGGGATTTCCCCTCAGAAAGAGCAGGCACGCAGGCGTGCCCTCAGGTGTCACGTACCGGTTTCATCGCTACTGAATGGTGGAAGACACTCGATGCCCGCGCTGTCAGGAGGAGCCCCCGAATCGGGCAGGGGAAACTCGCACAATGAATCAGCCGTCCGCTGACTGGTTCGCTCATTTCGAAAGCCGGAAATTGAATGAAGGAGGTGCAACCACGCCTCGCCAAGTCGCGTGCAAATCAGGGAGGGCATAGACCGGTGCCTTCTTCGGAGCAGCCGCGTCACCCGATAGCCTTGGCGCATCGGTCGTTACCTGAACGCGAACTGATTTCCAGGACGACGGTCCGCACATTCGTGGACTCCATCCAATGCGGTACATTTGAGGGATGGATGAAATCGTCGCGCCAGAGCGTCACCGAGGCCAAAGAATCGGATGGCTTCGCGCCGCAGTGCTCGGCGCCAACGATGGAATAGTCTCTACCGCCAGTCTTATAGTAGGTGTCGCGGCAGCGCAGACCGGCCGCAGCAACGTCCTCATCGCGGGCGTAGCCGGCCTCGTCTCCGGCGCGATCTCAATGGCGGCGGGAGAGTACGTCTCGGTCAGCTCGCAGGCGGACACCGAAAATGCCGACCTGGAACGGGAGAAGCGGGAGCTTGCCGCGACTCCCGACCTCGAGCTCCGTGAGCTGCAAGGCATCTATATGAAGCGTGGGCTGGATCCGGATACTGCAATGCAGGTAGCAAAGCAGCTCACCGCGCACGATGCCCTCTCAGCCCACGCGCGCGATGAGCTGGGTTTCTCGCACACGACCAAAGCCCGGCCGATCCAGGCAGCTCTTGCGTCCGCCGTTACGTTCTCCGTTGGCGCCGCGTTGCCACTGGTCACAGCCGCGTTGATTCCGTTTGGAAATCTGATCGTTGCCGTGTCAGCATTGTCGTTGGTATTCCTTGCAGGACTCGGCGCCCTGGCAGCACAGGCGGGTGGCGCGAACAGCATTCGAGGCGCGCTGCGAGTGACTTTTTGGGGGGCGTTCGCGTTGGCGCTCACGGCAATTGTGGGGAGGATGTTCGGAGCAGTCGTGTGACTCCCGATGTCCCTCCGCCCTATCGCGCGAAGGTGGTGCCAACCATCACCAGCACGCGGTGGGTCTGCGCGCGCTGCATGAACGCCGCCGCAAGCTAGACCGAATTTGGTGAGTTCAGTCCGCGCGGGTCGGCGGAGTGACGAGCATCGACCAATGGCCGTCGCGCACAAGCTTTCGGCTCACGCTTCCCAGCAGCACTCGCGTGACGAGCCCATGCCTCTGACCGGCGACTGTGATCATGTCGGGGTTGATCTGTTCGGCTGCGGCCAGAAGCTCCGTGCCGGCATCACCGGTACGAGTCACCGTCTCAACCCGAATAGTCTTGCCTCGTCCGATCTCGGCACTGAGGTGCAGGAATGCGTGCTCGATTCCTTCGCGCTGCACGAGCACCGCACCCTCATCGCCTTCTTCGACGACGTAGGACGGGAGTTTCACATGCACGAGCGTTACAGTTCCATCCGGATCTGCCAGATTCGCGGCCAGGTGTGCGGCCTCGATGCTCGCGTCTCCGAAATCCGTTGCGACCATTATCCGTCGCGGTAGTTCCATCGTGCCGCGCCGCACTCCGATGACTGGTATCCCGGCTTTGGCCATCACTCGCGTCGCTGTATTCTCCCCGAGCACCTGCGCCAGCCTGCCGTGATGGTGAATACCAACGACGAGGAGCTCTGCTCCCCGCGCTTTCGCCTCATCGATGATTGTCGCCGGCGGATCGCCCACGACCGTGCTGATCGGCCAGCCGCGATCTGCCCCGAGAACGTTGTGGATCGTGGACGCTATGATGCGCTCCTGGTCTTCGTAGAAGTCCGTGCCCAGCGCAGCCTCTGCGTACAGGATCGTTGTCTCAGGCACTCCAGCGACCGGCGCCATCAGCTCCAACGACCGAAGCACGCTTGGGATTGCGCCGCGTGCGGCGAGCGCTTCTGTAAAGTGGATGGCAGCTGGGGCGTTGTCGTCGGGTTCGATCGCGAGAAGCAGTTTGTAAGTGACGCCTCTCACAAACAGGTGGCGAAGGCTGCGGGTACCGGACGTCGCGGTTCCAGGTGCGGTAAAAGTATCTGCGGTCATGGCAATCTCCCTGTTCTTGGGCGGTCAGCCCAAGGCACCAGTGCAACCTTTGTCGAGCAAAGGCAGCCGTCTTTTTTCGTCGGCCCTGCGTCTTCGAGCGATGCCGGCATCCCACAGAATTTTCCGTGAAGAGCCGAGATCAGCTCATCTTCCGCCAACTCGGATGGTGACCGGTGGCTGTGTCTTGGCGGTGAATCATCGTAGTATCCCATAACCGCAAGTTGCGATTGGGACGCGGGGATGTCCGTAATCTGTTCACTGTTTTTTTGTGCGATTTTCCCTGAGGGGGCGACCCTTGCTCGGATTCACCATTGCGCCGAATACCAGAGGAACGGCAACCCCGACCACGTTTCCTGAAAACTCTACAGAATATTGGCCCTCTTCGAGGCAGTATCGTTCGATGGGACTGCCTACAATTTCTTCACCCTCGTTACCTTCCATGTCCCGCTGGTGATACCGTGGCCGGGCGCCGACGGAACAATGGTGAAGGTCCCCTCGATCGTCCGGGCGTCCCGGAACGTGCCCTGAA
>JBDTND010000043.1:0-13880 GCA_039933915.1 Gemmatimonadales bacterium | reverse complement strand
GGCACTGGGCTTCTCACCGTTCGTCTGACCGACGCGCCTTTCCCCTTCTCTGATGTCTCGAGAGTCGACGTGTTCGTCGTCCGTGTAGATGCGCGAAAGGCGGAGCCGACGGACGCTCAGGCTGAAAACGAATCCGACAATTCAGGCTGGACCACCGTGGCGACGCCCAATGCCCTCGTCAACCTGCTCGACCTGAGCAACGGCCAGACCACCAATCTCGGCGCCGCTACTCTGGCAACGGGCACCTACAACGGCTTTCGCCTGATCATCGATCCGAGCCAGTCTTCGATGACGCTCAAAGATGGAACGCAGCCGGCAATCATGTTTCCGAGCGCGGGCCATTCCGGCATCAAGGTCAACCTTAACCAGCCAATCGAGCTGACGGAAAACGGCTCGGTCATGACGCTCGACTTCGACATCGGCCGCAGCTTCGTAATGCGCGGCAACAACGCCAGAAATGGCTTCATTTTCAAGCCGGTCATCCGTGCGGTGGCCGAGGACATCACGGGCAGCCTCACAGGATCGGTTCACGCGAACAGCGCGACGGGCGCCGCCGTTCCCAGTGCCACGGTCGAAGTTCTGACCTTGGGTTCGCTTCTCACTGACGCGGATCCGACGCACATCGTGCGGAGTACCAGCACCGACGCGGACGGGAACTTCCGGATCGCCTTCCTTCTTCCCGGGACCTACGTGTTGAGAGCTACTCCGCCGGCAGCGAGCGGTTTCAAGCCCGCGCTGCTCCCGGGTGGATTGACGATCACTACCGGCACGGTAACCCAGAACCAGATCGTTGTCGTCGCGCCATAAATACTGCCCGCAACCAGCTGTAGAAGGAGCTCCGGGGGAAATCCCGGAGCTCTTTCAGTTTTTGAGCCGCAGCCGACGGTCTTTTTTGTACCAGCCAACCAGCCGCAAGGGCCCGTACGGGGCATCAAAGTCAACAAGGGCTGAGTCCGTAACGCATTGCTACACTTATACTTAGGTAGGAGGCAAAAGCGGGCTCTTAGTTGCATATGGGGCCGGGGGAGAGTCCTCATAGTGCCGGGGGGCGCAAACGTCCCCAAGTCGTCCAACCGCAGCGGGAGCCAACATGTCACGCAATAAAAAGGGTTTCACCCTTATCGAGCTTTTGATCGTAGTCGTCATCATCGGCATTCTTGCCGCGATCGCGATTCCGAAATTTGCAAATACAAAGGACAAGGCGTACGTCGCAGCGATGAAGTCTGACCTTCGCAACATGGCGACCTACGAAGAGCAGTATGCAGCCGACAACAACGGCGCGTACTTCGGTGGAACCGCGACGTCAGCGGCTCCTCTTCAGGGCTTCAGCCCGTCGCAGAACGTCACGGTTGTCATCGTGGACGCAGCCGGCCCACCGCCTTCGTGGAGCGGAACTGCAACGCACTCGCAGTCAGCCAAGGTTTGCACCATGGTCAACGGTGTAATCACCTGCGTGTAATGAGTAGCTAAAGCGGTTGCACGAGTAATCTCTGTAAGAAAGGCCCGAGGGATTTCCCTCGGGCCTTTTGCGTCCCAGGTTGGTCCCCGTCACGGCAGGCACGCGACAGGCGGGCGACGCCCGTTCCGCCAGTACTACGTCACACTGGCTCTTGTACTACGTATCCTCGCGCATAGGTCGATCTCCCCAGCGAGGGCATCGTTCGCGTGTCACGAACGGAGCAACCGCCAATGGGTGTCGCCAATCACAACGGAACAGCAACGCCTGCGATCGCAGGGATCAGCTACGCGTTCCCGGCCGGCTCCCGCACGGTCGGCGAGCTAGCCCGAGAGCAGCTTCTGAGCAGCTCCGCCGAGACCATGGCGTCGTTCGGGTTTGACAATGTGCACGTGGCGGTCACGGAAAGTCCGTACGATCTGGCGCTCACGGCCGGCAGGCAGCTTCTGGACGAAACGGGAATCGATCGCGAATCGGTCGGGCTCCTGATCTACGGCGGAACGCCCGGATCGATGTCGTTCGCTCGCGCAGACGGTGCGGGAGAAGCGGCGGCTGGGCTCTGCACGATGTCGCGCTTCAAGTATCCCGCGACCCGCCTTCAATACGACCTGGATCTTCCCAACGCTTCGGCCTTCGCGGTCGATCAGCTGTCCTGCACAACCCTGCTTGCCGCGGCGCGAATCGCACGGTCGCTTTGCCTGACGGAGGGAATCGAGCGCGCGCTGTGCGTATCCTCGGAATTCTTTCCAGCGAAAGCCGGGCGCGAGGCGATCTTCAACTGCACCTCGGATGCGGCCTGCGCGGTGCTCATCGAGCGCGACGGTCCGAGAAACCGGCTTGTCTCCGCGACAAACGTGACGAAGGGCTACTACTGGGACGTCGACGAGCTGCGCGATGAAATCGTAGCCTCGTATTTCCCAACCGCACGCCACGTGATGCTTCGCACCATCGCGGACGCGGGGTGGGCGCCGGGCGACGTCGACTGGATCATTCCGCACAACGTCAGCTTGCGCAGCTGGGAGATCCTTTCCAGCCTCGTTCGACTGCCGCGGGCGCGCCTCTTCTCCCAGAACATCGCGCGGCATGGCCACACGTTGGCCGGCGACAACTTCATCAACTACCGGGACGCGCTCGATGGAGGCTGCATCCAGCCGGGTCAGCGGGTCGTGCTGTTCTCCTATGGATTCGGCGCGCACTGGACCGGCATTGCCGTGGAGGCATGATGGAATCCAACGACAAGGTTTTGATCACCGGCGCAAGCGGGCTCGTGGGAGAAGCAGTTCTCCGCGAGCTGCTGACGCGCGATCCCGCGCTCGAAGCCTTCGTTCTCATCCGCAATGATCTGCGCTGGCTGCTCACATCCAGACGACTTGGCGCTCTTGCCTCAAGGATAACTCCATTGCGCGGTGACACCACGCTTCCGGGGCTGGGCCTCGAGCCGCCGCTCCGCAAAAGAGTTGAGCGAGAGACACGTGCGATCGTACACGCCGCGGCGGACACGAGCTTCTCCAGGTCGCTGGATGACTCTCGCTCGGTCAACACGCTGGGCACTTACCACACGGCCGAGATCGCATCGGCGTGCGCTGGACTCGAGCGGTTCGTGCTCGTAAGCACCGCGTACGTTGCGGGACGGGCAACGGGCACGATGCTGGAGCGCGACAACGGAACGGCCGCTGGGTGGGTCAACTCTTACGAGCAGTCCAAGTATGAGGCCGAATTCTGGGTGAGAACGAGCAGCCTGCCGTGGGTAATAGCGCGACCGAGCACGATCGTATGTCGCGGCACCGAAGGAGACATCAACCAGATCAACGCGGTGCACAGGGCGCTGCGCATCTATCATCGTGGCCTGGCCGCGATGATTCCCGGAGACCGCGCGAATCCGTTCGACGTCATCACCTCGGGCTACGTCTCGGAGGCGATCGCCACGCTCGCACGCGACCCGCGCGCTCTGCGACAGACCGTTCACCTTTGCTCCGGACGCGGCGCTCTCACGCTCGGGGAGCTGGTCGATACCGCCTACGAAGTGTGGGCGGAGAGTCCGGAGTGGAGAAGACGCGGCGTCGATCGCGCGATGATCACGGATCCCGAGACCTACGCGCTGTTCGAGCGGGCGGTGATGGAGACCGGCGATGTCCGACTCCGCGCCGTGCTGAGCTCGCTCTCTCATTTCATCCCCCAGCTCGCGCTGCCGAAGGTGTTCGACACTTCGATCGCCGAGTCGCTCCTCGGAGCGCCGCCTCCGGCGCCGGCTACCTATTGGAAGCCGATGCTCAGACGGCTCATCGAGAATAATTGGGGACAGACAGCGGAGGTGGCAGCGTGAGCGAGCGCGCAGAATTCGTTCGGCGGATGACCGCGTGGCTAAATGATGAAGTCGCGCCGAGGGGTGTGCGGGTGACCGCGGAGACTCCGCTCTTCGCCACCAGGCTGCTGGATTCGCTCAGGGTTTTGGAGCTGATCGCGTTTACCGAGCAGGCGATCGGGCGAGCGATACCGGATTCGCATATCCGGATGGACAACTTTCAGACAGTCGCGCGCATCGCGGCGGTCTTTCTTCCGCTGGACGACCATGTTGTCGCCTGACGAAGTAATTCGCCGCCTTCGCGAAGACGGGTCACTGTTGGAGGTAGCGCCCGGCGTCACCGGCCTGCGCGGGCCCGTAGTGTCACTGCTGCGCGAGATTGAAGTGGCACTCGCGGATCTCGCTCGCGCGGAGACGCGCGACGAATGGCGCACACCAGCGGGCGTCAGCTTCGAGACGCTGGAGAGGGCGCAGTACTTTGCGTCGTTCCCGCAGTGGCTCACGGCGGCGTCGCACCTGAGCGGTGACGTCGAGTCGCTCGAGCGCATCGCGACGGGCAAGTCTCCGGGCACAGAGGCTCGCAGCTCGCTCGCGAGCGCGGATGTCGCGTTGCCGCCCGCGGTCTGCTACAACACCTACGCTGCGCTTGCCGATACCGTGATCGACCCCCCGGTCATCATGACCGCCCAGGGAACGTGCTGGCGCCACGAGGGTGACAGGCATTCTCCCCTCGAGAGAGGCTGGGCGTTCACGATGAGAGAGATCGTCTGCCTCGGCGCCGAGCGGGATGTGAAGGATTTTCTCGACCGGTCAGTTGCCCGGGTGACGAGTCTCGAGCGCGCTCTCGGGCTGCAAGCCGAGATTGTCGCCGCCAGCGATCCCTTTTTCGCTCCGACCGCGCGCGGACGCGCGGCGCTGCAGCGGATCAAGGGACTGAAGCACGAGCTCGTGTTTCACTACCCCGACGGACGTCCGCTCGCGATCGCGTCGTTCAACAACCACGAGCTGTTTTTCGGAGACGCGTTCGGGATCTCGCTGCCAGACGGAACACCCGCGTGGAGCGGCTGCGTCGCGTTCGGGCTGGAGAGATGGTTGATGGCGGTGTTGGTCACCCTCGGCGTCGAGCCGTCGGACTGGCCGTTCACAATTCAGGCGCAATCGGTACTCGCGCAAGCAGGAGCGAAATGACCATGATCGATCCAGGGAGCAAGACGAGTCTGTACGTGCATTGCGCGATGGCTGCCGACCGCGGAGCGTGGTCGGTGGAGCGGGATATACCGTGGGCGGAAATCGACCGCGAGCGCGCGTTTGCCCGCCCGAGCCTGCTGGCCGCGCTGCGCGATGCCGCCCTCATCGAGTCGTATCATCCGCTGAATCTCGCGCGACTGCTCCGCGCCACGCTCGACGACATCGATGCCGGCGTGGTGTTCTCGCTCGAGCTGTACGAAGGGTTCAAGCATTTTCACTCGCTTCGCCGGTACCTCGATGCGATCGGTTATGAGCCGACCATCACCGACGAAGAGCTCGTGGCCATTCGCCGGGCCCAGGCGGAAATCGACGTGCTGCCTGGCGAGCTGATTCCGCGGCTGGTGGAGTTCATGCTGTCCGAGCATCTGGCGCACTACTTCTTTCGGCGATTGGGCGAACAGGCCGAAGACCACGTTCTGGCCGACCTGCTGTCACGTATTGCCGCTGATGAAGTGCGTCACGCTCAGTGCGCGTCCGAGCTCATCGCGAAACGCATCGCCGCCGATCCATCGGTGATTCCACAGGTGCTCGATGCGGCTCTCGACTTTCATCACTTCGGCGAGCAGGCGATAGGAGTCGTTCCCGTCGCGCAGCCCGGGGATCCGATCGCGATCCAGACATTTGCCAAACGCATAGAGAGACTGTGCGGAATCCGCCTCGTGGACCACATCAAGAACACGAACCTGCACCGGAGGGCCTCATGACGCCCGTGTCCTCGGAAGTTTCGCTGCTCAACTTTTACCGCGCGTCGGAGCTGCACGGTGGGCTCATACTTGGCCAGATGGTGCGGCGCACGCGGGATCCGGAGCTGATTCTGAATCTCACGCGTCACAGCGCGGAAGAGGTGATGCACGCGCAGCTCTGGACGGAGACGATCATCGCGATCGGAGGCCGGCCAGCGCCGGTACGCGACACCTATCAGACGAAGTACGCCGAAGAGGTGGGAACTCCGATTTCGATGCTCGAGATTCTGGCTCTCACGCAGGTGTTCGAGCGGCGCGTGTACCGCC
This sequence comes from Gemmatimonadales bacterium, assembly GCA_039933915.1. Lineage (GTDB taxonomy): Bacteria > Gemmatimonadota > Gemmatimonadetes > Gemmatimonadales > Gemmatimonadaceae > UBA4720. Next base: position 7,864 of record JBDTND010000043.1, on the reverse strand, counting down.
ATTTCACGGAGCACCTGCGTCGTCCCGGCCTGCATCCCGCCGTTGCCACCACGCTCCGCCGGATGCTCGAGGAGGAGAAGGACCACCTCATCTGGGTCAAGCAATGGCTCGACATTCAATCGGTCCGCCGCCCCGAGGAAGTGCGCGAGGTCATGCGCCGATATGCGGCCGCTGACGAGCTTGTGTATGAAGCGATATCGGCGGAGTACGGGTGGCGGTTAGCCGCATGACCCGACCCGCGATTCTCGAGACGGGAAAAAAGGAGGAGACCCTCACCAACGTCGCCCGCACGAGCCGCCTTAGGCGAACCGAGCTGCCTGGCGCGCGTGGGGACAGGCTGTTTTTCGCACAGGTGCGGGAGGATCCGCGACTGGAGATCGAGGCGCTGGCGCCGCTGCCCAATGCGCGCGTAGTGGTTGTGAGCTCCGGCGGCTGCACTGCCCTCTCTCTTTTGGCCGCGGGCGCTGGTCACGTAACCGCTGTCGATCTCAACTCGACCCAGAACCACCTTGTGGAACTCAAGTCGGCGGCGCTGAGGTGGCTCACGATGCCCGAGGTCATGAGCTTCTTCGGCGTCGCGCGGGGCACGCCTGTGCGGCGTGTGCGAACGTATCGAACGATTCGTCCGCTCCTGACGCCGCGGTCCGCCGAGTACTGGGACACCCACGAAGACATACTGGGTCGCGGCCTTCTTGTCTGTGGCGTCACTGAGCAGTTCATCGGCCTGGTTGTAAAAGTGGTAAAGGCGTTCATTCACGGCCGCCGGAACATCGAACAGCTCCTCTCGCTTCAGTCACTCGAAGAGCAGCGCGAGTTTTTCGACCGGAAGTGGAACACACGCCGGTGGAAGCTCCTGTTTCCGCTGCTGCTCAACCGCTGGACGTTCAACCGCGCGTACGAGCCCGAGTTTTTCGAGGAGGTCGAGAACCCCAGTTTTGCCGCGCATTTTCGCGCGCTGCTCGAGCACGCACTCTGCGACGTGCCAGTTCGCAACAATTATTTCCTCCATCAGATGCTGCTGGGCACCTATCCGACGCATGTGGCCGAGGGTGTACCTCCATATCTGGATCGGACGCTGCGCGAGATATTGCGCACCAGACTCGACTGTCTCGAGCTCGTCGATGGCGGGTACGCCGAGTATCTCGCGACCTGTGACGAGTCGAGCGTTGATGGACTGGCGATCTCCAACATCTGCGAGTGGCTCGACACCACCGGCATTGAGCAGCTATTCGAGCAGGTGGTGCGCGTTGCGAAGCCTGGCGCGCGCTTCTGCTTCAGGAATTTCGTCGGACATACCGAGATTCCGCAGCGGTTTCTCGACGTTGTCATCGAAGATCCGTCAGCGGGCCGCACAGCGATCTTGCGCGACCGCAGCTGTCTTCAGTCGCGGATCGCAATCTGCCGGATCGAGAAATGACGACGGGGACGCGGGATTTTACGATCCGTGGCGCCGTGCCCGCCGACAATCCCGGACTGATTGCCCTGGCTTCGTCGTGCGCCATGAAGGGCGACGTCGTTCTCCGGATCGATCGCGGTCCTGATTTCTTCGCGCTGAATCGCCTCGAAGGAGACCGCTGGAGGGTCGGCGTCGCCGAACGTGGCGGAGAAATCGCTGGCTGTGTCGCGGTGAGCGAGCGATCGGTCTTCGTAAATGGCCGTGAGATGCGGGCCGGATACGCGGGCGATCTCAAGGTTCATCCTGCCCACCGTAATACGAGCATCGCCGACGCGCTGTCGCAGTACGCCGAAGCGGGATTGACCCGGATCCCGGCAACCGCGCCCGCGATGATCACGGTGCTCGCCGGAAACCGTTCGATGGAGCGGAGGCTGTCCGGGCCGCGAGGCATCCCGGCCTTCAGGCGTCTCGCGACAATTCGCACCTTCTCTGTGCCGATTCTCTGGCGGCGTCGCGACGCTGATCCGAGCTCGATCCGGGTCACCACGGCTACGTGGAGCGATCTCGACGAGCTGGCTGCTCTCTGGTCAGAAGTCGCTCCGCGGCGGCAGCTTGCGCCAACGCTGTCGGCAAGCTCGATGGCCGACTGGATCCGCAACGCACCCGGGCTCGACATCTCGAGCTACAGGCTCGCGCGTGCGGCCGATGGTCGACTGCTTGGGTTCTTCGCGGTCTGGGATCAGAGAGCCTTCAAGCAGCTCAACGTCGTTGGCTACTCTCGTCGAATGAAAGTCGCGCGATCCGTGTTCAACGTGCTGGCGCCCGCCGTCGGCAGCACGCGCCTGCCGAGTCCGGGATCTCCGCTCAACTGCGTCAGCATCGCGCACATCTGCGTTCCCGCGGAAACCCCCGAGATTCTCCGCGCTCTCGCGATCTCGGCGCACAATGAGCTCAGAGGGCGCGGCTTCTCGTTCGTCAACATCGGGCTCGACACCCGCGATCCGCTGTGCGCGGGAGTCAGGGGACTCTTGGCGCAGCCGACCGATGTTAACGCGTATGTGATGACGATCCGGGGGGGAATCGTCCCAGAGCCTCTCGACGTGCGTCCTATGCATTATGAGATCGCGCTCGTCTGATGAGAGACCGCAACGATTTCTTTGCCCACTTCGTGGTTGAGTGGAAGTGGTGGATCGTAGCGGGGTGGCTTGGGTTGGCCGCCCTCGTAATTCCCAGCGCGTCCCGCGTCGAGAAGAAGCTCGACGTAGCGGCTACCGTCCCCGGCAGCGAATCCGAACGTGTTCATTCCCTCATCGCATCGCGCTTCGAAGCCGCGTTCCCATCCTACGCGGTGGTGGTCGTGACCGGGGGTATGTCGCCGGAATCGCCGGCCGGCCGCGCCATCCTGGTCGGGCTGCGCGATCGCCTATCGAGACTTTCGATCGTTTCGCGGACGCTCTCGTATCTCGACGCGCCCAATCGCGCCTTCGTTGGCGCCAAGGGCGAGACTTACATGGTCGTCGGCCTCGAGACGCACGGACGACGGCCGGACGAGCTGGTACCGCTGCTTCGCGCCGAGACCCGTTCGATGGAGACGAGACTACACGCGGAGTTTCCGAACCTCGCTCTTCGCTGGACTGGAGAAATTCCGCTCAACTACGACCTGCGCATGACAAGCGCGGCCGCTGCCCGCGGCGCGGAGCGGAGGGTTTTCCCGATCACGGCCATTCTGCTGATCTTCGCGTTTGGCGCTTTGGCGGCGGCTGTTCTCCCCATCGTCGTCGGGGCTCTTTCAATCGCGGTCGCACTCGGCGCAGCAGTTCTGCTCACCAACTTCTGGCCGCTCTCTCTTCTCCTGCAGAACGTCGTCGCGATGCTCGGGCTCGGGCTCGGGATCGACTACGCGCTCCTCGTTGTCGGGAGATTCCGTGAAGCGCTGCTCGAGGGAAAAACGAGCAGCGATGCCGCCCGCGAAGCCGCTGGGAAAGCCGGACACACCATCGCGCTCTCAGGCGCGTCGGTCGCGATTGCTTTCGCCGCACTGCTCATCGTTCCGGTCAACGAGATCCGATCGATTGCGGTGGGTGGATTGCTGGTCATAGTCATCGCCGTGCTTCTGGCGACGACGTTGCTGCCCGCTCTTCTGTCGCTCATCGGCCATCGCATCAATGCCGGAAGAATTCGTCGAGTCTCGCTCGGTGCCGCGTCTGAACGCTGGCGGCGCTGGGGACGATTCGTGTGCGCGCATCCCGTCGCGGTGCTTCTGCTCGCCGGCGCTCCGCTCGGCGCCATCGCGCTCCAAACGAGACGCCTCACCAACGACCTGCCGCGGGGCGACTGGCTTCCACGTGAGATGGAGTCGTCGAGAGGATTGCGTTCGCTGTCCGAAATGCACACCAGCGGAATCGTGAATGCGATCCGTATCGTCGTCGAGCTGCCGGCCGGGACGACGTGGGATTCACCTCAAGGATGGGCGGCGCTCCGGAGAGCGAGCGCGAAGCTGGGAACGGACCCTCGTGTGTCGCGGGTTCGCTCGCTCACCACGGTGACCGGATTGATCAGGCCCAACCTCGACGTGCTCGCAAACATCCCGGCCGACGCACGAAGCTCGATGGTGACAGCCGACGGACGGATGGCTTTGATAGAGGTCCTCCCGTCCGAAGCTGCAGGCGCCCGCGGGGCAGGACAGCTGGTCAGGGACCTGAGAACGATGCAGCCGGGATCGCTGCTCGAGCTTCCTGGCAGCAGCATCCGGGTAGGCGGGCTTCCGGCGCTGAATGTTGATTACGAGGCATCTACGATTGGCCACCTCAAGTCGATCATTCTAACTGTCGTGTTCGTAACGCTGGTGTCGCTGCTGATCGGCTTCCGGTCGGCGCTGATCGCGGTGAAAGCGGTCGTGCTGAACCTGTTCTCGGTAGCTGTGGCGTTCGGAGCGGTCGTGCTCGTGTTCCAGGACGGCCACGGCATCCGCGTGCTCGGACTCGATTCAGCGCTCGGCGGCACGTTCCCGGCGATTCCGCTGATCGTGTTCTGCGTGGTGTTCGGGCTCAGTATGGATTACGAGGTGTTCCTGGTGTCGCGCATCGCCGAAGCGAAGGCCGCTGGAATGGCAGATGACGACGCCATCGTCGAGGGTCTGGCGCGCACGGGCGGGCTCATCACGAGCGCCGCAGCGATCATGATCGTGGTTTTTGCCGCATTCATGCTCGGCGATTTCGTGCTGATCAAGATCCTTGGGTTCGCGTTATCGGTGGCGGTGCTGGTTGACGCGACCGTGATGAGGGTCGCAATTGGGCCAGCCCTCCTCATGCTGGGCGGGAGGTGGAATTGGTGGCCTGGCAAGGCCTATCCTCTGGTACGCTCCGTGCCTAACATCAAGCTTCAGAATCCACCGACGGATGGCAATAATGCCCCTGCGCAATCTGTTTCCTGAATCGATCTTCGGCCGCAAGCTGAATCCAAACGCTGAGCGCCGGCTGCGGCTGTCGCAAGCGCGCGCCGAGGAGACGATCATTCGTGGTCACGTCGACAACGCCCTCATGTTCGTCGACACGCTCGCCGAGGATCTTTCCTTCGACCGGGCTATCGATACGTACATCCGCGTGATGGGGATTCCGGAGCCGCTGGCGAGCACTGTCGCCACCCGCGCTCTGGTGCATCTCGGACGCGATCTTGTCCCATTCCGCCGGCGGATGCAGCGGGAGGGCGAGGATGTCGCAGCCGAGAAGCCGCGTCTCAGGCTCGACGAGGCGTCGCGAGCTGGGGATATCAAGAGGGCGTAGTGGCGGGACGGAACGGCGACGGACGACTACACGCTGCCGGCTGATCGCGGCCGGCTTCTGGCAGCCGGCCTAAGACCAAGGTTGTTATCGGATTAGCGCGGCCCAGCCGTCGGTTCGCCTAATTGTGCACTCCGGAAGCCTGCCGGTAGCGGGGTGCGGGCAGGGATTAGCCGGAAGCGTGTAGTCGTCTCCTATTGGTCGACTGATTCGAGCCTTAGTTGGCGCAATTCCCGGTAGTCCGCCAAGCTAACGCCGAATATCAGCGTGACGATGACCGCCGACGTGACGCACCAGATGCATATCGCGTGTATGACACCGAGCTCGAGATAAGTCAGCCACCCCGAGAAAAGAACTCCGACGGCGGTCTCGGCAACCAGAACGAGCGAGATGACCGGCTCGGACTCTAACTTGGGCATCGTCCCGACCAGCGCCACGGCAAAAACGTCCAAATAGAAGAGCAGCCCCCATGCGGCGACGGGGAGTCCGAGGAATCGCGACCATTTGCTGGTATTGACTGTCTCGCACGAGCCAATACTGCAGCTCAGCTCGCCGATCATCCCAAGCTTGTAGAGAGTCAGGTAGAGACTGATGAAGATCCCGGCCAGCGCGAGCGCGGCCACGATCATTCGCTTGCTCACTTCTTCGCAGGTGTGGTGGAAGCGCTACTTGCGGCCGGCGCGGGCGAAGCCTTGGCGACGGAATCGACAAGTTTCTTCAGCTCGTCGTAATTGCGCATACCGGGATAGATTTTGTTGCCGATGATGAAGGTTGGCGTCTGGTTCACGCCGCGTCTAACGCCGTCCGCGAGGTTGGCGGCGATGCGCTTCTGATATTTGCGGGCATCGTAGCAGTTCTCCCACTTGGCCACATCCAGACCGATATCGCCGGCGTAGCGCTTGAAGAAGGGCTTCGGCGCCTCGGTCGCCTCACCGTTCCACTCATTTTGTGCCTGAAAGATACGATCGTGCATCGGCCAGAACTTTCCCTGCTCGTCTGCGCACGCGGCGGCATTCGATGCTGGCAGCGTGTTTCGATGCATCGACAGGGGGAAATCATAGAAAGTGAGATTGGCGAGGCCTGGCTCGATGATTCGCGTCCTTACATCCGGCTCCGTCACGGTCGCAAAACCGCCGCAGGCAGGACACTCGAAATCCGCGAATTCGATAATTTTCACCGGGGCATCGACCTTGCCTATCAGGTAACCCTGGGCGGGGCCTGCGTTCGTGGTGTCGAGTACCTCGGTCACTCCAGCCGAACCCGACTTGGGTTTGGTCGCGACGTATCCAATGGCCGCAATGCCGATGAGCGCGATGAGGCCTAGCACCCATATGAAGGCCTTTGGCCGACTTGATGCACGGGCCTCCCTGACGGTGTTTTTCCGCTGTACGTTCCTGTCCTTCGGTGGTTCGTTCGTTGGAGGCATCTTTTCCGTGGTCGAATTTCGTGTGCGTTGACTGCCGTGCGCGCTTCGACGCGAAAGCTAAGAGAGGGGTAGATAGATGCAAGCTGATGTCCTGAGAGCGCCGGTCGGTCCGGGAGCGATGCACGTCGAGCGGTACGGGCACGGCGGCACCGCGGTCATTCTCCTGCACGGATTCGGCACCTGCAATTTTCTATGGCGCGCGATTGCTCCCGCGATCACCGCGGCGGGGCATACGGCCTACTCCGTCGATCTGCTCGGACACGGGCAATCTGACCGGCCTCTCGATGCCGACTTCGGCATTGCGGCTCAGGCGGAATACCTCGATGCGGCGATGACGGTTCTGCGCGTTTCGCGGGCTGTGATCGTCGGAGTGGACCTGGGCGGAGACGTGGCGATGAAGCTTGCCGCCAACCGTCCAGAGCGCGTCGAGAAGCTGGTCTTGATCAATACGCCGGCGTTCGAGGAGCTGCCCGCCAGGGATATCACCCAAATGCAGCGGCGGACCGCTCGATTCGCCTTCAGCCTCACCCGCGGCGTGATGGGAGCCGCTCCGCTGCTGGAAGGGGTGCTTAAGGGCAGCGTTGCCGATGAGGAGCACATGCCGATGAAGCTCATCGCGCGGTATCTCGCTCCCTTTGTGGGCAAGGACGGAGCTAATCACCTGTTGACCCTCGCCAGCGCGGTTCACCGGGGCGACCTGGATGAGGAGGAGTACGCGGATATAAAGGCTCCCACTCTCATCGTCTGGGGAGACGAGGACAAGTGGGTCGATCAAAAGCTCGCCGACAGACTCGTCAACGCCATTCCGGACGCGCGTCTTGTGAGGCTTGCTGGGGTCGCGCGACTGATTCCTGAGGAAAACCCCGAACATCTCTCGGAATTGCTGCTGGATTTCATCAAAAGACGTGCGGCGGCATGAACCTTTCTTCTATGAAGTGGTGTCTAAGATCAGTAGATTAAAGAACGCGATTTCATAGACGTTTTTCACGCCAACCGAATTGATGAACACTCAGAAAAACAGATTCAGGAAGGAGCCAGTCCAGGCGCCAACTCCCTTTGCGGAGGCCCGGGACGAGCTGTTCCAGCAGATCATGCGCTGCGGCGTAGTCGGCTCTGCGCCCGAGGACCAGAAGGATTGGTTCGACAACACGATGGATTACCTGGCGGAGCGCTATCATGAGCTCTCGCCGTCAGAGATAGGCGAGCTGAGGGTGCTGGGCGAGAGGTTCGCGCAGCCGCCCAAAGTCAGAAAGGCCGTATAAA
>JBDTND010000042.1:0-13905 GCA_039933915.1 Gemmatimonadales bacterium | reverse complement strand
ACTGGCCCGAGCGCGATCGCTTCTGGGACATCTGCGAGAAATTCGGCGTCACGATTCTATACACTGCGCCGACCGCAATCCGCGCGTTCATGAAGTGGGGCGACGAGCATCCAGCGAAGCACGACTTGTCGCGGCTGCGCCTGCTCGGTTCCGTCGGCGAGCCGATCAATCCCGAAGCGTGGATGTGGTATCGCGAGCACATCGGCGGCAATCGGTGCCCGATCGTCGACACATGGTGGCAGACGGAAACGGGCGCGATCGTGATCTCGCCGCTTCCGGGAATCACTCCGACGAAGCCGGGAAGCGCGACCAAAGCATTGCCTGGATTCAGTGCCGACCTCCTCGACTCGCTGGGCAAACGCATCGAAGTCGGTGGCGGACTGCTGGCGCTGACGCAGCCGTGGCCGTCGATGCTGCGCACGATCTGGGGCGACGATGACCGGTACGTTCAGACCTATTTCACCAAGTGGCCGAACCGTCCCGATCTTTATTTCCCCGGCGACGGCGCGAAGCGCGATGCCGATGGATTTTTCTGGATCCTGGGCCGAGTGGATGATGTGCTCAACGTCGCCGGACATCGCATCGGAACGATGGAGGTGGAGTCCGCGCTCGTCGAGCATCCCACGGTTGCGGAAGCGGCTGTCGTCGGGAGGGCCCATGAGCTGAAAGGACAGGCGATCGTGGCGTTCGTGACGCTTCGCGACAAGAGCAAACAGAGTCCGGCTCTGCGCGATGAGCTGCGCGAATTCGTCGCCAAAAAGATCGGAGCGCTGGCGCGTCCGGACGACATTTTGTTCTCCGCCGATCTGCCGAAAACACGGTCGGGAAAAATCATGCGACGGCTGCTTCGCGACATCGCGGAAGGACGCGCGTTGGGCGACACGACTACGCTCGCGGACCCGAAAGTGGTGGCCAGCCTCAAGGACCAGTACGAAGACAAGGAAGGGTGATTTTCTATCACCCAAAGGGGGAAGCCTTAGACGCCTTATCCGCTTCGCGGCTAAGGTCTTAGGCTCCAAACCCGAACAAACGCCGACGCAATTCGGCGGTGGCCAGAAGGTCGGAATCATTTCAGGGCTTTTACAGCCAGTTGTTGTATATTGTACGGTCGCAGAGCGCCTAAAACGGCCCTGCGTGACGCGACTTCTCGTATGAACTCGGGCGAGAAAGTCAAACGGATTTCTCCTGTTTTCGGGGTGAAAACCCTGTTGCTGGAGGGGTCCGTTTTCGTCTTATAGGTAGCCACACGGCTATTCGATTCGAACGGACCGGTTTCAGCCTCAGGCTAGTCACCGGCACCATCAACCAATCTTGGAGATCCAAATACATGAAAGCGACCCGTAATCTTCTGGCCGCGATGGTGCTGGGAACTGCCATCACTGCGAGCCAGGCATATGCGCAGTGCAGCGGAAACGCTGGCACGTGTAACACCACGAACACCGCGTCGGTCACCGTTGGCGCGCTGGTCAAGCTCGGCATGAGCTCAGCGACCACGGCCCTGACGAACCCGACCGCTGATGACGTCGATGCAGGCAATGTGCTTGCCGATGCAGGCCCGAGCTTCACGATCAAGTCGAACAGAAGCTGGACCCTCAAGATCAAGTCGCAGAACGCAGCGAACTGGACCTACGTGGGCAGCAACGCTGGTGTGAAGCCGATTAGCGACCTGGCATGGTCGACCGCGGTTGGTGGCACCTTCGCCGCGATCACAGCTTCCGACGCGACGTTCACGTCTGGCGCCGGCGCGAGCAATGGCCTCGCCGCACAGGCCTTCTTCCGTACGAGCTGGTTGAGCGATTTCACGAGCGCGAGCAATGCTCCGGGTACCTACAGCTTGCCGATCGTCTTCACCTTGACGGCTCCGTAACTCATGCAACATTCTCGCTCTCGCTCGTCCGAAGGGACGGGCGCAGAGCGTAGAGGGCGAGTCCGGGGAACCGTACTCGCCCTTTGCGCTGCAGGAGTGGTAATCTCGCAGAGCGCTTCGGCGCAGCTGCTCGTAGATCCGCTCGAGGTGACGATCGTCGCTGCCGGCACCAACCGCGTCTCCGCCAGCTTCTCCCTGTCGAACACATCCGACAAGGTGGTGCAGGCTACGATCACGCGGTCGGACTGGGACCGGATCGAAAACGGCGACAACCGCTTCCTTCCAGCAGGCTCCACCGGGATGTCGTGCGGCGCCATGCTCAGCGTCTCGCCTCTATCAATCCGTGTAGAGCCCCATACTTCACGCGTCGTTCGCCTCGGAGTACAGGCACCCGCGGCGCTGCGAAAGGAATGCTGGGACATCGTCTTCGTCGAGGAAGTGCCACAGCGCGCTTCCGCCAAGGGCAACTCGCTCCAGTACATCTTCCGCACCGGCGTAAAGGTGTACGTCGCGCCGCCCGGCCTTTCCCGCGATGGCGCGGTGGAAGGGATGGAAGTCGTAGACGCTGCTCCAGCGGCAACCGCCTCGTCGACGCCCACAGTGAAGGCGGCTGCGGCGGTTTTGTCCGGCCCCATCAAACGGCAGATAGCGATCCAGTTCCACAACACGGGCGCGGTGCATCTGCTGGCCAAGGGACGCCTCGAATTCCGCCGATTGGACAACACCCTGGCGACCCAGGTGCTCATCCCTGAATTCCCGACCCTCCCGGGCGCGATTCGGAAAGTGCTGGTCGATGTGCCGAGCGATCTTGTCGCCGGCGATTACGTCGTACTCGCTTTGATCGACTTCGGCGGTGCCGAGCTCGTCGCGGGCCAGATTGATTTCCAGGCCAAGTAATAGGAATGCACACGCTCCGGCGGAGGCTCTGTGGCGTCAGCACCAGCGCAGCGATGTCGCTGGCGCTGGCGTTGTTCGCTTCTCCGATCGCGGCGCAGAAGACCACTCTCTCAGTCGCGGGGGGAACGATCACCTTCCCCGCCCCTACCGCCGCCGACTACGTCGCTGGTTTTGTCAATTCGGCTACGGGCGTTACGTTCAACGTCAACTCGCTGAACGGCGTGCAGCGCACGACCACAATCTCCATTCGCTCGCTTTCCGCGAATCTGGGAAACGGGAAGCTGATCGGTGACCTCGAGTGGCGTCGATCCGACCTCGCGGTCTGGAACAGCATTACGCTGACTGATGCGCAGGTCGAGCAGCGAGTCGTCATCAACAAGGGTCTGAACGATCCGTGGAGCAACACGATCTTCTTCCGGATGGTGTTGAACTGGTCAACCGATGGGCCGGCGACCTACTCCAGTACCTATCAGATCACGCTTTCCCAGACGGTGCCGTGATGAGGTCGCCTGCAGTGTCACGCGTCGCTGGATTGTTCGTGGTCGCATTATGCGCTCTCGCCTCCTCAGCGAGAGCGCAGTCGTCAGTAACCCCGGTGCAGCCGGGCTCGTCGACCGCCATAATGGTCTCGTCGACGAAGTCGGCCTCCGCGAGAGACATCGAGATTACGCTTCCATCGGTGACCGCCTCCGGCGCGCCGCGCTCGTATCAGGTGGTCTCGGTTCCTGTTCCGGATGCGCTCAGTCGTTCGCCGGACGTCGAGGTCGAGATTGTTCCGCGCGGTCAATTCGTCATTCTCGGTCCGCGCACTCGCGCGCTCGACGCGGGATCGGGCCGCAAGCGCCTCGGGGTTACGATCGGAATTCCGGCCAGCGCTCTCGCCGGCCGCATCGTTGCCGCGGAAGCTCGCTTTACGTCTCCCGGATCTCCGACCCTCGTTGTTCCGGTCGAGATCGACGTGACACTGGTACGTGTGGTGGTGCTTCGTCCCGCCGCCGGTCCAATCAACGCTCAGGCCGGCAACGATGTGATCCTTCCGTTCGACATCGCCAACGCGGGCAACGCTATCGAGACTGTAAGCGCCTCGCTCGCCCTGCCGAGCGGCTGGGCCACGAGAGAGATGCATCCAGCACCCCTGGTGATCGCGCCCGGCGAAACGCTGAAGCGCAGAGTCCGGCTCAAGATCCCGGCTCTTTCGGCGACGGGATCGGCGTTCGTGCAGGTCAGCCTCCTCGTTGGCGCGGATACTCTCGCCTCCGAAATCATGACCATCGAGATTTTCAACTCGAGCTCGATTGGGAGCCAGTCGGGTCCACTCGTCACCTCGGCCATCTCGCACGCAGTCGACGAAAACGGTCACGGGAACCAGCTCTTCACGCTGAGCGCGAACGGCGCGCTGTATGATTCGGTGCGCATCGATGCGCGGATGTCGCAGGGAGCCGCGTTTGGGGGCGCAGCGAGCAACGCGTTCGCACGTCTCGGCTCGTATCAGTCGTCGGCCTCCCTGATGCTTTCCGCGCCGTCGGGCCAGCTCAGCCTCGGCAATACCGGGACGTCGTTCTCGGACCTGACCGGGCTCTACCCATACGGGCAGGGGGCGCTGCTGCATTTGCAGCACCCGAACTGGAACGTTCTCAGCCTCGGCGCAATGTCGCTGCCGCCCGTCGGGTCGACGACGCGCAAGCCAATGTTCGGCATCCGCGGCGAGCGTCAGTTCGGGAGCGCGCAGCTGAGCACATCCATCTCGCACTTGGCTGATGAAGGGATTTCGCCCCGAAGCCTGGACGCGTTCGGCGTTGGTGCCGCTGTTCCCTCGCCGTTTGGCAGCACATTCAAGGCAGAGATCGCGGAGCGACGCTTCCAGGGCGGAAGCGGCTTCGGTTGGTCGAGCGAGCTGGTGAGAGTGGCCGGTCAGGGCAACGAGCAGCTGCGCGTAACCCACGCTCCGGGTGGGAGCGATGCATTTGCGCGCGCCACGAACGAGATCCTGGCAAACATTTCGGAGCCGTTGTCCTCGCGCCTGACGGTGAGCGCCAGCGCCTGGCGCACGACCGACGCCACGTCGGTGTTCACGGGACTGAAGTCGAATGGGCTTTCATTGAGGCCGCAGTACACGCTTCACGGAGCGACAACGATTGCGCTCGACGCTCGCTCCTACGTATTCGATGCTGCCTCGCGCCAGACGACGCCGGGCGTCGGTGGCGCTTTTGGCACCCGCGACCAGCAGCTGGGCATCAGCCTCAGCACGTATCTCCGTCAGTATTATTTCAACAGCTCGGCGTATCTTGGGAATGTGGCGCGCACCGTCTCACCCTCGGGCCAGCCAACCGTGACGGATCGCTCCCCCCGGAATTACTGGATGACGAATGCGGGATGGTCGGGCGTCGGCGGCGTAATCGAGGTGCAAATGCGTGTGGAGCAGACCCGCGACCGTGGCGGTTTCGTCAACCAGCAAAGCCTGTTTGGGATTCGCGGAGAGCAGGTGGTGCTTCCGTGGCTCAGCGGAATACGGGCAGAAGGCGAGCTCCAGCGCATCAACGGCTTCGGCAACGAGACGTCCGCGATCATGCGGGCGGGACTCGCGATTCCAGTCGTGAACGGATTCTCGCTCAAGGTCGATGCAGAGCGCAATTCGATTTTCCACTCGACGAGCGGTCGTGTGCCCTGGATTCTTGGACTCCGCATCGAGCACGTGCTTATGGTTCCGATGCTGCGCACTCCGGGCAAATCGGGATACGTCTTCGAGGATCTGAACGGCAATCAACGTCGGGATCCGGGCGAGCCCGGTGTGCCGGGCGCGATTGTCAGGCGGGGCGGCGAGACGGCAGTCGCGGACGCGAGCGGCAAGTATCGCGTGGGCGGAGACTTCAGGCAGCCGGTGACGATCGACGAGGCTTCGCTGCCGGACGGCTGGTCTGCGAGTGGCGCGGACCACAGCGATCTCGGCGTGTCGCTGTCGACGTCAGCGGAAATAGAGTTGGTTGTCGCTCCCCGGTCAGGGATTGCGGCGGTACAGGTAGACCTTGCGAAGGCGCACGTTATAGCCCGCGACGATGCCGGCCGCGAATGGGGCGCGATCATGACGGGGCCGACGACGGCGACTTTTCAGGCGCTGCCCATTGGCACGTACAAGCTTGAATTCGATCTCTCGGAGCTGAGCGAGCCGCTGGTTCCTCGTCTTCCGATTCCGGTGCTCATCGTGACCGGAAAGGACTCGAAGTCGATCACGATAATCCTGGATCCGCGTCCGATTCGCATGTGGAACGCGGCTGATGGGCGCGGCGGAAGCGCGCAAAAGAAGTGAGAATCGCGCTGAAGTTTTTCCAGAAAAGTGCCGTGCTGTTGGTCTTCGCCGGCGCAGCACTCGTATCGGCGTGCCTAAAATCGACTGAGCCGCAGCCGTCGCTCATAGATCTGATGGGAACCTGGAACTACGTCGGTGTGCAAACTGGCCCATTTCGCGAGGACCTTACCGGCACACTCGAGATCACAAGCGAATCGGGGACGAGCTTTCAAGGTCAGCTAAACCTCACCGGCCGGAACACACAAACCGGCGAGACAAGGCCGCTCAATGGTCTGGTAAGCGGGTCGGAAAAGGGCATTGGTGTCATAGACTTTGACGCGGATATCGAGTCGAGTTTGCGTCGCCATGTCGGACAGATCGTGGTTGACACAATCACTGGGACGTGGGCAGGCCCGCCGTCTGGCGGGTCCATGGCTTCCGGAACATTCAGACTCGAGCGGGAGAGCAGATGAGACGTGTTTTCGTTGGGGGAGTGATCGCCATGATCGTGTGCATATCGGCGGCGCCATCCGTGGCGGTGGCGCAATGCACTGCGAGCGGCGCGCCCGACAGCTGCGGCGTCCCCGGCACCGTGTCGATGACCGCGGGCCGAGTCGTTCGGCTCGAGATGACGCCTGGCTCGACGTCCCTCACAGCCCCAACGACAGCGGATTTCGAAGCGGGACTGAACTCAACGAATGGGCCCACGCTGACCGTCAGCGCGAATGCCGCCTGGACGCTTCACCTTCGCTCCTCAACCGCCGTCTGGGCGGCGACGAATACGTCGCCAGACACTCCGGCGCGCGTAAACAAGCCGGCCGGCGACCTGAAGTGGAGCACCGCACCCAACGGAACCTTCGCCGCTCTCACGACGAGCGATGTGAGCCTGGTGACTGGAGCCGCGGGCGCGAACAACGTGACGACGCTCTTTTTCGAGACGCTCTACAGCTGGTCCCTGGATACTCCCGGTAACTACAGCCTGTCAATCGTCCTGACGCTCGCTTCGCCGTAACCTGCTGGACGAAGCGACGCCTTAATCCAGGCGGGACGAGATGAGCTGTCAGCTCCCCGCCAGCTGCGCCCACGATCCACGTTGAACAGACATCTTGCTTGAAGGCTGTCTCGCCAGGGCCTGGTCGTAGTGGAATTTCCCCCCGCCAGCCGAATAGTAGGCGTAGGCAATTACGGCCCCGTAGAAGTCGCCAGCCCCGAGCTCGTACACGGTGTGGTTCGGCGCGTACACGGAGTAGTAAGAGGCCGGACCTTCCGAGTTGAGTGACCAGTCCGCGGGCGTCACGGAGGTCCCGCACGAAGCGAATGAGAGCATGCTGGCATTCGCCGACTGGTTGCTGATCATCCCACCGCCAGCGTTCAGGGAATCACGAAGGTAAACGGACGCGCGCGGATTCCCCGGGAACACGAGCTTCGAATTTCCTGTCAGCACAATCGAGCGAAAGAAGTATGAGGTATCAGGGAGCGTCAGAGTCGCTCCGCCCGAAACCGTGACTACGCCGGTCGTGGCGTTGTAGCTGATGCCGGTCCCGCCCGGCACCTGCGCGGTCGGAGTATATCCGCCCGCTGGACACGAAAGGATATCCATTGGAGTCTGCGCGCTCGCCCCGGACGTGGTCGCCCCGGTGACCACTCCGTCCGTTCCTAACATGAACGTCCCAGCTGCAGAGGCACTGCCTTTCACGGTGGTATTGGTGACTTTCATGTTTCCGTTCGCCCAGAGATTCGCCATCGAATCAGCTGTCGCGACCACGTACGGTCCGACCTCGGAGTCGAATGCGTCGAAAGGGCCGCCGGTGGTGACATACAGTTCGTCTTCGGTGCGGACCGCGTATTTGAACATCGGCACTCCGCCCGCCGCGCCGACGATCATTATGATGCCGGCAGTCGGATCGGTGCGCCGCCCCTGAACGATGACGCTGTACTCCTGAAGGCCGCCTCCATCGACGCGATGAATCACGGCCCGGTACGCAGCCTTGTTCGGAAGATTCTGCCAGCCGAGATCAAGACTGTCACCCGGATTGAGCGCACTCACGGCCGCTGATGGCCAGGCCCCGTACGTCTGGCGCAGACCGGCCTCGGCCGCATACATCGCCAGTGTCGATTCACGCGTACCACGCGATGCCCGACGCTCGTCGGTTGCAGTGGTGAGGGCAACGACCGCGATCACGCTCATTATCGTAATGGCGAAGATCACCGTCGGAAGAACGAACCCCCTGCGATTCGACCATCTCAACGCTTGTTGCCGGCTGATAGCCATTTCTTCCTCGGTCCGAGTAACCCCGTGCCTCATTCCAGCGATATTAGCGACGGAGTGCGACTCTGGTCGTCAGCGAATCCCGCTGATAGACGTAGGTCGCTCCGACATACGTGTTCTTGAAGCTCTCCGTGCGAAGTGTCAACGCTACGCTTCCAACGTCGGCCGGATTCGCTGTGACCACTCCCAGCGTGTCGTAGTACGCGAATGCGAGCCCGTTCGCAGCCGGCGAGACGAGCGGCCCCGTCAGCTGCTCATACGATGTCGCGGCGCCGACCTTCCGCCCAAGCCACCAGCGGTTATTGAGCTGAAACTCCGCGTATTGAACGCGATGAAAGCCGCGGAAAGGCGCTCCAGTCTTTATGTGGGCGGTGTCAGATTGCGATCCCACCGCGAATTCAACGACGATATCCGGCGCGCGGGCACCCGGCCATGAACAAGCTGTGACTCCCATCGCGGCCGGCGTTCCCACCGCAATGATTTTCAGGGCAGTCCATTTATCCTGGCCGAGGTGATAGACGAGCGCGCTGTCATCCACACCCGCGAGCACATTCCCGCCTGTTTTCCAGAGGCCATAGCGCGCCAGAACGGGATGCTTGGCGCAGATGATACCAAGGCTGCGGGGAGAGCGGAGAGTCACGCTGTTGGGGCCTATGGCACCGAGCGCGCTTCCTCCCACTACGGACTGTCTCAGGTCCCACGCAAGCAGTGCAGCGGCTTCCCGCGCGGTCTCACGGATGTCGAGTACTTCGCGCTGCTTTCTATAGCCCCTTCCCTGCACGATCATCATCTGCACGACGCCGCTCAGCACGAACATGCCTATCACCAGACCGACAATGAGCTCGATCAGTGAAAAGCCGCGGCGCCCGGCGCGCGAAACTCCACTGCTCATCCTCATTGGAGTTCGTTTCTGGCCACGAAGAGCGTCACCGTGTCCTGGTACACGATCGACGTGTTTGCCTGACCTTGTCTCGGCACCATGATGTCGATCTTCTGCGAGTTGAGATTGACTGTGCTCACGTTCCAGCTTACTGGCCGCCCGCGAATCGTCCCTGAGCCAGTCGAGACACGGTTCCATCCCCTTCCGACGAGACTATCCGCGATTTGCTGAACGTCGGCAGAGTAGTGCAGGTCCTGCCGCGCCTTCTTCATCTGATTCAGACCAAGAGTGGCCGCACCGGCGAGGCTCATCATCGACACGGCCAGAAGTGTCATTGCGATCATTACTTCGACCAGAGAGAAGCCTTCTTGATTGACCAGCGAGCGGCCGCTGCTGTTGTCGGATGGCATTATGGATGTCATCTGAGCACTTTGCCGAGAATCGTGGTTGTCACGGTGTCAGCCCCGGCGCCGTCCGAAAAAATCACCTGGGCATTGCCCGCCTCACACGATCCGCTCGTCGCTGCAATTCCCCGGGCGTCAAAACAGAGGAGCGCCCTGTTGCTCGTCATGTGCAGCTCGTTCTCGCTGATGTATCGCACGTCCGCCACTGTGGCCCGCTGACCGATGCTGTTCGCACTGGTGTCGACATCGACCCAGAACCGCTGTCCGGGTTCGTCGATATGAAGCTGGGCAACTCGCCCGAAGCGCAATGCTGTCGAGCGGGTGAGAGAGTGCGTGACGACGAATTGATCTGCGGCCGAGGCAGTGCTGCGGCGCTGCAGGATCAAGGCGGGTTTGAGCGCGCCGATTGCCGAGACGATCCCTATGACGGACATCACCGTTACTGCTTCTATAAGGGTGAAGCCTCGTCTTTGAATCCCGAGCATCGGTGAACCCGCCGTTTGGTTGGGGGAAGCCAACTGATGTGCTTGTCATAAAAGACTGTTCCCAATTCGGAATTCGTCACTGCGTTCGAGGATGGCGGGCAGACCCGAGGCGGGCCGGCCAAGGTAAGTCATTGATGTTGATTGGGTTACGAGGAGTTCTGGAATGGGCGGAGGCGAATCGCCCGGCTACGCTCGGTAGCCAGTGAAACACATTCGCCCTTGTGACGCCGGGAGGGCTCTTGATAGTCATTCACTTGTGAAAGGGGCGTCAGATGAAGAATTGATCGCAGCGGTCCTTGCCGGCGACATTGACGCATTCTCGGGTCTTGTCCAGCGGCACCAGGATACGTGCATCCGCTTTGCGGTTCGAATGCTTGGATCGCGAGTCGATGCTGACGATGCGCTTCAGTCGGCGTTCATGCGCGCCTTCCGCAGTCTTCGCAGCTGTAAGGAACCGAGTCGATTTGGAGGCTGGCTTTACCAGATAGTGATCAACGAGTGCAGAACGTATGCGTCACGCCAGCGGCGTCGCGATCTTCGATTCGTTTCCGGAACGGACGCAATCGAGCGAGCGGTGGCGCCGGGCTCCGAGATCCATACCGAGCCGGACTTCGGTGGTCATATCGAGACTGCACTGGGTGTGTTGCCGGCGGACCAACGCGAGGCGTTCCTGCTGAAGTACGTGGAGGAGCTCACTTATGAGGAGATGTCGGAGATGACGGGAGTGAGCGTGCCCGCGTTGAAGATGAGAGTGAAGCGGGCCTGCGACGGGCTCCGCGACCTATTGCAAGGGGTATACAATGGCTGAGACTTACGACGAGGGAGAATTGGACAGAGATGCCGCATTCGCGGAGCAGATCGCAGCCAGACTGCGCGCGCCCGAGCAGGTTCATCCGTCGTTCGAGAAACGGCTGCTCGAGAAAGTCCACGCCGAAGGTCCGGCGTTGTACCCCGTGCGCGCACGCTCAGGTGGCTCGTGGTGGCGAACGGAACGGGAGCTTCGCCTCACGCCGCTCACAGGGCTGGCGATCGCAGCGGGAATCACCGCGATAATTGCGGTGTCCAGCATCGCGGTGGGAACGCGAATGTCGTCCCCGTCCGGCGCTTCGCAGCAGGCTGTGTTGACCGCGCAGCATGATACCGTTCAGCTCGTGCGGTTCGTTTTTGTTGACACCAAGGCCGCCAGTGTCGAGCTCGTAGGGGACTTCAACGAATGGGCAAAAGGAACCACAACCCTCCGCCAATCGGGCGTTCCTGGCGTCTGGTCCGTCTCAGTCCCGCTCTCGCCGGGACGTCATGAGTATGCTTTTATTATCAACGGCTCTCGGTGGGTTGCGGATCCCCTCGCCGTGAGCACATCGGACGATTTTGGAACTGAGAGCTCTGTCATTCGCGTCGGAGCAATGGGGCGTAACTCGACATCGTAGAGTATTTTCTCTGTAACTGCTACCCGCAGAGATTTGAAAGCTGGGACACTGTCACCGGTGGTAACTTTGAGAGGAACGCTGATAGCGGTCCTCTTGCTTGCGCCAGCCGTTCACGCCCAACGCGTTGAAGCCGCCTTGGACTTAGGTGGAGCAGCACTCCGTTACGCCGACACGCTGAGCACTGGCGCGGCAACCATAACGCCGCGCGTCACCGCGGATTGGGCGTCCAATCTGATCGAGGCGTCCGGCACATATTCCCAGTTCACGTCCGGAGGCTGGAGCACGCAGGGCTTGTTCTCCGCAGCCCATTTCATTCCCACCGAGCGTGGATTGTTTGGGGAAGTCGGTGGATTCGCGGGTGGAAGCATCCACGACGACGGAACGCGCACCGGTGAATTTGTCGCGAACCTGCGGGCGCATTTTCCGCGGGGCACGTCCGAGTTTTTTTTCGGGGTGGGCGGCGGGCGCACGTCTGATGGCTTTGAGGCGCGAAGCCTGCTGCTTGGTGAAGCGGGGGTGTCCATTGGGTCGACGCCGCAGAGCCTCCTGCTTACGATCACCCCGACGATGGTCAGTGATTCCATAAAATACGCTGACACCCAGGCGACTCTCTCGTGGAATCGCGAGACCGTTGGCCTAGCTGCGCTGCTCGGCTTCCGGCTTGGGGATCAGCTCACGACGCTGGGCGCGCACGCGAGGGCGTGGGGCAACGTCAGCGCCATCTTCCAGGTTGCACCGCGGCTAGGACTGGTTGCCGCCGGCGGTAGTTATCCCGTGGATCCGACTCAGGGATTCCCCGGTGGAAGGTTCATATCTCTGAGCGTGCGCATCACACGGATTGGCGGTTCAAATCAACAGGCTCCCCTGCCGGTCGTTGTGGAACCTCCATCCAGCGATCTCACGCCGGCAACGCCTGCAGCGATCGGTTTCACCGCCACGCGAAACAAAGGTGGCGCGGTCATTTTGAGAGTGAACGCGCCGGGTGCCCGGGTCGTGGAGATCAACGGGGACTTTACAAACTGGACGCCCATTCAGCTGTTGCCGGCGGAACCGGGATGGTGGACGACCAGTTTGACAATCAAGCCCGGGAAGTATCAGATGAACCTGAGAATTGACGGCGGTCAATGGAGCGTACCACCCGGTGTTCTCGCAATGGTGGACGAGTTCGGGGGAGCTGTAGGCCTGCTCGTGATCGAATAAATGTTTAGATGTGACCACGAACGGGGATTACGGAGTCTATTGTGCATGGCGCATTACATAGGAAGAGCCATATCCTCGAGTCTTGCCAATTGGCGATCACTCCCTAGCGGAGATGATACATATATGAACCACATTCGACGTTTCAGTCTATTCGTTATGGCGATGCTGGTGATCGCCGCGGGATCCAGCGCGCAGACTCCGGCAAAGGATCCTTCGACTCGCTTACGCGAAGTGCTCCCCGCCGATGTCGCTCGACGCGTGCTGTCGCGGATCGCGGATGCGCGAGCGCGACAACTTCCCGCTGAAGCGCTCGAGAACCGCGCGCTGAAGTTTGCGGCCAAGGGTGTCGATCCGAAGAGCATCGAACGCTCCGTCAACGAGCAGGCCGATCGCATGGCACTGGCAAAGACTGCTTTGGCGAACGGTCGCGCATCGACGCCGGCCGGAGATGAAGTTGAAGCCGGAGCCGAGGCAATTCGCAAAGGCGTAGACGGCCCTTCGATCAGCCTGCTCGCGAAGAGCGCGTCAAGCGGCCGCTCGCTCGCCGTGCCCTTGTTCGTGATCGGGAGTCTTACCGATCGTGGGTTGACTGCCGACCAGGCGTTGCAGCGCGTGCTCGCGCGTCTCAGAGAGCGGGCGTCCGACTCGGATCTCGAAGCCATGCCGGGAGAGCTCCCCGCCCAGGCACAGGCTGGCCAAGCCAACCGTCCCACATCGACGGGCCGAGACTTCGGTCAGAGTCACCGCCCCACTTCCACGGGTCGCCCGGCGTCCGCCGGTCCGCCGGCTGGAATTCCAGGTAACGCGGGCAAGAAATCCAATCCTGGCCAGAGCCACCGGCCTCCGCCGAAAAATTAGAGCTCGTTGAGGAGAACTGAGACAGACCAGCGCTGTCTCAGTTTTTTTTGGCGCGCACAGCGTCTCCACGAATTTACGGATGAGCTGTGACTTCCACGCGCGATGTCCGAGTCTAGAGAAGATGGAGCCGTGCTGAGCACGCGCCCATCGACCTATCGCACCAAACACCAACAACGCATTCGTGCAGGAGTATAGAATAATGAAGGTATCACGCCGACTCTTTGCCGCACTCGCCCTTGGAACGCTCGCCGCTGCAGCGTGCAGTGATTCATCCGGCACTGGCACTGGGCTTCTCACCGTTCGTCTGACCGACGCGCCTTTCCCCTTCTCTGATG
>JBDTND010000041.1:0-14228 GCA_039933915.1 Gemmatimonadales bacterium | reverse complement strand
CCACCCAGGAACCCGCCAATGTGAGCTTGCCAGCTGACGCCTGGAGTGCCGGGCATCATGCCGAGGATGAGCGTACCCCACACCAGCGTGACGGCTACACTGAGAAGCATGCTCATAAAGCTGCGTGTGTACCAGCCGCTCAGCATCAGAAATCCGAGATAGCCGAAGATCACGCCGCTGGCGCCGATGTGGACCGAGCCCGCCGCGCCAAGCAGCCATGCCGTGAGCCCGGATCCGAGCATTCCAGCCAGAGTCACCGGGATGAAGTGTCTGTCATCCCGAAGCATCACCATCCAGCCAAGGGCGACGAACGGAATACTGTTGGCGACGATGTGACTGAGACTGACGTGGAGGAACGGCGCGAACAGAATCCCGCGCAGACCAGTCATCGTGCGGGGAATGACGCCCAGACTCAGGAGCGAGCCACCGAGCAGCAAGTCCACGACGAACACTGCCCAGAACACAGCGAGGGCGCCGCCCAGAACCACCGCCTGGTTTTTTAGTCTTGCAACGCCAGTCGCGCGAGTGTCGACGATGATCCTGCGATCATCCGGAGGTGAATGCACTGGGCGCAGAATGTCTCGCGGAAGGAAAAGAGTGCGCGCGGCGGGACTCGAACCCACGACCTTCGGCTCCGGAGGCCGACGCTCTATCCAACTGAGCTACGCGCGCGAAAGAGAAACAACTTCCCAGAGGGATTAACTTCCTCTGATGACTCCTGCACAACGAAAGATAACCGTCCTTCCAGGCGATGGCATTGGCCCCGAAGTAACCAATGCCGCACTGACAATCATAAAAGCAGCCGGTGTTTCAGTAGAATTCGAGACTTGCGAGGCCGGCGCGGGTGCGTTTCAGAAAGGTATCGTCACCGGCGTTCCGAAAGAGACAATCGAGTCGATCGAGCGCACGCACGTCGTGCTCAAGGGTCCCCTCGAGACGCCAATCGGATACGGAAACAGGAGCGCAAACGTCACACTGCGCACTCTGTTCGAGACCTACGGCAACATCCGCCCCGTCCGCGAGCTGCCGGGCGTACAAACCGCGTTCACAGGCCGCAACCTCGATATCGTAATCGTCCGCGAGAATATCGAGGATCTCTACGCCGGCATCGAGTATATGCAGACGCCCGGCGTGGCGGAGGGCCTCAAGCTGATCTCGCGCGAAGGCTGCGAAAAGATCGTCAAGCTCGCATTCGCGTTCGCCCTGGCCGAAAACCGCAAAGCCGTCCACTGCGCGACGAAAGCGAACATCATGAAGCTCACCGAAGGGCTTCTGCAGCGCACGTTCGAGGAATTCGCGCCGCAGTACCCGCAAATCCGGTCGAAGCACATCCTGATCGACAACTGCGCCCACCAGCTCGCGATGCGTCCCGAGCAGTTCGACGTCATTGTCACCACGAACATGAATGGCGACATCCTGAGCGATCTCACTTCGGGTCTCACCGGCGGACTTGGTTTCGCGCCTTCCGCAAACATCGGCAACGACGTCTCGATTTTCGAGGCCGTCCACGGGTCGGCCCCCGACATTGCCGGGAAGAACAAGGCGAATCCGACCGCGCTCATTCTCAGCGGCGCGATGATGCTGCGCCACATCGGCGAAGGAGAAGCGGCGAACGACGTCGAGCAGGCGGTGCTCGTCACCCTGGAGAGCGGAATTCGCACCAGCGACATGATAGGAGTAGAGAAGCCGGCAACTACCACCGACTTCACCCAGGCCGTGATCTCGAATCTCGGCAAGAGGTCGAAGGTCAGCCCGCCAAAGAATTACAAAAAGGTGGAGCTTCCTCCGGCTCTGCTCGGAGTGAACGTCGTCGCGGCGAAGAGCAGGCGCCTCATTGGACTCGACGTATACATCGAGTCAGATCTCGAGCCGGTGAAGCTGGCTGCGGCCATGGAGCTGCTGGCCAAGCCATCACCGCTCAAGCTGCAGATGATCACCAATCGCGGGGCGATGGTTTTTCCCCTGAGCGGCCGGCGAGTGTCGCTCGTGGACCATTTCCGCTGCAGATTCGTGCTCCGTGATGATTCAGCCGTTCTTGGCGACGTCGAGATTCTTGCGCTGCTCGGGACGATTGGCGCCCGGCACCGCTGGATGCACATCGAGAAGCTGCAGGAGTTCGACGGCGAGAACGCATTCTCGAAATCGCAGGTCTAGCGTGCGCGCACCTGGCACTAAATAGGGAAACCTTCCGCAGCGAGAGGTTCCAAGCATGGCCACGACGTTCGACCGGCGCTCGTTCATGGGATATTTCGCGGGCGCCGGGCTCAGCTCGACGCTCTTTCCGGGCGTTTTATGGGCGAAGCTAGCTGCCGGAGCAGAGATCACGGTCGATACGATCGCAAGCGCCGAGGAAGTCGCCGGACTGCATTTTGACCCCGCCGAGCGGGAGCTGATGCTCGACGGGCTCAAGCAACAGGAGCAGCGCATCGAAGCGCTCCACAAAGTCCCGCTTCCTAATTCGGTGAGCCCCGCCACCGTCTTCGATCCCCGCCCGCCCGGGAAAAAGATTCCGAACGAAGCGCGACGCCCGATGGTGAGGAGCAAAGTCGCGCGTAGGACCATCGGCAGCAACCTGGACGAGCTCGCGTTTCTTCCCGTTACCGAGCTGTCAGAGCTGGTGCGAAGCAAGCGCGTGTCCGCGACGGAGCTCACGCATATGTACCTCGCCCGCCTCAAGACGTACGATCCGGTGCTCAGGTGCGTGATCTCGCTCACCGAGGACCGCGCGCTGAAACAGGCAAGCGCCGCGGACGCTGAGATCCGGCGTGGGCACTATCGCGGGCCGCTGCACGGAATCCCGTGGGGCGCCAAGGATTTGCTGGCCGTGCGCGGCTACAAGACGACTTGGGGCGCGGGTCCGTTCAGGGATCAGGTCATCGACAGCGACGCCACAGTCGTGCAGCGCCTCGACGCGGCCGGCGCTATCCTCGTCGCCAAGCTCACCCTCGGCGAGCTTGCGCAGGGCGACATCTGGTTTGATGCGACAACAAAAAATCCGTGGAAAGTCGATCAGGGGTCCAGCGGGTCCTCGGCCGGTCCCGCATCGGCAACAGCCGCGGGACTCGTCGGATTCGCGATTGGCAGCGAGACGCTCGGATCCATTTCTTCGCCGTCAACACGGTGCGGGACCACAGGGCTGCGCCCCACCTTCGGGCGAGTGCCGCGCACCGGAGCAATGGCACTCTCGTGGACGATGGATAAGCTCGGACCGATCTGCCGCAGCGCGGAAGACTGCGCGATTGTGCTCGACGCCATCTATGGGCCCGATGATCAGGACAACACCGTAATTCCGGCGTCGTATCACTGGAACGCGAACCTGTCTCCGAAGACACTTCGAGTCGGGTACGTGAAATCCGCGTTTGACACTCCAGAGATCGACCCGGCTGATCCGAAGCGTACGCTGCACGCGACAAAGAAATTTGACGATGCGGCGCTCGACGTCCTAAAGCGCCTCGGAATCAATCTTATCCCTGTCGCCGTACCCGATGTCCCCTATGATGCAATGCGCATCATCCTGAGCGCCGAAGCAGCCGCATCGTTCGACGAGCTCACGAGGTCCGATCGGGACAAGGAATTAGTCCAGCAGGGGAAATTCGACTGGCCGAACTCGTTCCGGACGTCCCGGTTCATCCCTGCAGTCGATTACGTGAACGCCAACCGCCTGCGCTCGATAGCGATCCAGAAGTGGGATGATCTCATGCGCACGGTCGATGTCATCGTCACGCCCACGGGGGCGGCGAATCTTTCGCAGCTCGTCGCGACCAACCTCACCGGACACCCGGCCGTCATCCTTCCGAACGGATTCCGGGACGACGGCACTCCCGTCTCGCTCACCTTCCTCGGCGGCCTGTTCGAGGAGGCAAAAGTTCTGGCGGTCGCTCACGCGTATCAGGAGGCGACAGGGTTCCATCTGAAACACCCCGTCGTGCCCCTCACTCCACCGGCTCCTGCAGGCAAATAGGCCTGGGGACCGCTCTACACCGTCAGAAAAAAACCCCGGGGAACACCCGGGGTTTTAAGTGGCGCCTTATTTTCAGCTGCTCACGGGGAGAACGAGAACTCGAGCTTGAAGTACGCGGCCGACTCTCTGCTCGCAAACCTGTCACCGCCGACGGACTTGTAGCCAACCGAGCCCGTAGTTCTGAGGTTCGGAGTCCAAGTCCATTCGAGCGTCGGTCCGACCTGGAACACGTTGGTCTTCAGCGCACCCTTTCCGCCCGTTTGTCCGATCAGCTCCGCGCCGATTCGCGCCGGATGCCTGGTCGAGTACCGGAATGGAACTGATGCGCGGCCGCGCGCCCAGAGGTAGGGACTGTCAAAGTTGTAGTTCGCGAGCAGCTGCGTGTGCATTGCACGTCTTCCACTTCCGTTGTGATACGCGCCGAAGCTCGCCGTCACACCGTCGCTTCCACCGCCCTCGGCGCCTGGGGCTCCGGGATCTTCGTTGCTGACCCAGGCGTATCCCGCTCCAAACGAGACGCCGCTTCTGCGTCCGGCGTAGGCCAGGCCGAGTGTCGGCAGCACGGCGTTCAACGATCTGTCCGACGTGGGAACGTCCGGCAACACCCGATAGTGGAGTGAGTAGCCGTTGATGTTGAAGTAGGGCGACCAGCCCAGACCGCCCATACCGACATACATCCCGAGCAGATAGAACTGGCTGCTGCGCGTGTCGAGCTCCGCGGAGCCGTAGAACGATGGATGCAGCGCCGGCAATTGGGCTTCGGCAATGCGGGCGGTTGTCGTCAATCCGGCAACGGCCGCCAGCGCCAGAACTGCATTCCGATGAATTGTCAGTCTCATTTCGCTTCTCTCAGTTGGTGTTCTCCGCAACTCGCGAGGCATGAATCACACGTGTCGCGTCTATAAAGACGCGCGTGCGCGGAAGCGGAAACGCATGATGACAGCCGCAACCGGCATCCTCGACGGCAGAGCTGGAGTGCTGCCCACAGTTTTTCGCTAGCTTTTCCATGCATCTCCTGCACGCCCCAAGGAGGGCTTCGATGGCCGGAAAAAATGAAGTGAGCTTGTACCGCTGGGACTCGATGAAAAAGGAGCGCGTCTCCGACATGCTCGAGCGCCGGCTGATCACGGGCGACCGCATAATGGTCGCGCACGTGTATCTGAAAAAGGGATGCATCGTGCCGAAGCACTCGCACCAGAACGAGCAGATCACCTATATCCTCGAGGGCGCGCTCAAGTTCTGGATCGGCGACAACGAGGCCGAGGAAATCACTGTTAACGTGGGAGAGGTGCTGCTCATTCCGTCGCACGTCCCGCACAAGGCCGAGGCGCTGGAGGAGACCCTCGATGTCGATGTATTCAGTCCCCCGCGGCAGGACTGGCTGGACAAATCGGACGATTACCTGAGGCGCTAGCCATTGGATCTCGGTCTTCGTGGCAAAGTCGCGCTGGTATCGGCAAGCAGCAAAGGGCTCGGCCGCGCGATCGCGGAAGAGCTCGCCGCGGAAGGAGCAAATCTGGTCGTCTGCGCCCGAGGAGAGGAGGCGCTGAGCAAGGCTGCTGAATCCATTCGAAAAAGCACGGGTGTGACGGTCATCGATGTAGCGGCCGATGTTTCCGAGCACTCGGGGATCGACCTCGTCACTAAAGTGGCGCTCGACAAATTCGGGAAGGTGGACATCCTGGTCACGAATTCGGGCGGCCCGCCGAGTGGCTCCTTCGAGAGCTTCACACCCGAGATGTGGGATAGCGCTACGCGACTTCTTCTGACGAGCGCGGTCGGGCTCGCCCGCGCTGTTCTTCCCGGAATGAAAGAGCGGCGATGGGGCAGAATTCTCAACGTCACATCGATAGCCGTGAAGCAGCCCATCGATGGTTTGATGCTCTCGAACAGTCTTCGAGCGGCGGTCACGGGGTTTGCGCGTACGCTCGCGAACGAGGTTGCGCCCTTCAACGTGACCGTGAACAACATCATGCCTGGATACACACGAACGGACCGTGTCGAGCATCTCGCGCGCGCCAACGCAGAGAAATCCGGCTCAACGCCGGAAGTCACTTTCTCGAAGTGGGAGAAGGAGATTCCGATGGGCAGGCTCGGCGAGCCCCGCGAATTTGCCGCGCTTGCCGCGTTCCTCGCCTCGGAGCGCGCGAGCTACATCACCGGAAGCTCGATAGCCGTCGACGGGGGCTGGATCCGCTCTTTGCTCTGAGAGCCGAAAGCTGGGCGGAGGCGAAGCGGCTTCACTGGCCGGGTAAACGTTCCTGCAAGTCGTGACATCACTACAGGGAACAGCTAATGGAGATGTCCATTGTCCGCGTATTCGGGTGGGTTGACCCTGCAACCATATATTAGACCGGCGATGAGCCTCTACCGATTTCGCAAGAACAAAGGCAGCGACTCGACCCCGCCCGGTGGGGTCGTGTTGTACCCGGACAGGTCAACTCACGCGCTGGACATCCAGCTCGCATCTCTTGCATCCGCCGGGGACGAAGTCGCCTTCACGAATCTCGTCACGCGCTTTCAGCCGGCGGTATTCCGCTGGGCGCTGACCTTTGCCCGCGATCCCGACGAAGCCGAAGACATCATGCAGGAAGTCTTCGTGCGGACCCACCGCCAGCTCGGCCAGTACCGCTCGGATGGTTCGCTCGAGGCGTGGCTGTACAGAATCACGAGGCGGGCGGCGATGCAGATGCGCCGCACCCGAAAGAGGCGCGGACGGCTGGCACTTTCGCCGGGCGCGCAGCCGCTGCGCGATGTGTACACGACAGATCCCGGTGGCCGCGTCGATCGCGAGCGCGTGGGGGCCGCCATTCGAGAGCTCTTTGCCGAGCTGCCGGCCCGCCAGCGCGAGATCTTCGATCTCGTCGACCTGCAGGGACTCTCGCCGGCGGAAGTCGCGGAGCGCACGGGAATGAAAGCCGTTTCGGTGCGCGCAAATCTCTTCAAGGCGCGGAAGGCGATTCGCGAGAGCCTGCTGGCGTCGCACCCCGCGTACGGAGAGCTGGCGCGATGAACTGCCGCGAATGCCTTGTCGCCCTGGAGACGGGATCCCTCCGCGATCTGACGGCCGATTCCGCGGTGATGCGCCATTGTGCCAGGTGCCCGGACTGCGGACCGCTGGCGACACTGCTGCGCGACAGGGAGTACAACGCCGCGAACCTCCTCAACAGCCTGCCTCCCATGAGCAACCCGGTCACCCTGGCTGAAGACGCGATGCGCATCTCACAGCGCCGGCGTCTCGGACGTGTTGCGGTGATGGTGAGTGGCGCTGCGCTAGTCGCAACCATCTGGATCGCGGCTGCAACCATATTCATCCCCATGATGAGCGCCGGGGACAGGGTTTCAACTCTGCATACGGAGACTATCGCGCTTTCGTGTCTTTCTCCGCAGCAGGCTGGCGACATCATCAGTCCGTACGTTCGCGCACGAGGAAGCACCTACTACGTTCCGAGCTCGGGCATCTCAGCTATCACGGTGCGTGGTCTTCCCACGGAGCTGGCGAAGTCCCGGGATCTGATAAGGGCTTTCGAGAGTGACCCCAACGCATCCTGTCGTGCCGATGGGAACACGTTCAGAAAGCTTCAGGACCAGCTCGACGCTATTCAGCGGGCGACAGACGCTCCGCGAGCGACCGGTCGGGGCGAGCGTGCGACGCCAGCGCCACTGGGCCCAAGTCCAATCGCCCCGCCACTGGGGCAAGCTCCAGCTGCGGCTCCTGCTCCTGCTGATCAGCGGGCGTCCACGCCGAAGAAGCGATAGGCACTGACCCGTTCCTGACCCACGGACTCTGCTGACTCGATCCAACCATTGCATCTGTTGCGTTGTCTAAGTCTCCCGTAGTGACAGGAGTCGGCCGCCACCCCAATCCGTCCTGATCCATGACTCTTCGTAGTCTTTTCTGGTGCCTTGCCGCGCTCGCAATTCCCGGTGCGTCGCACGCCATCTCAGCACAGAATCCCACCTACCCCGGCCAACCCGCTGGCGCACCACCGACCAATCCAACAGCAACGCCTCCTGCCGCAGCCGCTGTTCGCGTCATGCGAGCCACTCGTACGCCGGGCGGCATCAGCATCGACGGCAAGCTCAACGAGCCCGCGTGGGCGACCGCGGTTCCTTCCGGAGATTTTACCGAGAGCTATCCCAAGGTTGGAGGAAAGCCAGTCGACCCGACGGAAGTGCGCATTCTCTACGACGATGACGCGCTCTACGTCGGCGTTCGGATGTTCGATTCGCGCCCCGATTCGATCGCCGCGCAGCTCGCGCGCCGCGACGCGTCAGGGATTTACTCGGATTGGGTGCACGTGATGGTCGACTCCTACTACGATCGCCGCACGTCCTTCCGTTTCTCGGTGAATCCGCGCGGTGTCCAGAAAGACGTGCTGGCGTTCGACGACCGAAACGGCGAGGACATCAACTGGGACGCTGTCTGGGAGGTAGCGACCACGGTGGATTCCGCCGGCTGGGTGGCTGAGTATCGCATTCCGTTTTCGCAGCTGCGGTTCGGCCCGGTGCCGAGCGGCGTCGAACGACGCTGGGGAATCCAAATCATGCGCGACATTGCGCGCCGCAATGAGCGCGACAGCTGGTCGCCCTGGAAGACGACGGACCCGGGCTTTGTTTCTCTGGAGGGCGATCTCACCGGCATCATGGACATCCCGACTCCGCGCCGGATGGAGATCACGCCGTACATCAGCGGCAGGCTTATTCGCGCACCGGGTGATCGCGCGAACCCGTTCTACCGGGCGAACGATGCAAAACCGTCGGCTGGCGCTGACATCAAGTACGGCCTGCCCAACGGTCTCACATTGACGGCGACCGTAAACCCCGACTTCGGCCAGGTCGAAGTTGATCCCGCGGTCGTAAACCTGTCCGCATATGAGTCCTTCTTTCCGGAGAAGCGCCCGTTCTTCGTCGAGGGCGCGAACATCTTCAACATCGGATCGATCAACGGCGGCCCGTCGTACGGCAATCAGCAGATCTTCTATTCACGGCGCATCGGCCGATCGCCCCAGCGTTTTCCGAACGGCCAGTTCGTCGATCTTCCGGATGCCACTACCATCCTCGGCGCGGGCAAGCTGACGGGGAAAGTGGGGAAATGGTCCGTCGGAGTCCTGAACGCGGTAACTGCCGAAGAAACGGCGCGAGTCGTTGACGCCGCAAGCCTCCAATCAACCACCGCCGTCGAGCCCCTTACGAACTACTTCGCGGGGCGGATTCGCCGAGAGCTCCGGGATGGCAACACGATTCTGAGCTTCGGTGGCACCGCGGTAAATCGCAAACTCAGCGATAGCGTCTTCAGGAATCTGCTTCGGTCGAGCGCCGACGTTGGCAGCCTGGATTTAGAGCATCGCTGGGCGAACAAGCAGTGGGCGCTCACTGGAGCGTTGTCGCAGTCGCTCATTCAGGGATCGAGGGCGGTGATTCGGAACGCGCAACTCTCGAGCGCGCGCTACTACCAGCGGCCTGATGCCGACTATCTCGGCGTTGATACCACGAAAAACTCTCTCGACGGTTATTCGGCGAAGCTCGGGCTCAATAAATCCGGGACATGGTCCATGTCGGCTACCGCGAAGGACATCAGCCCCGGGTTCGAGGTCAACGACCTCGGCTTCATGGGTCGCGTGGACTACCGCAACCTCGGTTGGGGAGGCTCATACAACAACAACGAAGCTGGGAAGCGGCTCAGGAGCTATTCACTTTTCGCCGGCACCAATCACGCGTGGAATCACGGCGGCGACAAAATCTGGACAAGCTTCTTCAACCAGATCACACTCAACTTCACCAATCTCTGGTCCTGGTACGGGGGTGGCGAGTACGATCCGAGCGCAAGCGATGACAGGCTGACACGCGGAGGGCCACTCGGACGCCAACCCACTCAATGGGGAGGCTGGACCGAGATCGACACCGATCCACGGAAGACCGTCTCCTACAGCCTGAACGGCTTCTACTACGGTGACACCAATCACGGCTACGCCAAGGATTTGAGCGTCGGGATAACCGTGAGACCGAGCTCGTCGATCCGCCTGACTCTGTCACCATCGCTCAATCTTCTTCACAACACGATCCAGTTCGTGCGACCGGCTACCGATCCGCTGGCAACTACGACGTACGGCAGGCGCTATGTGTTCAGCGACATCTTCCAGACGACTTTGTCCGCTACTACGCGAGTTGAATGGACGCTCTCGCCACTTCTGTCGTTCCAGCTCTACGCGCAGCCCTTCGCTTCAACGGGGCGGTACGAGGGTTTCAAGGAGCTGGCGATCCCTGGCACGCAGAATTACACGGTGTATGGGAGGGACAACGGAAGCACGATCGCTCCCGTTACGGATCCGGTGACGGAGAAGGTCGTGTCGTACGATGTAGATCCCGACGGGCCGGGCGCCGCCCCGACTTTTTCGATCAACAATCCCGACTTTCGCACCCATTCTCTGCGTGGGAACGCCGTGGTGCGGTGGGAGTACCGGCCGGGCTCCGCGCTTTTCTTCGTGTGGCAGCAGCAGCGCGAGGACTTTCTCCCGTTCGAAGGCGGCTTCCACACGGGCAGAGAGACGAAAGCGATCTTTGGACGCCCGAGCAATGTCTTTCTGGTTAAGGCGACCTACTGGTTCGCGAGATAAAAGTACGCGATCGAACGAACCAGCCGCTGATACCTGCCATTGCGCAACGTCGAACGGGGTGAATTATATCCTTCACCCCGTTTTTCGTTTTCCTGTAACCAGGTGCCCGCCCATGCGTTTTCGTTCAATTTCCGCTGCATTCTGCGTGTCTCTGCTGGCAGCCTGCACTGACAACCCGGCGCCGTCAGACGCGCTCAAGGCACCGGGCGCTGCGAGTCTGGCCCGCTCGGTTTCTGAAGGTCCTGCCGTCAACACCGTAGTCAACGTTACGAACGACACGACGGCGCAGAATGAAACCCCCCTGGCCGTGAATCCAGTGAACGCGCAGAACCTCATAACGGGCAACAACGACTGGAATTACAACGACGGTTGCGGTGTCAATGCGTCATTCGATGGTGGAAAGACGTGGACAAAGACGCTTCCCAACGGATTCATTCCTGGAGTCACTCGGTTCACGAACGACCCGGACGTCCCAGGCACCGGCGACGGCGACTTCGGAGGTGATCCGGCAGCGGCATTCGGCCCGGATGGAACCGCCTACTTCGCGTGCTTCAGTTACAACGGCAAAAGCACGATCCTCTTTCTGAGCCGTTCCACAGATGGGGGCAGGACATGGCAGGCCGGCGCCCACGCAATTCCGAGCGACCCCCTTACGCTCGTGAGCGCGTTCAACGGCCAGGGGATTTCGAAGGGATCGAATGGGCAATTCCCGGATCATGAAGCCATGTCGGTCGGCGCGGACGGAACGATCTACGTGACGTGGGCGCAGTTCCACGGTTTCGGCTCCAATTCGCCCGTATGGATTTCCACCTCGCGCGACGGGGGCCGCTCCTTCTCGCGTCCCGTCAAGGTCTCGAGCGGGAACGTCCGCAGCGATCAGGATCAGCGCATCGTGACGAACGCCGATGGCAGTGTCGCCTACGTCACGTTCGACAACGCGATTCAGGGCGGAAAGGGAACCGCGTTGTTCGTCAGCAAGTCCACCGACCACGGACAGACGTGGAGCACGCCGTTTCAATTGGGCGTATTCACCAATCCCGTTTGTCTTTTTCCGCCATACTGTTTCAACATCAGCGGAGGCGAGTTTCGCGGTCCCGGCTCGTACCCGGCGCCCGCGTTCAACCCGGCGAACAATCGCCTCTATGTAGCGTATGCCGATATCGATATGGACGGTGTTGCCAAGATTTTCATCACTTCGGCTTCGGCCAGCGATCTGACCAGCTGGACCCCGCGCAGTGTCGTCGCCGCGGTGCCAAGAGGCGACCGCTTCGCGGCGGAGCTTGGAATCGCCCCGAACGGCCGGATCGATGTCGCGTTCTACGATCGGAGCTACACCGCTAACTCAATGGTCGATCTGACCTACGCCACGTCGAGTGATTTTGGCGCCACGTGGCGGTCGGTGCGTGTGTCGAAGTCGAGCTTCGATCCTTCGGCCTACGGCGTCCCGTCCGGATCTGGAGTCCGTCCGTTCATCGGGGACTACAACGGCATCGCGTCGCTCCCGGGGAGCGCGGGTATGACGTGGACGGGCGCGGGCAAGACCTTCGGAGCACTTCCGACAAACCTCGAGATCTATTTCGCCAGCGTTACACCCTAAACGCGAGACAACAATGCCCACGGACGAAAAGCCGAGCAGAAACGAAGACGAATACTTCGCCAGGCAGAATCTCGAGCAGATCCGCGAGATGCGCGCGAAGCTCGACGCAGAGGAAAAAAAGACGGAACGATCGGCCCATCTCAACAAGTGCCCGCGGTGCGGCGCCGATCTCGAGGAGCATCAAGTGGAGCACGTGAAGATCGACCAGTGTCCTGAGTGCGGCGGTGTCTGGCTCGACAAGGGCGAGATGGAACAGCTCCAGCGCGTCAATCGCTCTCGAGGCGTTACCGGCGGCGTGCTTGCGGACCTGCTCCGGCGCGGCTGAACCGATCCGCGAGACGATTTTATCAGACGTGTGATAACTCGACGGGCGCGATTGTCTGCACCTGACGATGGAGTGCCCACTCCAGAAGAAAGCCCCGCTCGCGAGAGCGGGGCTTTTTTTTCTTCCCGTTCCCAAGCGACGCATATTTCGCGCATGACGGATCGCGTAATCAGGCTGGTAATACAGGCAGGGGTGACTCTCGTCGTGATCATCGCCCTCCCGTACAAGATGTTCGAGCTGGATCGGTACTTCGTTCCGAAAGAGCTCGTCCTCAACGGTGTAGCGTTCATCATCGCGCTCGCCCTGACCGTGCGGCGCCGTTCGCTGTCCTTTGACCTGATCGATGGGCTGCTGGCGTTGTTTCTTCTCTGGAGCGCGGCCTCCGCAATCTTTGCCACCAATCATTGGGTCGCCCAACGCTCGCTCGCGATAAGCATCTCCGGCGCGATCATGTTTTGGGGGGCCCGTGCGGTGGCCCAGCGTGGCTCCTACAGGCCGATCCTCGTCGCGGCGGCGATAGCTACGGTGTGCGCGGCGGGGCTGTGCCTGGCACAGGCGTACGGGCTCGAGACCGAGTATTTCAGCGCGAACAGGGCGCCGGGTGGCACATTCGGCAATCGAAACTTCGTCGCGCACGTTGCGGTGATCGGTCTGCCCGCGCTCGTCTGGTGCACTGTCACTGCTCGCCGGCCGTTTGGCGCGCTGCTCGGCTGCCTGGGCGGGGCCGTCGTGGGCGCAGCGCTGGTGCTGTCCCGGTCGAGAGCCGCGTGGCTCGCGGTTGTCGCCTGCGCTGTTCTGCTCCTCGTGCCGATGATCGCGTCAAAGAAATACTGGCGCGAAGCAGGAGTCGGCGGACGGTTTGCGCGACTGACCCTCGCCGCAGTGATTGGCGGCATGGTCGCGATCGTGCTGCCGAATTCGCTCAACTGGAACAGTGATTCACCCTATCTGGATACAGCTCGCAGCGTCGTCGACTATCAGAAGGGAAGCGGGCGCGGACGCGTGGCTCAGTACCGGAATTCGCTCAAGATGGCGGAATCGAATCCGGTCTTCGGAGTAGGCCCTGGCAACTGGCCCGTACAATACGTGCGATTTGCCCCCTCCAGCGACCGGTCCATTGCCGACGACGGCATGACTGCCAACCCGTGGCCGAGCAGCGATTGGGTGGCGTTCGTCGCCGAGCGAGGATTCGTGCCCGCTGTAGCGCTGCTGGGAGTTTTTGCGATCCTGTTCTTCAGCGCGCTCAGACGATGGAGCGAGCTTCAGGATCCCGATGCCGTCCTGGCGCAGTGCGTCCTCGCGGGAACGGTCGTAGCCACGGTGGTGGTCAGCGCGTTCGATGCAGTTCTCCTTCTCGCCGCCCCATCCTTCCTGGCGTGGAGCATCCTCGGCGCGACGAGCGGAATTCGAAGAAGCTCGAAGGAAGCCACGATATCACGCAGAAGCATCGGCGTGGCCGCGGTGGCGCTCGTTCTCGCATCGCTCGTCTCGACTGCGAGGAGCGTGACGCAGACCGTAGCCATGACGGCGGTGGGCCGGGGAGGCTACACCGCGGGTTGGGTCACTGGCGCGATGTGGGATCCCGGGAGCTACCGCATCAATTTGCGTGTCGCGGAGCTCTATTCGCGCAGGGGCCATTGTGGGGTGGCGAGGGGTTACGCGAGGAGAGCGGCGTCGCTGTTCCCTAATGCGCCCGCGGCCAGGCGCATCGTACGCGCCTGCGAATAA
>JBDTND010000040.1:0-14349 GCA_039933915.1 Gemmatimonadales bacterium | reverse complement strand
CTTCTCGTCATCGGTTACTGCGTGCTGGTGCCGCTGGCCATTCTTCGGTGAGGCTACAGGCTCGGTTTCTGCACTTGGGCGAGTAGCTCAGTTGGTTAGAGCGCCTGCCTTACACGCAGGATGTCGGGGGTTCGAGTCCCTCCTCGCCCACTTAAGTAATCAAGGGACCCACAGATTGGGAGGTGGGGTAAGAATGTTTACCGCTCTGGAGGTTATACCATTGAAGGTACGTCCTAGTCATTCAGGTCTCGTTCTCGCCGCCCTGGCCGCGATGATCTCATCGCCGTTGCTGGCCCAAAGCACCAAAACGGGCGAGCGCGTCATGATCCCTACGCTTCAAAGCTCCGACAAGGAGCTTGGAGTCGCTGCCGCGGAAGCGATCCGCGGCCAGCTCACGAAGCAGACGAATGTCCGTGATCTCGTCGTGGTCCCGAAGGCCGATATCGTCAACAGTCTGACTTCGTCGGGCTACTCACCGACGGAAGCCCTTCCCGCCGGCGATGCAAAGGCTTTGGCCACTCTGGTCCGTGCTCCCCAGTACCTGGAGGGCTCGGTAACGAAGACTCCCGCGGGTTACAAGATCGACTCACGCCTCATCATTTCGCGTGACATGAACAAGGGTCAGATTCTTCCCCCGGCAACCGGTGCCAAGCTGGACGACGCCGCCAGTCAGGTTGCCAAGTCGATCAAGGACGCCCGCCGTCAGCTCGGCGCAGAAGAGGCCTGCCACAACAACGTTGCCCAGGGCAAGTATCAGGAGGCTGTTACGGCCGCGCGAGCAGGCCTGGCCGGATACCCGACCGCGAATATCCTCGGCGACTGCCTTGCCGAAGCGTACAACGCTCTCAAGATGCCGGACTCGGTGATCGCGGTGGCGGAGCGGGTTCAGGCCAGCGACCCACGGAACACTCCGGCGCTGAGAATGCTTGCGGAGACCTACCGCGCTAAGGGAGACACCGTGAAGTTGCTCGGTGTCCTCGGGCGGCTCGCCGCTGCCGACCCGACGAACATCCGGCTTGTACAGGACGTCGTCAGTGAGTACGCCAAGAACGGACACCCTGAGATGGCCGTTCCGCTGATCCGGGATCTCCTCCAGAACAACCCGGGCGATCCAGCGCTGCTGAACCTCGCGTGGCTCGTCTATCTCAATGCGCAGGATTATCAGGGTGCGATCGATGTGGGGGCCGAGATGGTGCGAGTAGACACTGCTGCCGCGACGGCGGACTACTATACGCGCCTCGCGGCAGCGTACAGCAAGTTGAACCAGCCGCAGAAAGCAGCAGAAGCGTCGGCTATCGGCGTCAAGAAGTTCCCCAACGATCCGCAGCTGTCGCTCACTACAGGGGCAACGCTTTTCAAGTCGGGACAACTTCAACAAGCGCTCGACGTCACCAAAAAGGCCGTAGCGGCGAATCCCAAGAACCCGCAGGCGTGGTATCTGCTCGCCAGTATTCAGGGAGCACTCAATCAGTACGATGACGTTACCAACACTCTGAACCAGGCAAAGGCGAACGGCGCTGATCCTACGGCTCTTTCACAGCTCGCGTTGCAGCAGGGAAGCAATGCCTACAAGGCGGGAACAGCATCGAAGGACCGCGCCGATTTCCAGCGCGCGATCAAGTTCCTGCAGCTCTCCGATCAGCTACAGACCTCCGCGGACGCCAAGTTCCTCCTCGGCGCGAGCGCATTCTCGCTCGGTCAGAGCGCGGTGAACGACGCCAACGACAAAAAGAGCTGCGACCTTGCCCGGATGGCACGCGATGCGTTCAACCTGGCATCGATAAACCTCCCGGCAGGCGGGCAGAAGTACCCGGCCGAGGCTGCTCAGCTTCTGACGGCGATTCCCCAGTTCACTCCCGCTGTCGACAGCGAGGTAAAGCGATTCTGTAAGTGACGGACTCCGACCCAGCGACCGGCCGGTGGGGTAGCCCCTACCATGCGCCGGTCATGGTCGAAGAAGTGTTGGCGCTGTTCAATGGCGCCAGAGAAGTTCTGGACTGCACGTTGGGGGGAGGAGGGCACAGTGAGGCCCTCCTCGCCAGTGGCTCCTCGGTGGTGGCGATCGATCGCGACGATGCGGCCATAAGCGAAGCTGGAAAGCGGCTGGCGCCCTACGAGGCGTCCGGCCGCTTTCTCGCATTACGGGGCAATTTCGCGGAGATAGACCGCATTCCGGAGCTGGA
The DNA here is from genome assembly GCA_039933915.1 of Gemmatimonadales bacterium. Lineage (GTDB taxonomy): Bacteria > Gemmatimonadota > Gemmatimonadetes > Gemmatimonadales > Gemmatimonadaceae > UBA4720. The sequence goes on along the minus strand of JBDTND010000040.1, from coordinate 12,166 downwards.
AGGGCGCCGGTTTGACGCTATTCTCGCCGACCTCGGCGTGTCTTCCCACCAGATCGACGCGGATGAGCGTGGTTTCTCTTTTCGACTTGGCGCGTTACTCGACATGAGGATGGACCGTCGCTCTAACGGCACCGCCGCCGATTTGCTCAATACCCTCGATGAAGACGACTTATCCAGAATTTTTCGCGACTACGGAGACGAGCCGCGCGCCAAGCGTCTCGCCCGTGAGATCGTGCGACGCCGGGAGCGAAAACCCTTGCACGTGAGCGACGACCTGGTCGATGCGATTCGCGGCGCTTACGGCGCTCGCACCGGGCCTGGTGATTTCGCCCGGTTGTTCCAGGCAGTTCGCATCGCCGTGAACGACGAGCTTGCTGTACTGGAGCGGGCTCTCCCCCTCCTTCGCGACCGCCTCGGGCCCGGCGGGATTCTGGCTGTCATCGCTTACCACTCGGGCGAAGATCGCCTCGCAAAGCATACGATGCGGGAATGGAGCCTGTCGTGCGTCTGCCCGCCGAAGCAGCTCCATTGCACCTGCCGGGGCAAAGCGCTGGGCACGCTCTTGACCAAGCGAGCCATCACGGCGAGCCAGGGCGAGACCACCACGAATTCGCGCTCACGGAGTGCGAGGCTGCGCGCGTGGCGAAAAGCGGCGTAAAACTTCGCGGGCGATCGCTCGTGGCTCTGATACTCGGCGCCTTCATTCTGGTCGCGCTCGCGATCGTGTGGAGGCGCACGGTGGGAATCAGTGAGTCCGAGAATCTTGCCACTCTCGACGCCAAGCGGGTTGAGCTGGAGGGCGAGCGCGCGCGGCTCGAAAGCGAGATTCGCGATGCGTCGGCGAGACAGACGCTGGGTACCACAGCTGAGCGCCGTCTCGGAATGCACATCCCTACCGACAAGCAGGTCGTGATACTACCCCGGGCCCGGCGAAATGAAAGCCCCTAATCGCGTCGCGGTCGTACACGCGTTCTTCGTGTTGTTCGCCTTGGCGCTCGTGGGGCGTGCAGCGCAGGTGCAGATAATCGAAGGGAAGCAGTGGGCCGCACGCGGTACGCGCCAACACTTCTTCGCCGCCGCCCAATCGGCGCCGCGCGGGGAAATTCAGGATGCCAGCGGCAACACTCTCGTCGCCAGCAGGGAGATGACGCGCGTCGCCGTAGCGCTTCCGGAAATCCGGGACACAGCGTTCGTCATCAGGGCCTTGCACCGTGCTCGCGTCGATGCCGACGCCATCCACGCGGCAATCGCACGCCGGCGGAGATGGATCGAGCTGCCGGGACTTTATACCGCATCCGATGTTGCCTCGCTGTCCAAGCTGAATGGAATCCACCTCACACCGGTATTGCAGCGCGTCTACGCCAAATCCGGAGGCATCCAGCGAATCGTCGGCACGCTCGACGGTCGTGGGAATCCTCTCGATGGACTCGAGCTGGCGCTCGACACGCTCCTTCGGGGCGATTCCGGCAAAGTGAGACTGGCTCGCGACAAAGATGGCCGTGCGCTCGATTCTCCTGACGGCTGGACCGATCAGCCCAAAGCGGGATCCACCGTGTTGCTGACGATCAACAACACGCTGCAGGACATCTGCGAGCGGGAGCTGTCGATCGCGGTAGACAGCCTGCGCGCCGATGGCGGAGATATCGTGATGATGAATCCCCACACGGGAGAGATTCTCGCGCTCGCAAGCAATCGCGTCGGACGCACGACTTTCTCGAACACGGCGGTTACCGAGCCGTTCGAGCCGGGCTCGACTCTCAAGCCGTTCGTTGCCGCATCGCTGCTTGAGAAAGGCCGAGCCCGGCCGTCCGACGTCGTCAACACGCACAACGGCAGGCTCGACCTCGACGGACGCGTCATTAGCGACATGCACAAGTCGCCCGCGCTCTCCCTCGCGGATGTCATCCGTTATTCGAGCAATATCGGGATCGTCGAGTTCGGCCAGCGGCTGACCCCCCGGCAGAAGTACGAGACCTTTCGCGACCTGGGATTCGGCATGTCCCTCGGCGTGCCGCTTCCGGCCGAGGCGACAGGAACGCTGCGCGAGCCGAAACAGTGGTCCAAACAGACGAGCGCATCAATCCTCATGGGCTATGAGATCGCCGTCACTCCGCTTCAGCTCGTCACCGCGTACTCTGCGATTGCAAATGGCGGTGAGCTTCTCGAGCCGCACCTGATCAAGGAAGTACGCTCCGTGGATGGCAAGGTTACATATCGAGCCGCTCCTCGCGCGGTGAGACGGGTGATGTCGGGGGAAGTGGCGCGGACGATTCAGCAGATGCTCCTCAGCGTCGTGCAGGAGGGAACGGCGACGAAAGCTGATCTCGCGGACTTCGACGTCGCCGGGAAGAGCGGCACGGCGCGCCGCACGTCGCAGAACGCGGGTTACGTCGCGGGAAACTACACAGCGTCCTTTGTCGGACTGTTTCCGGGCAAGGATCCCCAATACGTGGTCCTGGTCAAGCTCGACAACCCCAAAGGCGCGCACTACGCCGGCGGAGATATCGCCGCGCCCGTTACGCGGATCGTGCTCCGCGCGGCGCTGGCCGCGCGCGATGCCGCACTCAATCGCGAAGACCTCGCCGCGTCGGAAAGAACCGCGATTGCCGCGACGGCGCAGCCCGACGCGCCGCGTTCAGAGTCGTATGATCCAAATCGAAATACTGACCGCCGCGAGGCGGCTGAGGATGCATCCTCGTATGTCATCGATCTGCCCGCTGCGCGCAAGCCGGCTCCGGTCGCAATCGCACCGCGAGCGGTTCCCAATGTGAGCGGCATGTCTGTGCGTGCGGCGGTGCGCACGCTCCACACGGCCGGATTTCGTGTGCGACTCGTTGGCGCGACTTCGGCGGGTACATCACCGGCTGCGGGAACCATCGCGGCCCCAGGCACAATCATCCAGCTGAGCCACCCACTCGAATGAGCGTGAGTGTCAAGGCAATCACGACCGCGCTTGCCGAGCGCGGCCTGCTGGCCGGTGTGAGGGGTGAGGTACCGGACGCCGTAAGCGGAATCTCCGACGACAGCCGAAAGGTGGGCCAGGGCGATCTGTTCATCGCCGTTCGAGGATGGACGAGCGACGGCCATGATTTTCTCGCTGGCGCCGCCGGGCGCGGGGCCGCGGTTGCCATTGTGGAGGATCCTTCCCGAACCACGCTCCCGGCCCTCATCGTGCGCGAAGGGCGGCGTGCGGCGGCCATAGCTTCTGCGACGGCTTACGGTGATCCGGCGCGCGACCTCACGCTGCTCGGCGTCACGGGGACAAATGGCAAGACCACGACGACCTCCATCATGCGCCATCTTTTCGATGAGGGAGAGGGTTCGAGTGCATCGATTGGAACGCTCGGCGTGCTCGTCGGCAGCGAGGGGAAGGTCCTTCCGGGTGGCAGTGGGCTCACGACCCCGGGTCCGGTGGAGCTGCAGCGGATTCTCCGGCAGCTCGCGGACGAGGGCGTCAAGACGATCGCGATGGAGGTGTCATCCCACAGCCTCGATCAGCGGCGTGTCGACGGTCTCGAATTCGATGTCGTCGTATTCACGAATCTCACGCGCGACCACCTCGACTATCACGGGGACATGGACAGCTACCTGCAGGCGAAGATCAGGCTTCTCGATTACCGCAAGCCGGCCGGTACTGCCGTCGTGAACGCCGACGCCGAGGAATGGAAAGCAGTCAACCCGCGATCGGGCCGTATGACGTTTGGCGTGCGCGCGGCAGCCGACGTCCAAGCTCAGGACGTGCGGTTCACCCCGCAAGGAAGCAAGTGGAAGCTCGTGACTCGGCGCGGATCCGCCGATGTCTCACTGCCACTGATCGGCGACGTCAACGTGGAAAATGCGCTCGCCGCCGCCGCAAGCGCGTTCGCGCTCGGACAATCGCCGGCGGCGATTGCCGGGCGCCTGCGAACTGTTCCGCAAGTGTCCGGCAGGCTCGAGATCATCTCGACACGACCGACGGTGCTAAGGGATTACGCCCACACGCCGGACGCGCTGGAGCGAAGCCTCAGGACAGCTCGCGCGTTCACCCGAGGCAAGTTGATCGTCGTCTTCGGCTGCGGAGGCGATCGGGACAAGGGAAAACGTCCGATCATGGGAGAGATTGCGGAGTGTGGCTCGGATTGCGCTATTGTTACGAGCGACAATCCGCGCACCGAGGATCCCGACGCAATCATCGATGACATCGAGGCCGGGATGCGGAGCTCCAAACATGAGCGGGTGACGGACAGGCTGAGCGCGATCAGGCGTGCGATCGGTCTGGCGGGGGAGGACGATATTGTGCTGTTGGCCGGAAAAGGGCACGAGACGTATCAGATCCGCGGGACGACTTCATATCCATTTGATGAGAAAGAGATCGTGAAAGAAATGACAGGGAGCCACGCTTGAGCGCGGGATTCTGGACGCTGGACCGAATCGCAGCGGCACTGGACAAGCACGCCGCCGGAAAACTTCCGCGCGGAACAGCTGAGGTAAGTGGCATAACGACCGACACGCGCAAGATCGGCAAGGGCGACGTATTCGTCGCGCTCCGAGGCGAGCGGTTCGATGGCCACGACTACCTGCGCGATGCGGTTCGAGACGGCGCAGCAGCCGTAGTCGTTTCGAGGGCACCCAAGCTGCTGACTCTTGGCGTCCCGATCTTCGAGGTGCAGGACACGCTCGTTGCGCTGGGCGCGCTCGCCAACTATTGGCGCCGGGCGTGGGGGAAGACGATCGTCGGAGTAGCTGGCAGCAACGGCAAGACGAGCACGAAGGATCTTCTGAGGGCGGCGCTTGGCCACACCTATATTATCCACGCCACGACCGGGAACCTGAACAACCGGATCGGAGTTCCACTCTCGCTTCTGTCGATGCCGCCAGAAGCAGACATGGCAGTCATCGAGCTCGGAACCAGCCTGCCCGGCGAGGTGGCGATTCTCCGCGACATCGCGGAGCCGGATATCGCGCTGGTCACCTCCATTGCCGAGGAGCATTTGGAAGGACTCGGCGATCTCGCCGGAGTTTTGCGGGAGGAGGCGGCGGTCTACGAAGGCGTCGACGTCGGAATTGCGCCGTCAGCCCAACCGGAGGTCGCCGATGCGGCGCGCGGCAAGGCGAAGCGCGTCGTCGTCGCGGGCCTCGATGGGAACGCCGAGGTCAAGCCGGATCGGTGGGAGATGGGTTCCGACGGGCTGGGAGTGATCGAGATTGGCGGAACGGTCGTGCGGCCACCAGTTCGAGGCCTTCACAATCTCAGGAACGCGATGCTCGCATTGGCCGTCGCCCGGGAGTGCGGGATCAGCTACGAAGATGCCGCCGCGGGAATCGCCACCATGCCCCAGCCGAAGATGCGCTCGGCCTGGGAACAGGTGGGTGATGTCACGCTGATCAACGACGCCTACAACGCCAACCCCGGATCGACGAGGGCCGCGATCGAGCTCCTAAAAGGCACAGGTAGCGGACGGCAGAGGGTAATCGTCCTTGGTACGATGCGGGAGCTCGGTGCGGCGTCGGAGCAATGTCACGCCGACATCGCTGGTCTCGCATTGGCGTCTGGCGCCGACATCGTCGCCGGAATTGGCGAGTTCGCTCCCGCTCTGGAGAAGCAGAACGAGGGCGGGCGGGTGATCACAGCGCCGGACGTCGAGGATCTCTGGCCGCAGCTCGAGGCCAGATTGCAGCGCAACGCGATCATACTCCTCAAAGCATCACGGGGTGTGCAGCTAGAGCGACTCGTTCCACACCTTACCACCTGGGCCACCGCATAGTGCTGAACTACCTGCTCGTACCATTTGTAGAATTGCCGCACTTCGGGTTTCTGCGACTGTTCCAGTGGATAACATTTCGCGCGGCAGGCGCGGCAGTGAGTGCGATCCTGTTGACGTGGATCGTGGGACCGGGGATCATGCGGCGGCTGCGCCGGATGCGGCTGCACCAGGTGATACGCGAAGGGACTCCGGACGCGCATCAGCAGAAGGGAAGGACTCCTACGATGGGCGGCCTGATCATCCTCGGCGCGACCCTCATCAGCACGCTGCTATGGGCGCGACTCGACAACCGTTACGTCCTCATCGCCATGATATCGATGGCGTGGATGGGCGTAATCGGATTCTGGGACGATTACCTCAAGCTCAAACAGAAGCTGGCCGGCAAGAAGAACACGGGACTCGTCGAGAAGTACAAGCTCGTCGGCCAGGTCACGCTTGGGTTCGCGGTCGGCTACTACCTGTGGAAGCATCCGCTCTCGAATCTTCCCGGCGCCTCGACCACGCTGCCGTTCTACAAATACATTTTGATCGTTCCGCTCACGGCCGGAATGGGCTGGCTGTACGTGCTGTTCGTGACGTTCGTGATGACAGGAACCAGTAACGCGGTCAACGTCACCGACGGAGTGGACGGGCTCGCTGCCGGACTCACCGCGATCGCGGCGCTGACATTTGCGTTCTACGCGTATGTGGTGGGCCGCGTCGACGCGAGCCAGTATCTGCACGTCTATTTCCTGCGCGGCTCGGGAGAATTGACGGTCTTTTGCGCGGCTCTAATGGGCGCGTGTATAGGATTCCTCTGGTACAACACCCATCCGGCCGAAGTATTCATGGGCGACACCGGGTCGCTCGCGCTGGGTGGCGCGCTGGCAGCGGTCGCGATCCTTCTCAAGTCGGAGTTCCTGCTGGTGCTGGTCGGCGCCGTTTTCGTGGCCGAGATGGGTTCGGTGATCATTCAGCGCTTCGTGTTCAAGTACCGGAAGCGACGATATGGAATCGACTACGCGCGAGAGCACCGGGTATTCAAGCGAGCGCCATTGCACCACCACTTCGAGGTGAAGGGGTGGGATGAAGCGCAGGTGACGGTGCGATTCTGGATAATCGGCGTGCTGTTCGCCTTCATCGCCCTGAGCACGCTGAAGTTGCGATGACTCCGCGCGAGCTCGCGCCCCGCGAGAGCGAGATTGCCGTTATCGGTCTCGCCCGCAGCGGACGCGCCGTTGCGATGCTCCTCAAAAAGCACGGCTACAACGTTTATGCGTCGGACGTCGCGTCGTCGCCCGACACCGGACGCTGTGCCGAAGAGCTGCGCGCGCAGGGAATTTCCGTGGACATCGGGCGGCACGATCTCGGAAGGCTGGGGAACGCCGGTCTCATCGTCACCAGTCCGGGCGTCCCGCCTTCCGCGCGACCACTGGCCTTTGCAAGGGAAAAGGAGATTCCGGTCGCGAGCGAGGTCGAGATTGCGCTGAATTTCCTCGACGGGCCGCGAATCATCGCCATTACCGGGACTAACGGCAAAACCACGACGACAGCGCTCATCGCGCATCTGCTGCGGGGTATCGACATCGAAGCGGTCGAAGCGGGCAACATCGGCACGCCACTCTCAGAGGTCGCCGCGCGCGAACGGCAGCCGGCGTGGATATCGCTCGAAATGTCGTCTTTCCAGCTTCACGACACACCCAGCCTCAAGCCGGTGGTGGGAGTGCTGACCAATCTCAGCCCCGACCACCTCGACCGTTATTCGGCGGTCGACGAGTATTACGCCGACAAGGCGCGCTTTTTTGCCAATGCCCAGGGTGACTCGGTGTGGGTGGTCAATCGCGACGACAAGGCAGTGACTCGGATGGTCCGCGATGTCGCCGGACAAAAGCACGGGTTCTCGCTCCTGAAAAAAGCGGCAGCATCCATCGACGCACGCACGGGAGAGCTGGTGGTTCTGGGGGCGCCGCTGCTGGCACGCGCTGATCTTCCGCTGCTCGGACAGCACAACGTGGCGAATGCGCTGGCGGCATCACTCGCCGTCATGGCGGCGGACAGGTCGCACCACACACAGAAAGCGAGAAAGGCGATCGCCCAGGCGCTCCGGACTTTTCGCTCCCTCCCGCACCGACTCGAGCTGGTCGGGGAATTCGGCGGAGTGCAGTGGATCAACGATTCGAAGGCTACGAACGTCAGCTCGGCCGCAGTGGCAATTGACGGTATGGAGCGTCCGACAGTCCTATTGCTTGGGGGCAGGCACAAGGGCGAGGCGTATACGCCTCTCGCAGCGGCCGTGAAGAGAAAGGTGAAAAGAGTTATCGCGTACGGAGAAGCGGCGACAATGATCGCAACGGACCTTCGCCCCGTTGTGGATGTCGTGCGTCTCGGATCGGACTTCGACGAAGTGATTCAGGCCGCTCGCGCCGCCGCGAGCGCGGGCGAAGCCGTGCTGCTGTCGCCGGCGTGCTCGAGCTACGACATGTTCTCGAACTACGAGGAACGAGGTGAACGGTTCCGCGAGCTCGCGGCGAAGGAATCGTAATGGAGACAACCGCAAACGTAGCACTCCGCTGGAGCATGGGAATCGAGGCTCGCGCTCTCGTCATCCTGACGGCCATCCTGCTGTCGTTCGGTCTCGCCACGGTTTACAGCGCGAGTGCGATCGTCGAGATGCAGGCGGGCTATGGGCACGCGTATCTGCTCGTGCGCCAGGTGCTCGGCATGGCGTTTGGTCTCGTCCTCTTCGCGGTGGCCGCGAAGATGGACGCGGAAATCTGGGAGCGGTGGGCGTGGCCGGTCATGATCCTGTCGCTCGTGCTGCTTTTGGTCGTGATTTTGCCCTTCACGGCGTCGATCGCTCCCCGCATTCACGGCTCGCGTCGTTTTCTGTTCGGCGGATCGTTGCAGCCGTCGGAGCTGGCCAAGCTCGCCGTGGTCGTCTGGACGTCGATGCTCCTGATAAAAAAAGGGCCGGCGCTCAGACGGCTGACCAAAGGACTCCTTCCATTCCTCGTCGTGATCGGCGCGCTCGACATCCTGGTGATGCTCGAGCCCGATCTTTCGACCGCAATGATGTTCACCCTGGTAATGGGCATCGTGCTCTTTGCCGGTGGCGTGCGCGTCGGCCATTTCGTGGCGCTCGGAGTCATGCTCATCCCGCTCCTTTACGTCAAGATCGAGCGGCTGAACTACGTGTTGTTGCGCATGACTGCTTTCTTCGATCCCGGCGCCGCGCCGCAAGAGGTCAGCTACCAGCTCCGCCAATCGCTGATCGCGGTTGGCTCGGGACAGATCTTCGGTGTGGGCTTCGGCAAAGGACGCCAGCAGTACGGCTTTCTTCCGTTCGGCTACGATGATTTCATTGCTGGACACATCGGCGAGGAGTGGGGTTTTGTCGGCCTCGCTCTGCTGGTTCTCGCCTTTGCGCTCTATGCAGTGCTCGGATTCAGGATAGCGCGAAAGGCGCGCACCCCCTTTCTCCAGCTCGTGGCGGTAGGTTTGACGGTAACAATGGTGCTGACTGCGTATCTTCATATTGGTGTGGCGACGGGATTGCTTCCGACCACCGGTTTGACGCTCCCGTTCATCTCCTATGGCCGTTCCAACCTCGTTCTCTCTCTCGTCATGACTGGCATTCTCGTCAACATTGGCAGCACTCGCGAAAAGGTATTTGGCGGAGCAGCGACGGATCCACTCGCTCTTCGCGCGTTGCCCGCACGATGAGAGTCATAGTTGCCGGAGGCGGTACCGGTGGACACCTCTACCCGGGACTCGCGATCGCGCGCGCGCTCAAGCAGGCCGATCCGAGCGTCGAGCCCTTTTTCGTTGGTGCCCGGCGGGGGATCGAGCGCGACGTCCTCCCGCAGCTGGGATATCCTTTCGAGCTGCTCGACCTTCATCCGCTGTACCGCTCGAGACCGTGGGATAACTGGAAGACGATTCGCGGCGCCGTGAGCGCGTGGCGAAGGATTGCCGGCGAAGTGCGGAGCGAGCCTCCCGCCTGCGTGGTCGCGACGGGTGGCTATGCGTCCGGACTTACCCTCGCGTACGCTGCCGCGCACAATATTCCGATCGTTCTGCAGGAGCAGAACACCTTTCCGGGAATCACGACGAAGTTTTTCAGCCGCTTCGCCGCGCAGATCCACCTGGGCTTTCCGGAAGCCCGCCGGCACCTCGCGCCGTCGAAGAAGACGGTCGTGTTCGAATCCGGGAATCCAATCGAGCCTCCTCCCGCGGACGCCTTTGAGAAGGGAACCGCTCGAACCAAATGGGGCTTCCCGTCTGCCGGGGGAAGCGTTCTCCTGGTCTATGGGGGAAGCCAGGGTTCTCAGGCGATGAACGACGTCGTGGCTTCGTGGATCGACCGCGGGCTTCCAGGCGATCTCTTCGTGATCTGGGCAACTGGCAAAGCGAACTACGACAAGCTCGCCCACTACGACAGCGCGCGAGTCAAAGTAAGGGCATACATCGCCCCGATCTCCGAAGCCTATCGCGCCGCGGACTTCGCGCTGTCGCGGGCGGGAGCGATGGCGACCGCCGAGCTGTGCGCGTGGGGAATCCCGGTTATCGTCGTGCCCTTGCCCACAGCGGCAGCGGACCATCAAACCGCGAATGCCAGGGCTCTTGCCGCAGCCGGCGCCGCGGAGATGATCCTGCAGTCCGATCTGAACACCGACACGCTTGCGGCCGCGGTCGAGTCGATGCTCACGACTCCGGGGAAGCTCGCGACCATGCGCGCGAAAGCGCTCGAGCGCGCACGACCCACTGCAGCGGCTGACATCGCGACACACATACTTCGCCTCGTCGGCCGCGAGCAGCCGCGGCGCTGACGCGAGCCGATTTGCGCCCCGCGATGAAGAATGTCTCCAATCGATAGCACCGACCCGCGCCCGGTTCACTTCGCCGGGATCGCGGGCGCGGGAATGCGTGCGCTTGCCGAGCTGCTTGCTCGTCGCGGAGTTACGGTGACGGGTTGCGACGTCAACCCGGGCGCGATGGAAGATCTCAAGGCGCTCGGAATCGACGTAATGAAGGAGCACAGCCCCGACCACGTGACCGGCGCCCGCGAGCTGATCGTCACATCCGCGATGCCGAAAAATCATCCCGAGCTCGTTCGCGCCCGGGAGCTGGGAATTCCAATCACGAGGCGAGCCGAGGCGCTCGGACACGCGGTGGAAGGCGGCCGACTCGTCGGAATCGCCGGCACGCACGGCAAGACGACGACGACGGTGATGACAACCGCCGCCCTTTACGCCGCCGGGCTCAAGCCGACCGGGATCGCCGGCGGTCGGGTGGCGGAGTGGAAGGGGAATCTCCGGTACGGAGGCGACGAGCTGTTCGTGGTGGAAGCCGATGAATACGATCGATCGTTCCTCACGCTGTCGCCGACGGTAGCGGTCGTGACTAACGTGGAAGCCGACCATCTCGACATCTACAAGGATCTCGAAGACATCACCACGACGTTTTCGCGTTTCGCGCGCGATGCCGCCGCGATAGTCCTTTGCGCCGACGATGTGGGTGCGAGCAGCTTACACCTGCCTCCGACCGCGGAGGTCATTCGTTACGGACTCAGGTCCCGGGACGCGCGGCTCGTCGCGAGCAACATCCGGTCCGACGGCCACGCCACCCTTTTTTCGGCGAGCTACGACGGGAAACCGCTCGGCGATGTCGCCTTACAAGTGCCGGGACTGCACAACGTCCAGAATGCGCTGGCGGCGCTCGGCGCCGGATTCGCGCTCGGCGTCTCACTCTACGAGATGCGCGCGGGCCTCATGCAGTTTGCCGGCGTAGACCGGCGGTTCCAGCTTCTGGGCGAGATCGCGGGTGTCACGATCATCGACGACTACGCGCACCATCCAACGGAGATAATCGCGACTCTCCAGGCGGCGCGCGCATCGTACCCGGGCCGCCGCATCGTGGCAGCCTTTCAGCCGCACCTTTTTTCGCGCACGCGCGACTTCGCTGAAGCGTTCGGCGCTGCGCTGGGCGGCGCGGATAGCGTCTTCCTGACCGAGATCTATCCCGCCCGCGAGCAGCCGATCGAGGGCGTTACGTCGGACGTCGTCGCGGCCGCGATGAAGCGAGCAGGGCACCCGGTCACCTGGCAGGGAACGAGGATCGACCTGGCCGAAGCTCTTGTCCAGTTTGTGCGCGAAGGGGACGTCGTGATCACCATCGGGGCCGGCGACATCACTTACACGGGGCCGGCGCTAAAGCAGCGTCTCGAGTCGCGCGGGACATGATGTCGTCGGAGAGACTGGGAAGACCGGGCTGGAAGGTTCTCGGGGTGCTATTTCTCGTCGCGCTGATCATGGCGGCGGCGTGGGGTGTTCGCGCCGGCGCGCGGGAGATGGCGTTCTTTCGGGTCCGCGCCGTGGACGTACGGGGAGCGCGCTATCTCCAGCCCAATGAGATTGTCTCGCGCCTTCGCATCGACACGCTCG
>JBDTND010000039.1:0-14548 GCA_039933915.1 Gemmatimonadales bacterium | reverse complement strand
GTGGTGGCGAGCCTGCAGACGATCATGGAGGAGAAGTACATCGCTTTGTTCCAGAATATCGAGGTGTGGAACGACTGGAAACGCACCTGCTTTCCCACGCTCACGCCGGCGCTTGGAAAAACGAGAATCCCGGGACGCCTGTACTACGGGCAGACCGAGGAGCAGACCAATCCCAACACACCGCCAAGCTCGGCGCAGAATCTGTTCACGGTGCGCAACCCGAATGATCCCAACCCGTGCTGATGTACTGAGCTGCGAGGGGTGGCAATAAAAAACGGGAGGACGCCCAACCGGGTGGCCTCCCGTTTTCGTCCATTTTCAGCCTTACGGAAAGGTTTTCGAATATTACGGAGCGATCTCGATGCAACTTCGGCACAACCTGTTTCTAGTCCCACTGCTCGCAGGGTGTTACGTGTATGAGCCGGTGGTCACGACCAGTACACCGACGGGTCAACCCGTACGCCTCACGCTGACCGACGCTGGAACAGCGAACCTCGCAGCACAGCTGGGGCCTTCGGTCGAGGCTGTGGGAGGAAGGATGCTGAGCGATTCCGGCGACGCGTACCTGCTGGCGCTTTCCGAAAGCCGCAAACGCAACGGGATGGAAATCGACTGGCGCGGAGAACAGGTCACCATCGCCAAGTCGCTGGTCGCCAACATGCAACAACGGCAATTCTCGCCGACGCGTACGGGGTTTCTGAGCGCCGGCGTGATCGGAGCGCTGGTCCTTCTGGAAAGAGCCTTCTGGGGCCCCGGAGGTGTGTTTGGCGGCGGTCCACCAGGCGGGGGTGGCGGTCCGAAGTGAGTTCTAACGAGCCTCGTTGGCGTCGAGGCTGCTGCGCATCCAGATGGCCACGACGCCGCAGCGAGACCCGTGCAGGCTCGAGTTGAATTCGGGCGGTATCTGTGCGGACCCAGTGTACACCTCGATTGCAGCGACGTCGTCTGCCGCGATAAAGTGGTTTATCGAGATATCGCCGGAAAGTGGGAAAGGACTCCCGTTGACGTAGTAAGTCATCACACACGGCGAACCCGCGCCGCTGATGTTTCTCCCCGTCCGCGCCGTCGGGCTCCCACCACTAAGACCTCCGACGACAGTCTCGATCTGCATTCCGGGCACGCGGCGCAGCACGTCGGTGACCTGACGCGCCTGCATTGCCTTGATCTCCTCGCGGTTGAAATACCACCCTGAACCGCGCGCCCTTCGTTCCTCGAAGCCCGTCATGCCGGCGAAAAAGTTCGGATCTGCGGTCACTCTCACTGGCTCGAGCTCGAATGGCTCGAGGACCAGGCTCACCTGGAGAGTAGCGCCCGCGGCGATCTCGATCACCCTCGCCGCCGGTGAGTAGCCGATCATGGCGACTTGGAGCCTTTGCCGGCCGGTTGGAACCCGAGTAATCTCGAACCCTCCGTCCGCCCGCGAAACTGTCGCTAGGTGGGTGCCGGCCACTGTCACTCGGGCCTGCGAGACTGGCGACTTGTCGGCGGAGAGGACAGTCCCGATAACCGTTCCCCCGGGTTGCGAAGCGAGCTCGCCGGAGAAAATTGCCGCGGCGATGAATACCGCCGGCAGGGTGAATGGAACACGGCGAGTGAACGGTCGTTGGTGAATCGTAACCATCGTGACCTCTTCCGCGCGGATCTCATCCGCAGATGCGCCCTCGCCCGCGGGCACGCATTCAAACTATAGATCATACCGGTCGGCAACAACGTTCCGGATCGCCGGCCGCCAATCCAGTCTTTTGCCTGGCGTTCTGCCAAAGGCGTTGCAGAATTCTGGTCAGGGAGGCGCGGGTACCAGCCGGCGGTCCTCGGCTAAAGCACTGCGATTGAATGGGTTACAATTACTGCTGAGCTTTGGCCCTGTGTCTGCCTTGAAGCCACTCGTCGGCGTGGTCTTCACGCCACGTCCTTCAACCGTCCAACGGCAGCAGTGGAGTCCTCATGTCAAATCGTTCGTTCAGTTTCATAACGTTTGCCGGCGTGCTGATCCTGGCGATCGGCTGCAGTGCAGACAACCCGACCGGGCTGGATACGCCTTCCGGCGACTCCCCGGACGCGCCTCTGAGCTCGGCGATCAAATCGGACATTGCCACGACGGCGGGAAACGCCATCGCCAGCGATCTCGAGAGCCTGATCGCGAACCAGGCGTCGGTGGTCGGATCCTTTGCGCGGTTCGCTCCTTCGTCGGCACCTGCCTTCGATGGTGCAACCGCGGACTCTGCCCCTGCGAACCCTCCGGCCCCCAACTGTACGTTGTGAAACCAGCCGGGGGTTTTTCTTTGCGCAAAGGAGCCCGGTCCAGGCGACCATCTCGCATGCACGTACTCTCAGGAGAAGCAACTCGATATCTGCGTCAAGCAGGAGCAGCCTGACTCCAGTGCGCCGTCGGGAGAACCGAAACCGTCGGGCGAGCCAGCTCCAGCACCCTCACCCGCGCCGGCAAGCGAGTCCCGCAGCTTCAACGCGGACGCGCTTCTATATAGATGCGTCAAGTCTGACGATGGAAAGTCAGTCGTGAAGTCGTATCAGTTCCTCGACGCCTCGGGCAAGCCGATGGAGAAATTCATCCGCGGCACGACCGAGTCGATCCATTATCTGGTGAAGACCGACGCCAGCGAGGCGAAGGACAATTATACGAGTGCCTCTCATTCGGTCCGCGATGTAACGCTCAGCGGGTTCCTCGGGCCCAACCGCATCTGGAACGGGTTCGGGAGCAGTGCCGACACGACTTCCCACAAGGAGAATCTGTCCACGCGCAAATACACCGGCCTCTCGGTGGACACGCTCAAGGCAGTGACCTTCGTGGACGAGCGCGCGGCGCACCCTTATCCGCTCAGCGGAGTCGCAATCAGGGTCGTGGATTACACGGCCGTGTCGACTGGCGAGCAGCTGGAAACAACGTCGGTTCACAAACGCGTCGTCGTGACGTTCAATGGAACCGGGGACGTGCCGATAACTCTCGGCGACTACACCTGCGTGCTTCACCTCGACACACACAAGGTGGACGGCTGTAAGTAGGCACCATGGAGTCGGTCGCGAGGGGCGGGGTGCAGCGGGATCTGGTGCTGCACCCCGTTTCTTTCCCCCTCGTGTCGCTCCCAGTTCCGAGTATTGTCCGTTTCAGTACGGAGACCTATGTTGACTCAGGAATTGGCCTGCAACGCGGAATCTGATAGGCAATCGGCGGCCAGCTCGCGCTCGAAGGGGGTAGCATGTCTCACTGTGTTGCCGGCAGCCGCAAACCTGGCAGCCGTGTTCCCACTCGACTGCTTGCGCTCGCAATCCTCGCAATGGCAGCAGGGCCCCTTAGCCTTGCCGGCCAGGCCACTGCCAGTATTGCCGGGATGGTAACCGCGGATAATGGGATCGCCCTGATAGGCGCCGATGTGGGCGTGAGCGGAACTCAGCTTCGTGTCATCACCGATGACCGAGGCGAGTTTCTTTTGCCCGGGGTGCCCTCGGGGAGGATCGAGCTCACTGCACGGCGCCTGGGCTTTCGTCCCGCGTCAATTCGCGTGAACGTGGCACCGGCCCAAACTCAGACCGTCACGCTGTCGCTTGAGATTTCAGTGACAGAACTGGTGCCGGTGCTGGTGCGCGGCCAACAGGTCAAATACACGGGACGCCTCGCCGGCTACTACCAGCGTCTCGAACGTGGAACGGCGGGCGTTTTCGTCACGCGGGATCAGATTGACAGGGAGAATCCGCGCAACCTTACGCAGCTTCTGCAGCGTGTGCCGGGTGTCAGGCTTCAACGGCGCGCCGGCGCAACCGGGGTGCGCATGCGGGATCGCACGTGCTGGCCGCTCGTCTGGCTGGATGGGAACGCGCTGTCGTCGGGGGAGGCGGATATCGATGGAATCCTTCCCAGCTCACTCGAGGGAATCGAGCTCTATATGGGCTCGACGTCAGCTCCCGCTCAATTCAGCTGGACGAGGAACATGTCCAGCTGCGGGACCATCCTCCTCTGGTCGCGCGGGAGCGACAATATTCCTCGAAGATGGGCAAATGAATCGGCTGGACTCGACTCGCTCGTCGCGTCACTGGCTGTGTTTACCGCCGACGCCGTCGACAGAACCGCGGTTCTGGATTCCGGAGTGCCTCTGGTCATTCCCTATCCGCCTTCGCTCTACGCCAGTCACATGCGCGGAACGGTGATCGCCGAATTCGTCGTCGACACGGTCGGCCGCGTGGAGCCAGGCACGTTCGGCATCGTGGCCTCCTCACATCCGCTCTTTACGGAGGCCGTGAGGCAGGGGGTGAAGGTCGCGAACTTCAAGCCAGCGATCAGAGGCGGGAAACCGGTGCGGCAGGTGGTGCATCAACCGTTCGAGTTTACCGCATTCAAGTAGCGACCCGGGGCGGGCAAGTCTCGCCCCGGAGACGCTGTGTCAGAGGCTCAAAGCGGGGAGCGCAGTGGCGTTTAGACACCTGCGGCCAGCAAAGGGATCGAAAATGTCGTTGACACGCGAAACGCGGCGTCCTACCTTCTCAACGTTCGGGTGACCCCCATCCGACTATTTGCCCATCCTGCCCGGAGACCTATGGAAAAATCCTAGTCAGTCAACTAGTGGCGCTCACTCGCACTCGCGTGCTCGAGCAGCGGCGCCCTCCGCACCGATGGAAAAGCTCAGAAGCCAGTCCACCCACTCAAGCAGCAGCTGTCCGGGAACGGAAATCCGAAAAACCGGTCCCGACTGCATGAGACTCCATTCGAAGTGAGGAATGCAATAATGGAAATTCGTAAGTTACTTCGCTGGTGCGCACCCATCGCATCGGCGCTCGCCCTATTTGCCATCGCGCCCTCGGCACACGCACAGGGCGCCGTCATCTCCGGCAAAATTACCAGCGAGCAGGGACGCGAGATTCAGGGCGCCAACATTGTTGTTCCAGACCTGAACATCTCCGTCGGAACCAACGCTGCCGGCAACTACGCAATCACGATTCCTGCCGCTCGCTTGAACGGGGCAAGCACCGTGATACGCGTGCGAGCAATTGGGTACATCCCAAGAACCTCGGTATTGGCGCTCACCTCCGGTGAGGCAACTCTCAACTTCACGCTGGCGCAGGATATCAACAAGCTCGAGGCGGTCGTTACGACCGGCGTGACCGGTGCAACGGCGCAACGCAATCTGCCGTTCGCGGTCTCCCGGCTCGATTCGTCCGACATGAAAGTTCCGGCGATAAACCCGTTGTCGCAGCTTGCCGGCAAGGTTCCGGGAGCCACGATCGTGTCTGCATCCGGGCGTCCGGGAGCAGCTCCGGCGGTTATTCTTCGCGGACCCACGGCGATCACCGGATCAGGGCGCGGTCAATCCCCGCTGTACATCATTGACGGCGTCATTCTGAGCAATCAGGGCTCGAACACCGGCGGCGGTGGACTTCCGGACATCAACCCACAGGATATCGAGAGCGTGGAGGTTCTAAAGGGAGCCGCCGCGGCCTCGCTCTATGGGGCGTATGCCGGGAATGGGGTCATAAATATTCGCACCAAACGCGGTGTCGGCTCTACTGACGGCGTGCATTTCAACGCCCGCACCGAGATCGGGACAAGCGATGTCGAGCATCATATCGACATCAACCAGGGGCACGCGCTCCAACTCGATGAGACGGGAACCAGGTTCTGCATCGGTGGAACCGGAGTGACTCGCTTCCAGTGCCCTCGCAGCATCGACTACTCCGCCGAGGCTTTGCGGATCAACGATCAGGCGCTGGACTTTCCACTGTCCCCGGTCGGCTCATTTCCAGTGGATCCCGGCTCCGCTCTGGCCGGCACAGACCCGGTGTTGCGGGCAGGCTTTCTGTCCCATCTCTGGCCCGGGATGAACTACAACGCAGTCTCCCAATTCGTCCGTCCGAAGCCGGTGATAAACAACACCGTCGATATGCGAGGCCACTATGGAAATACGTCTTTCTATAGTAGCGTGTCCGGTCTCGATCAGGGCGGTTCGATCAAGTATCTGAACGGCTTCCAGCGCACGACCGCGAGGCTCAATCTCGATCAGCAGATCGGCGCACGATGGACTGCTTCGCTTACCAGCTATTTCGCAAGAGGTCAAAAGGACGGATTCAACCAGGAGGACGGCGGCTCCGCGTTCTTCCGCCTGACTCGTACGGTTCCAATCGCGAACCTGGAGGCAGTCGACTCGCGCGGCCGTCTCTACGTCCGCCCGAATCTCGGCGGGGGCGGCACTCAGAACTACAACCCGCTTTACCTGCTCCAGAACGATTACCAGGCCAGCAAGACCAACCACTTCACGGGCGGCGGCACAATTCGTTTCGTGCCAGTCGACTGGATGGATCTCGAGGGCAACGTGAGCTATGACGGCTCGCAGACAAACCTCGACATCTTCGACGACAAGGGATATCGGATCAACACGGCGGGTACGGTGACTCCGGGCGGAGATGCGTCGCGCGTCTGGAAGTCGGCGGAGCAGCTGCAGTCGTATAACGCCAGCATGAACATGAACATCACGCGTGATCTGCGCGACGACATACATTCGCGCACCACGTTCCGCTATTTGTTCGAGCGCGAGGACAATGACTACCGCCGATCGAGCGGTGGCATTCTGACCGTAGTAGGAGTGCCGAACCTCGCCAACGTCCAGAGTTCCACCCTTGGCGGATCTTCCAACGTTCAGTCGATTCGCAGCATTGGCTTCGTCACGGCGCAGAACTTCGAGATCAAGGATCGATACATCATCGACGCTCTCGTCCGTCGCGATGGAAGCTCTCTGTTCGGGCGGGCAAACCGCTGGAAGACCTTTGGTCGTGGGTCGGTCGCGTGGCGTATCTCGCAGGAGCCGTGGTACTTCATCCCGGCGCTCAACGAGTTCAAGCTTCGCGCATCTGTCGGCACCGCCGGTGGCCGTCCCGGATTCACCTATCAGTACGAGACCTACACCATCGCCAACGGCGTCGTCTCCAAGAGCACGCTGGGAAATCGTTTCCTCAAACCCGAGTCGATTCGCGAGAACGAGTATGGAGTCGACATGGAAGCGTTCCACCGCATCGGTATAACGGTCAACTACGCGAAGTCGGATTCGCGAGATCAGATCCTGCTGGTGCCTGTCCCCGCAGTGACCGGGTTCGGACAGCAGTGGAAGAATGCCGGAGTGCTCCAGAACAAGACCTGGGAAGCTTCAGTCAACGTTCCCATCCTCAACGGCAAGGATCTCCAGTACTCCACCAGGTTCATTTACGATCGTAACCGCGCGATCATCACGCACCTCTACGTGCCGAGCTTTACGTTCGGCTCGACAGCGCAGGCTACTGATCAGATCTTCTTTGCCAGAGAAGGTGAACGCTACGGAACCTTCTATGGTCGTGCTTTCGCGACCAGCTGCAGCCAGCTGCCTGCACAGCTCGCGGCGTCGTGCGGAACTCCGGGCGGTGCATTCCAGCGGAACGCCGACGGATGGATTGTATGGGTCGGTGCGGGAAATACAGTGAACGACGGCATTACAAAAAATCTCTGGATGTCGCAGCTCCCGACGAATTCGCCGTTCTATACTGCGAACTCGAGTGGACAGAACGGCTACCTCAATCCTTCGGTTGCGGTAAACTGGGGAATGCCGATAATTGTCCGCGATTCCTCCGGATCGGCGGTTCAGACGGCGTTGGGCAATCCGCTTCCGAATTTCCACTGGGCCCTGTCTCACACGCTCGGCTACAAGCGGTTGAGCCTTTACGCGCTCTTCGACGCCGCTCGTGGGCAGCACGTCTACAATCAGGGGCGCGGGTGGTCGTATCTCGATTTCCTCGAGGGCAGAGAGAGTCAGCTCGGAAAATCGGTCGAGAATGCCAAGCCACTGGGCTATTACTATCGCGCGGCCGCACCAGATCAGAGCCGCCTCGGCGGTCTCTACGATGTGCTTGGACCCAACAACGCAGTCACCGAAGATGCCAGTTACGTCAAGCTGCGGGAGATCAGTATGGGCTTCCGGCTGGGCAGTTTCGGGAGGGTCGGCGGAGATTGGAATCTCAATCTGATCGGGCGCAACCTGCACACCTGGACCAAGTACACTGGCTTCGATCCTGAGGTCGGGTTCGGTGCGGTAAGTGGCTCGGGCAGCACACCCAACGGTTCCGGATCGGCAGCGATCAACGCGATCGATGCGTTCCAGTTCCCGAATCTGCGCTCCTTCACCTTCTCACTCTCGACCAGCTTCTAGTCCGGTACGATCTGCTGTGGGGCGGGAAACCGTCCCACGGCAGGCGGACTGACTCTTCCAATCCGAGGGAAATAAATGCGTAAAGTGTATGTATTTACCGGTTTAGCCGGTTTGCTCGCGGCGCTCGCATGCAGAGACGTGCTAAGCGTCCCCAACAACAATTCCCCTGATGCCGGGCGCGCGCTCGCCAGACCAGGAGATGTCGAGGCAATCATCGGCAGCTCTTACAACATCGCCTGGCAAGGCACAATTGGCGGCCAGAACGACAACGTCAACAATCAGCTCGCCGTGATGGGATTCGAGAATTCGTCATCGCTGGCGAATTTCAACATGGGCACACGTGGCTCGCTGCCGCGCAATCCGCTGAACAACCAGAAGGGGAATACAGGCCTGGTTGGGAATTTCTGGGATTTCAGAACAAACGCGCGTGCCGGGCGTGCGGCGGCGGATGGAATCGTCGCGCTGAACAAGCCTGGATTCTCGATCGGTAGTCCTCAGCGCGACGTCCGGGCACGCGCGTTCGCGTATTTCGTGATGGGTCTCAGCAACGGCAACACGGCCCTTGTCTACGACTCCGGCGCTGTGGTGAACGAATTGAACGGGACGGATATTCCCTATCCACCACTCCTTAGTCACGACTCGCTGATGAAGCTGTCCCTGCAGCAGCTCGATTCGGCTCAGAAGTACGCGGCCCAGATGACTCTCGCGATCGATCCGACCTGGATAACGACCGACGCCGGCCTGACACCCGCTCTGTTCGGTCAGCTCATTCATTTCTGGAAAGCGCGGCTTCGCGCGGAAGTGGCACGCACTCCGGCCGAACGCGCAGCGGTGAATTGGACAGCCGTTCGTGATGACGCTGTCGCCGGAATCGCGGCCGACATCAACACCAACATGAACCCCGCCAATGGCTGGGTCATAAGCTGGTACATCCAGCACTATTCGTTCGACACCTGGACGCAGCAAAGTCCGATCATGATCGGAATGGCGGATAGCTCCGGTGCGTATGACGCCTGGCTCGCACTTCCATTGACCCAGCGGTCTGCCTTCCTGATTCGCTCGGCGGACCAGCGGTTCCCTCCGGGGGACACGCGCCCACTCCAACAGGCAGCCTCGATGACCGGAGGAGTTCAGGTCCCGTCGAGAACCAACCTGTACTTCCGCAATCGGACGGCAACCGATCCTTCGGGCGAGCCGTACGCCAACTCGTTCTACGACTGGTACCGGTACCAGGCTTTCTACAACGCTGGTCGGATCGGAAAATTCCAGATGTTCCAGAAGGCGGAGAATGATCTGCTCCTTGCAGAGGCGTACTATAGACTTGGTGACCTTCCGAACGCGATTGCGAGAATAAACAACACTCGCGTGGCCAACGGAAAGCTTCCGCCGTTGGACCCCACCATGACGGCGACTGACCAGGTGCCGGGCGGAGTCTCGTGCGTGCCGCGTGTACCCAATCCCGCGACCAACTACACGTCGAGCACTTGCGGCACGCTCTTCGAGGCGCTGAAGTGGGAGAAGAGACTCGAGCTCGCTTTTATGCAATACGGGGCGTGGTACCTCGATAGTCGCGGCTGGGGCGATCTCGCCCAGGGCACGGCGCTTGAGTGGCCGGTACCGTATCAGGAGATGGACACACGCAGCGAGGCGTTCTATAACCAGCAAGGTTCGGGTGCCCCGAAGGGCACGTACGGATACTAGGAATTCAACGTTGCCACGATTTATCGTATTCAGGGATTTCCGCGCACTCAGAATGTCCGCCATTGCGGGCATTCTGGGGAGCGTGGTCAGCCTCGGATGCTACACCTTCGTACCATCGCCGACGGCCGTCCTTCCGCCCGGCCAGGAAGTGTCAGTCGAGATAAACGATCTGGGGAGAGTCAATCTCACTCCCCGGATCGGCGCCGATGTGGCGCGTCTCACTGGTATGCTGGTGGATACCACCAACTCTGCATATACGTTGCGCGTTACCGAGCTTACGTATCTGAACGAGAAAACTTCGCAATGGAGTGGAGAACCGGTAACGATCAGGCAGGAATTCGTGCGGACGCTGTTCCAGAGGAAGTTTTCGTCGGGCAAAACCGTGGTTGCTGTGCTGACCGGGGCTGGAGTGGTAGCGGGTGCAATCGTCACCCGAAACATCAACGGTTCGAGCGACGGGGGTGGCGATAGCAAGATCCCGCCCGGCGGCGGAACTGCGAGTAGGGGACACCAATGAGCATGGCAGTCAAACTTTCAACTCTCGAGTCGGAGTTAGTAATGAATCTTCAACGTCTTCTTTTTCTGGGCGTATCTGCCGCAGTCTTCGTCGCCTGCAGCGATAGTACCTCACCCAAGAACGTAGTCCCGGGCCCGGCTGGATTGGTTCGCTTTGTCAACGCGATCCCCGACACGAACTCGATGGACTTTCGCTTTGTCGATGTCGTCGAAGGCGTGCCGAATGTCGAGTTCGTGGGTCTCGCCTTTCGTGCTGGTACGCAGGTGGCGCTCCAGCGGACCGTCCCGGGCACCCACCACATTCGAGTTTTCCTGAATGGGGGCTCGACTGATCCGGCGGTCGTCTCGACGGTTCTTGCCGATACGAGCGTCACGTTTGCCCAGGATGTCGCGCAGACCTTCATTTTCTACGGGTCGGCGAGAGCTGGCACTCAGAAGTTTCTGATCACCAACGACAGCCGTCCCGCACTGACAAAGACATCGGCCACGTTCGGATACCGCGCGGTGAACCTTACGGGCGGAGCGGTCGACGTGTATCTGGTGCCAGGCAACACACTGACGTCCACGCCCACCGGCACACCGGTGATCACCAACCTGGCGCCAAATACTGCCAGCGCCTACATCACGCCGGCAGTAGCTGCGGCGACCAGCAACTACTCCGTCGTCGTAACTGACGCAGGAGCCTTGACAGTCGTTTCTTCGGTTCTCCTGCCTGCGGGCGCCGCGTATGTGCCGGAAGTCACCGGTGTGTCGGGCGCACTCGATGCAACGGCCGGCTCACGTATTTCCGCTTCCGTGCTCTCATCATTCATCTTCCCGCCGTCGGTCGCTGGAAGCAAGGCGACGTCGTTCACGACTCCGGGACTTGGCACTTCGATAGACAAGAATCCGCCCACCGGGCCGTGAGGTAGGTTCGCGCACGCGTCCAAAGCAGGAACTCCGAAAGCCCTCAGCGATATTGCAGAGGGCTTTCGCGTCTCCGGATGCCGGCTCGGCGGCGGCATCTTCGTCTACTTTCGGGAGGAAAATGTGAAGCGCATTTACACGGTCCTTTCAGTTATCCTGCTCGTCGGCGCAGCTGCTGGATGCGCGTCCGCAGGCAGCGCGGCCGGGTCGTCCGGGACCAAAACGAATCAGAACCTCATAACTGCCGCAGAATTAGACGCGGGCGGATTTCGAAACGCATACGATGTGGTCCAGCGATTGAGACCGAACTGGTTCACCAAAGCCGGCAGCGCCCCGTCGCAGACGCTCGGGGGCGTCTCACCCGGAGGATCCCCGGCGACCGGCGGGTCGGGGCTCGTCGTGTATCTGGACAAAACCAGAATGGGCGGGGTCGCGGCGTTGCGCGATCTGACAGCGAGCGGCATTGGATCCATGGAGTTCATGGACGCGTCCACTGCGCAAGCAAAGCTTCCGGGGATAGGATCGAGCGTGATCACCGGAGCAATCGTCGTCCATTCGCGGTAGGGCGCTCACCTTAGCGGTACCGCGAGCTCCAAACACCGCAATTGCGCGTCCTCTGGGTCGTCGCCGGTTTCGTTGCCGCCGCCCTGGTGGCGGCCCTCCTCGTGCGCCGGCGCACGACGCGGATCGCTCTTAGAGCGCTCCATCGCTCACGCTCCCGCCTCGACCGGTTCAAGCTCACCAAAAAGCGATTCATAAGGGAAACGCTTCTGGCCGATCCGGCCATCGCCTTCGCGGTGACGGAATACGCCGCAGAGCACGGACGGAGCGAAGCGGCGACCTGGAAGCGCGTCGAGAGCTACATCGACGAGATCGTCCCCTTCTTCAACATCCTCACTTATTACAAGCTCGGTCTGGTAGTGAGCAGGGTGTTGCTCAACTTCTTTTACAAGGTCTCGGCGGAATACGCCGGGATGACTTCGCAGGACGAGCTGCCACGCGATGCGATCGTGATTTATCTCATGAATCACAGATCGAATGCCGACTACGTGCTCGTCGGCTATGTGCTCTCAGGCCGGGTCGCGATCTCGTACGCTGTCGGCGAATGGGCGCGGACGTTTCCGCTCGAGTACATCTTCAAGTCGTTCGGTGCGTACTTCATCCGCCGCAAATACCGCGAGAAGCTCTATCACACTGTGCTGGAGCAATACGTCCGGCTCATCACGCGGAATGGCGTGACACAGGGAATCTTCCTCGAGGGCGGTCTCAGCCGCGACGGCAAGCTGGGCAAGGCGAAGATTGGGCTCCTCGACTACGTCCTCGGCGTCGCGCGCGAGCCTGAGACGCGGGCGCGTCTCTACGTCGTGCCGGTCGCGATCAATTACGATCGTGTGCTGGAGGACCGCTCGCTGATCCGCGAGCTCGATGCGCGCGAGGGACGCCAGCGCCCGCCGCGGACAACGCAGCTCGGTGAAGTGCTGCGGTACGTGTGGTGGAACATGGCTAGGCTCGTCGCTCGCAGATGGAAACGTTACGGCCGCGCAGCGGTCGTGATTGGAGCGCCGTTCCCGCTCGCTCCGTGGCTCGACGAGCAGGATCGAGAGACCGGCGATCTGTTCGCGATAGATCGGAGCGAGCGTCTCGCCCGAGTGCAGAAGCTCACAGACTCGGTGCTCGAGAGAATTGCGGCGATAGTTCCCGTGACACCGGTGACGCTCGCCTGCGCGGCGATACAGAGCTTTGACGGCGATTTCATCTCGCACGCCAAGCTGATCGCGCGAATGAGCGAGATGCGCGACGTGCTCTCGGAGCTCAACGCGCGCGTGATTCACCGCGAAGGAAGCGTGGACGAGATCTTCGACCGCGCATGGAGAATGCTCGCGATGCGGCGGATGCTGGTGAGAGTTGGCAGCGGATATTCAGTGCTGCCCGGCAACAGGCCGCTCGTCAGCTACTACGCGAACAGCATCAGCCATCTCCTCGGACCGTTCGCCGAAGGCGTTCGCGAGCGAGATCAACTGCCTGCGTTAGCGGCGGGATTGTAATGTGGCGGCTTTGTGCTAGATGAGTAGGTGGCGCATTAGCCCGCAGCCGCGGGCCGAAAAGCTCACGGCCTCCAGCCGGTAGTCGTAAGTGGCAGTTTTTTGCTGTTACCAAACCCCCACGCTCGACCGATTGAGGCTGCTTTCGATCGTCAGGCGAACCGCGGAGCTGCCGCGCAGGGAGATCGCCTGCGACACGTAACTATCAGTGCCTCCGATGCGGCGGGCGGCGAGGCGAATCACTCCCATCTGTCCATGGAGCCGGGCCGGGATCTCGATCGAAGCATTGTGAGCGGCGGCGACCTGTGCGAACCTCGTTTGAACGCCGTCGTGCACGACGTAAAGGACGACGTCGGCCCAATTGTGATTCTCGACTTCGAGGACAACTGGTTCCGTGACGGCGATTGCCGGCGGGTCACCGGCCAGAGTGGCCGCTGTCACCGGATGCCTGCCTGAGCACGCGAGGAGGAGGCTCGACCCGACGAGATACGAGGCAATGATAGTGCGACGGCCTGTCATTTTATCTCCGACGCCAACACCGCGGCGCCATGTCGCGGCAGATGTTTGAATGTGTAGCATGTACCAGGCCCCGTCGAGAGGCAGCGAGCGCCCGGTTGCCGGCCCGGCACTGGGAGATCGAGCGTTCTCACTTACAAGAAACCTGGGGGCAGGCTACGTTGACATAAGTATCGGAGGCGTCTAACTTTATAGGCTAATCTGCCCCGGAATCCGGCAGACCTCGCACCTTGGAACCGATCGTTCAACAACCAGTAATGCCGACAATCAATCAGCTCGTACGTCAGAGCCGCCGCGACGTTCTTAAGAAGGAAAAGGCGCCCGCGCTCAAGTCCAATCCCCAGAAGCGTGGCGTGTGCACTCGCGTCTACACCACGACACCCAAGAAGCCGAATTCCGCGCTTCGCAAAGTCGCGCGCGTGCGGCTGACCAACGGGTTCGAAGTCACTGCCTACATTCCGGGCGAAGGCCATAACCTGCAGGAGCATTCGATCGTGCTCATTCGCGGCGGCCGCGTGAAGGATCTGCCCGGAGTGCGCTATCACATCGTTCGCGGGTCGCTCGATGCGTCCGGCGTCAACGGGCGCAACAAGAGCCGCTCCAAGTACGGCACCAAGAAACCAAAGGCCGGCGGAGCAGCCGCTGGAGGTAAGAAGAAGTGAGCCGCCGCAAAAAGTCGATCAAGCGTCC
>JBDTND010000038.1:0-15057 GCA_039933915.1 Gemmatimonadales bacterium | reverse complement strand
CGGGCCGCCAAAACTACTCCGGTGGTTTTCGATGCCGACTCCGCACGGCTCGCCGAATTGCCGTGGCGCTCTATTGGTCCCGCGGTAACGAGCGGACGCGTCGTAGCATTCGCGGTCCCTGAAGGACCCAAATCGCAGGTAGGCAGCCGCCTCGGAGACCTGTTCTATGTCGCATCGGCGTCCGGGGGCGTGTGGAAGACCGTGAATGCCGGAACCACCTGGGAGCCGGTCTTCGACAAGCAGGGATCGGCATCGATAGGCGACATCGCCGTTGCGCCGAGCAATCCGGACATCATTTGGGTGGGAACTGGCGAGGCGAACAACCAGCGCAGCTCGTCGTGGGGCGACGGCGTCTACAAGTCCGAGAATGCGGGACGGACGTGGACGAACACGGGACTCAGAAAGTCGGAGCACATCGGACGCATCATCATCCATCCCACCAACCCGGAAATCGTGTTCGTCGCATCACCAGGCCCGTTGTGGGGAGCAGGCGGCGACCGCGGGCTGTTCAGAACCATGGACGGCGGACGAACGTGGAAGAACGTAAAGAATATCGACACTCACACCGGTTTCACCGACGTCATCTTCGATCCGGAAAATCCACAGGTGATCTACGCGGCGTCGCTGCAGCGCGAGCGGCGTCCCTACACCTACGTCGGTGGTGGACCGGGCAGCGGACTCTGGAAAAGCATCGACGGCGGCGACACCTGGACGAAACTGACCGAGGGATTGCCGAAGGTCGACGTCGGAAGGATTGGCCTCGACGTCAGCAGGTCGAATCCGAACGTCGTTTATGCCACGATCGAAACCAAAGTGACCGGCAACGGCGCTGCGCAGGGAAATACCGAAGGAAGCGTGTATCGCTCCGACGATCGAGGCGCGAGCTGGCGGAGAATGGGCGCGGGCTCTTCTTATCCGTGGTACATGGGACAAATAAAGGTCGACCCGGACAATCCTGATCGCGTCTATTTCCTGGGAGTTCCTCTCCAGGTCTCGACCGATGGCGGACGCACATTCCGCAGCACCGCGAGCGGAGCGCACTCTGATCATCACGCGATGTGGATCGATCCGACCGATCCTGACCATCTCATCATCGGCTGCGACGGCGGGGTCTACATCAGTCACGATCGTGGCCTCACTGTGGATTTCGTTCCCAATCTTCCTATCGCCCAGTACTACGCGATCGCCGCCGACATGCGCCAGCCTTTCTATTACGTCTACGGCGGATTGCAGGACAACAGCAGCTGGGGCGGCCCGAGCCAGACGAGAAATCGCCAGGGGATCACCAACGCCGATTGGATTCGCACCACCGGCGGCGATGGCTTCTATGCGCAGATCGATCCTGTCGATCCAAATACCGTGTACGGGGAATCACAGGGCGGAGACATCGTGCGTTTCGATGTCAGGACCGGCGAGCAAAAAACCATCAAGCCTCTGCCCGAGTTCGGAGCCAAGCCATATCGCTGGAACTGGAGCTCGCCGATGCTCCTCTCGCCGTTCGATCACAACACGGTGTACTTTGGCGCCAACTATCTGTTCAAAAGCACCAATCGAGGCGATGCATGGACGCGGCTCGGGCCAGACCTCACACGCCAGCGCAATCGCGACAGCCTGCCGGTCATGGGAAAGATCTGGCCGCGCGATGCGATCGCCCGTCACCAGGGCACCGCTGATTACGGCAACATCAGCACGATCGACGAGTCACCTCTCAAGCAGGGGCTTCTCTACGTCGGCACAGACGACGGAGTCGTCTCCGTAACGCGCGATGGCGGAGCGACGTGGACGAGGTTCACCAGATTTCCCGGCGTTCCCGACGAGGCGTACGTCAGCAGAGTAGTCGCGTCGACGACGAATGAAGGGACTGTTTACGCGACGATGGACAACCACCGCAACAATGATTTCAAGCCCTACGTGCTGAAGAGCATGGACTACGGCGCTCACTGGACTTCCATCAGCGGCAACCTTCCAGCCGGCGGATCGGTGCAGGTGATACGCGAGCATCCTCGAAATCCGAATCTCCTTTTCGCCGGCACCGAATTCGGCGCGTTCTATTCGGCAGACGGAGGCCGGACCTGGACCCAGCTCAAATACAACATTCCAACGGTGGCTGTCCACGACATCGTGATTCATCCCCGGGAGAACGATCTCGTCATCGGCACGCACGGTCGCGGTATCTACATCATCGACGACATAACGCCGCTGGAAAAGCTCGCGGAGGCAAACACGCGCAGCACGTATCTCTTCCCGGTCAAAGCCGCGACCGAATACAATCCCAACAGCTCCATCCCCGGCGGCATCCGTGGCGCCGGCGCTCTTGGTGATCGCGAGTATTCAGCGCCCAACCCGGCCTACGGCGCGATCATCACCTACTTCCTTCGCGACAGTCTCCCCAAGGCCGGCGACGTCACACTCGGCGTGTACGATGCGATGGGCAAGCGGGTGCGAGAGCTGACCGCCAACAAGAAGCGCGGGATGCACCGCGTGACGTGGGACCTTCGCAACCCGCCTCCGTACACGGTTCGCCGCCCGGCGAATCAGGCGGGCGAGTCGCAATCGAGGCGCGATCCATCCGGACCCTTTGTGCTGCCAGGAAAGTACACCGCGCGATTGACGGTAAAGGCCGGCTCAGGCGCACCCGTGGTACTCGAGTCTCCTATTGATGTCCGATCCGATCCACTCGTACAGCTGGCTGATGCGGAATATCGCATGCTCTACGACATGCGCGTGAGCACCGGACACCTTCAGGCCACAGTACAGGCCGCGGTCCGTACTGCCGAGCAGCTCAAGGAGCAGGTCACGGATGTTAAGAACGCGCTCAAGAGCAACACTGGCCCCGACAGTCTCTCTCAACAAGCCGATGGCATCGATCACGAGCTGGGCGACATCCTGAAGAAGCTGCGTGGCGACGCGGAAGCAGAAACGGTCAGCGACGACAAACGGGTCGAGGATCCTACGATCCAGGAGCGCGTGAACAACGTCGCGGGGGAAATAGGTAACGTTACATCGCAGCCGACAGACCTGCAGCGGCGGACTCTTACCCTGGCATCGTCCGATCTCCAGCGCGAAGTCGGGCGAATCAATGCGCTGTTGCAGCGCCGGATTCCCGCGCTGAATGCTGGACTCGATGCAGCCAGGATCCCGTGGACAATCGGGCGACCGATCGAATTCAGGAACTGAGCGAACCGATATGAAAGATCATTTCACGCGACTGTTCAACCATCTGGAGTGGGCCGACACGAGGGTGCTGGAGAGCCTCAGGTCCGCGCGCAATCCGCAGAAAAAGAACCTCGAGCTCTATTCGCACGTTCTGGGGTCAGAGCACGTTTGGCTTTCCCGGATCAGCGGTGCCCCTCCCCGCTTTGCCGTCTGGCCAAACCTGACACTCGACGAATGCGACCAGCTGAGCAAGGAGAATGTCAGCGCGTACCATGTGATGATGTCACGAGTGACGCCCGACATGCTGATGACGCCCATCACCTACACGAACAGCGCGGGCGATCAGTTCACGTCGACGATCCAGGACATCCTTACGCACGTCGCCCTTCACGGCTCTTATCATCGCGGCCAGATCGCGGCGGCGGTGCGTGCCGCCGGGGACACGCCAATAGCCACGGATTACATAGCGTTTGTTCGCGGCTCACCGGCGGCGACTCGTCGCTCGTAGAGACGCACTGGAGGGTCGAAGGTGAGATCCAGGCTCAGGCGATCTTATGAGGCTGGTCATTGATTGCCTCGCGGGCAACCGTCGGCGTCGACGAGGCCGGACGTTCGAGACGTGAAAGGCCGAGATGTTCCCGTGCCCGATTCAGTGCGTCGTCGATATTGCCGAACAGATTCTCTTCGCCCATCTCAGCGAGCATGTCTGACCTGACCATCGCGAACATCGGCTGAGAGTGGACGTCTGACAGAAGCAGGAGTGTTCCGTCCTTCCGGCAGCGTCGTGCAAGCTCCTGAAGCACGTGCAATCCGGTCGCATCGATCGCAGGCACGTCGCGCATCCTGATGATCAGCACCCTTGGCTTGTTGGCGACCTGGCCGATCGTGTCCTTGAACTGCTCCGCCGCGCCGAAGAAGAACGGCCCGTTGATCTCGAACACCTCTACGCCGTCCGGCACACTGCGGTCGCGGATAGCGTTTGGATCGTCTTCGTCTTCCCCCTCGCCATCCGAGAGCTCGCGCGTAACAACAGTGACATTCGTGACTTCTGCCATCCGCTTCATGAACAGGAACGCTGCCAGGACCATTCCGACTTCGATCGCAACGGTGAGGTCGACCAGCACCGTCAGAGAGAATGTCGTGAGGAGAATGAGTACATCGCTCCTTGGCGAGGTCAGCTCACCGCGGAATGTGCGCCACTCGCTCATGTGATACGCAACAACCACCAGTATTGCGGCCAGTGTGGCGAGCGGGATCAGAGCAGCCCACCTGCCGAAGAAAAGAGTGATCAAGAGCAGCGTCAGGGCGTGAATCATCCCCGCCACCGGCGTACGTCCACCGTTCTTGACGTTGGT
Organism: Gemmatimonadales bacterium; assembly: GCA_039933915.1. Classification (GTDB taxonomy): domain Bacteria; phylum Gemmatimonadota; class Gemmatimonadetes; order Gemmatimonadales; family Gemmatimonadaceae; genus UBA4720. The sequence goes on along the minus strand of JBDTND010000038.1, from coordinate 10,546 downwards.
CGCCGTTCGAGCGATGGCGCCGGTCGCCGGCATTCCGCCAAACAACGGCGACGCGATGTTCGCTATCCCCTGCGCGACCAGCTCCATATTGGAGCGGTGCCGCCCGCCGATCATTCCATCGGCGACTACTGCTGATAGAAGGGATTCAACCGCGGCGAGAAGCGCGATCGTGAATGCGGGAGCGACCAAACCACGGAGCTGATCGAAGGTGACATGCGGAACGATCAGCTGAGGGAGCGTCGCGCTAATCGCTCCAAACCTGCTGCCGATCGTTTCGATCGGGATGTTGAGCACCCTGACAAGGACAGTGGTTACGATGAGCGCGACGAACGGACCCGGGATACGCCGGCTCACCCGCGGCCAGAACCCGATGATCGCCAGGGCGAGCAGTGAGATTTCGAACGTGGGAAGATCGATCGATGTGATGTTGGCGCCGATCATCCTCCATTTGGCGATGAACTCGGCGGGAGGATTCCCGATGGGCAGGCCAAGAAAGTCTTTGACCTGGCTGGAGAAGATGATGACCGCGATTCCGCTGGTGAACCCAACGACGACCGGGTGCGGAATAAACTTGATCGCGGCACCCAGGCGAGCGAGACCCAGAATGACGAGTATCACGCCGGCCATCATCGTGGCCACGATGAGGCCGTCGATTCCGTATTTCTGGACGATCCCGTAGACGATTACGACAAATGCGCCGGTCGGTCCACCGATCTGCACACGCGACCCGCCAAGCGCGGACACGATGAATCCCGCGATGATTGCGGTATAGAGGCCGCGATCAGGGGTCAGGCCACTGGCGATGGCAAAGGCGATGGCAAGCGGAAGAGCTACGACGCCGACGATCACGCCGGCGGTGAGGTCAGAGCTGAACTGCGAGCGATTGTACGACCTGAGCGTCGTAAAGGCTTTCGGGACGAGCAAGTCTTTCTGGGCCTCGGTACTGCGACTGGAAATGCAGGGCAAAGTGTGTGGCCTGCACTCTTAGGACTCCCGCCAAACCCAGTCCGCAACCTTTGCGCAGGATCAAGGCTGGGTAACTCTCAATTTGCGGCTCCAGCCGCATCCGAATAGTATCCGGTTGTGCCTCTACTGTTCTCATACCTGCGTAAATACCGGGCGCTGATTATTCTCGCGCTCGTCCTGGCGGCGACGAATCAGATTTTTTCTCTGCTCGATCCGCTCATTTTCCGCCACGTTATCGACGACTACGCCACCCGGTTCCGTGAATACAAGACCGTGACGTTCATCAAAGGCGCGGGTACGTTGCTGCTCATGGCGATGGGCGTCGCCTTCGTGTCGCGGGTAGCCAAGAACTTCCAGGACTACTACGTCAACGTGATCGTCCAGCGCGTCGGCGCCGAGATGTACTCTGACGGCATTCGACACTCGCTGGAGCTGCCGTACTCGGTGTTCGAGGACCAGCGAAGCGGCGAAACCCTCGGCAGGCTCCAAAAAGTTCGCTCCGACGTCGAAAGGTTCATATCGCTCTCGATCAACCTGATTTTTACGACGCTTGTGGGCGTTGTCTTCGTCATCTTCTACGCGCTGAGCGTCCACTGGGTCATAGTCCCGGCTTTTCTCGCCACCGTTCCCCTGCTCGGGATCTTGAGCTGGACGTTGAGCGGACGCGTGAAGACCATACAGAAAGTCATCGTCGCCGAGACGACGGCGCTGGCGGGCTCGACGACGGAATCGTTGCGGAACATCGAGTTGGTGAAGAGCCTCGGACTGGCCGATCAGGAAGTGGTTCGGCTGAACGCGACGACGGAAAAGATCCTGAAGCTCGAGCTCAAGAAGGTGAAGTACATTCGCAGCCTGAGCTTCGTTCAGGGAACCGTCGTCAACCTGCTGCGGACGTGCATCCTGTTCCTGATGCTCTACCTCATCTTCACGCAGAAGATCACCATCGGCCAGTTCTTCTCGCTGCTGTTCTATTCGTTTTTCATCTTCGGGCCAATGCAGGAGCTCGGCAACATCATCAACGTCTATCGCGAGACCGAGGTGTCGCTGGGCAATTTCAGAACGATTCTGGAGACGCCAAGGGATCCCAAGCCAGTCGCACCAGTCCCGGTGACCGACATCGAGAGACTCGAATTCGAGGGCGTCGGGTTCATGCACCAGAGCGCGAACACTCCAGCGCTCACCGACATCTCCTTCGAGGTTGCGCGCGGCGAAACGATCGCTTTCGTCGGGCCGTCGGGCGCCGGGAAGACGACGCTCGTGAAGCTGCTCGTCGGGCTATACACGCCGAAGGAAGGACAGATTCTCTACAACGGAGTCCCGGGCGGCGACGTCGACCTCGACCGCCTGCGTGAGCGAATCGGCCTTGTGACGCAGGACGCGCAGCTTTTTTCCGGAACCATTCGTGAGAATCTCAAGTTCGTGAACCCCCACGCGACAGACGCCGAGTGCCTGGACGTGCTGCACAAGGCGGCAGCGAATACCCTGCTGGCTCGGGCCGACAAGGGGCTCGACACAGTCATCGGTGAAGGCGGCGTCAAGGTTTCGGGTGGTGAAAAGCAGCGCCTGTCGATCGCGCGGGCGCTTCTGCGCAACCCGCATCTGCTGGTGTTCGATGAGGCGACCAGCTCGCTCGACTCTCTGACAGAGGAAGAGATCAGCCGCACGATGCGCGAGGTTGCCGGGTCGCGCGAAGTCATCACGATTCTCATCGCGCACAGGCTGTCGACGGTGATGCACGCTGACCGCATCTATGTTCTCGAGCGCGGGAGAATCATCGAGGTTGGCCAGCACGATGATCTGTTGCAGAGGACCGGCCTTTACTACGCGATGTGGCGCCAGCAGGTTGGAGAGCGGCGCCCGATGCCGCATCTCCCGCCGGGAAGACCAGCGCAACTCACCTCGGCCTGACTATCACCTACCTTGTAACCCCACCGACCCATGCCCGATGACACTGGAAAGCTGAGAAAGGGAAACTTCGTCCAGGCGCTGGAGTCGATTCAGGACGAAGCCACGCGATTGATGGCACGGCGCGACATCCCGCCCGAGGTAAAGGCCGGCCTCGAGCGCATCGTCTCCTTTACCCGCGCCAAATTTGACCTCGGCGGAGACATCGAGTAGAGCCCTCCCCATGATGCTAAGGGCGTTAACTGCCCGTTCCGCCCATCGCCTCCAGCCGGTAGTCGTAAGTTGCAGTTCATTTCTCGGCGAGTTCCAACCCCGGACTGCCGGCCGGCATCCTATTTCCGCCTGTGATGAAGACGAGCGCGGTGGCATCAGACACTATCGGGCGCAACCCGTCCACGATCGGTGAAGACAAGACTGCGGCGCTGGATTGCATCCGGCGCGCGCAGGCTGGGGATGTCGGTGCTTTCGAGGTTCTTTATCGCGAGCACTCGGGACGGGTGTTCGCGCTATGTCTTCGCCTCAAGGCTGGAGACAAAACCGATGCGACCGAGCTGATGCAGGACGTATTCATCCGGGCGTGGAGAAGACTCTCGACGTTTCGTGGTGATTCCGCTTTCTCATCGTGGCTGCACCGGATGGCGGTCAACACAATGCTGGAGAACGCGAGAAGCGACGGCAGGCGCGAGGCGAGGGTGTTGTCCATGGACGATACGTCATTGCTTCCGGGTGCCGCCCGCAGCAGTGGCATCGAGCTGAAGATGGACATGGAGACCGCAATTGCGTCGCTGCCGAAAGGAGCAAGGCTCGCGTTCGTGCTCCACGATGTGGAGGGGTATCAGCACCAGGAGATCGCGGCACAACTGAGCGTCTCCGTAGGGACTGTCAAGGCGCAGCTCCATCGCGCTCGCCGGCTACTGAGAGAGAGACTCGAAGGCATGAAGGAGGTGGAGGGCAAGTGACACACGAAGTCATCAGACACCTGCTCGACGATTACGTGACTGGCGAGCTCGCTGAAGATGCTCGCGGTCCGGTCGCCGACCATATCGCAGCATGCGCAATCTGCGGCGCCGAAGTGGAGAACCTGAACCGGATATTCGCTCGCGCGGCGGAGCTTCCGAGGTCCATAGATCCGCCGGCGGAAGCATGGTCGAAGATCCGGTCAGCGATCGAGCGCGACGAACAGGCTGTCGCGCTGCGCTCAGCGTCCGCTCGGTCGACGCCTCGGCGCCGCTTTTTCTTTACGGCCGCCGCGGCCGCCGTAGTGATAGCAATGCTGTCTTCAGCCGGGACCGTTCTGTATCTGAACACGCGGCAATCCGCCTCGGATAGCACGAACTCGCGCACCGCAAGCACCTCGGCCGACGCTGCGACGCCAGCCGCGCTCGCCGCATTTACAATGGAGGAGAACAACTATCTCCGAAACGCGAGCATGCTCCAGGATGTATTGGATCAGCAGTCGGGCTCACTGGCGCCCGAGACAGTCGCACAGCTCAAGGCGAGCATCCGTACAATCGACGAAGCGATCCTCGAAGCACGCAATGCTCTGGCGCGTGATCCGGCGAACAAGATTCTCGCGCAGATGGTGTTCTCCAACTACAGACAGAAGGTCGATCTGCTTCGCCGCACCGCGGAGATAACGCGTGGGAGTTAGACGCATCGCAATCACCGCTGCGGGGCTACTGCTGCTGTCATCCCCGCTCCGACTTGTCGCTCAACAGAAAATCGAGCGGAGACTTCCGCTTGGCATGGAAGGGGCGCTCCGCATTTCCAACATGGTGGGCACGGTCATAGTTCACGGTTGGAACAGGGACACGGTTCTCATCCGCGGAGTGCTGGCACCCGGCGACCAGCTCTACTCCGGTGGCGGTTATACGGGCGCCAAGATGTTCGTCGAATCGGGCAACGAGCGCGATCCAAAGCCGACGAGGCTCGAAGTCTGGGTGCCGGAGCGGATCAAGCTCTGGATCAAGACCGCCACGGCGAATATCGACGTGAGCGGCGTGGACGGCGGTCTCGACCTCTACGTGGTGAGCGGGACGATCGACGTCACCGGCAATCCGCGCGAGCTCAACGCGGAAGCGATCGACGGGGACATCCACATCACTGGGTCACCACCCTGGGTCCGGGCTAAGAGCGCGTCCGGCACTGTCACGTTTAGAGGCGCAAGCTCCGATGCTGCGTTCTCCACCGTCAGCGGACCGGTAAAAGTGGAAGGCGGAGTGTTCGAGCGCACGAAGATCGAAACCGTCACGGGGAACATCATGTTCGCCGGCCGTCTCGACCGAAGCGGCTCGTTCGACTTCGACAGCCATAGCGGCAGCATCGACATCGCGGTTCCCGACAAGACGAGCGCGTCGTTTTCGGTAGTGACGATCGCCGGCAGCATCACGAACAACTTGTCGAAGAAGAACGCGATACCGGGGCGGTTTGGACGCGGTGCGGAGCTGACCATGGACACCTTTGATGGAGGCGCGAAGGTGTCGGTGCGCACCTTCAAGGGTGCGGTAACTCTGAGACGAAGTCAGTAAGAAGCAGTTAAACCCTGAAGAGTCGGCCGGCATCGTAGTGGCGCCGGGAAGTGGTCGAGCCCGGCAATACTTCTTCAGGAGATTGCCATGAGATTCACCGCGCTTCGCTCCTTCGCGCTCGTCACCGCACTCACGTTGACCGCATTCAGCACCGCGCTGGCCGGTCCACCATGGATCGCGATCGAGTATCCGGCTAACCCGTTCGACCAGGCATCACGAGGCGCATTCCTCACCGTGCGGACCTACCATCACGGCGATCTGTTGGCAAGGACAGTGACTGGCACCGCCGAGGGCGTCGTGAATGGAAAGCGCCAGAGCATGCCCCTCGATATTCGGCCCGGATCCAAGGCGGGTATGTATTCCGTTCGCTGGGAGCGTCCAGCGGTGGGCAGATGGGTACTGGTCATCAACAGCGGATACCAGGGCGTGACCGACGCTACGGCAGTGGTGGAGATCAGTCCCACTGGAAGCGTCGCGAACGTCACCGTCCCAACGCGCAATTATTCAGGCGGCTGGATTGGCCCGCGGCCGGTAGCGGCGTCGGAGATAGATGCGCTCCTGGAAGGTCGCGCACTGGCGAGCGCGGGCACGCAGATGAAAGCAACAGCTCGCTAAGCAGAGATAACGAGGGGCAACGCGGAAGGTTCGACCATAGGGTCGACCCTTCGCGTTGCCTTCGTGTTTACTGGCCCCTGAGGCTGCTCAGGTTCCGCTGGAGCTCCGAGGTTCGCTTTGCGGAATAGTCGGCGAGACAGCGCGCACGCGCTCTTGCCCACAGCTTGCCGTCGTCGCTCGCCGTCTGCGCACGGCAGTCGGCGTCGCGTTGATTGATCCACTCCCGCTGCCCCTGCCGGAACCTGTCCTCGAGATCTGATCCGCCAGATTTTCGAGCCTGCGCCAGGAGATCCTGATACGTCCGATTGAGGTCGGCGTCATTGGCGACGATCGAGCGGTTGAGACATGAGCGTTGATCCACGGGCGCCCTTGAATCGCACGGATCTCCGGAAGCTGGCGAACGGCTAGTGGGAACGGTCGTCCGACCTGACGCATCCGCCGCTCTAAGCGGAGGCGTCAGCCTGGCCCCGGACGTTTGCGCCTGGCTCCCGGCCGGAGTTGGCGCAGCCGCGCGAGTGTCCGAGGGGCTTTGAGCTGTAGCGCCCGCTGAATTGGACGGATCCCCGCTCGATTTCACCGTATTGAGGCTGTTGTCCACCGCCGCCGCTGCCGCCGTGTTCTTGTTTGCCTCGGCCAGATCGTGCATCAGCATGGTATCTTCCGCTGTCCTGGCCGTCCCTTTCGTCTCGGCTTCTTTGCCGCAGCTGGCGATGGTCAGCAGGAAGGCGAAGCAAAAGGCCGTGGACAGTGTGGAAAGCGCTTTCATATGTTCGCCCACGAAGAAAGTCATTATCATCTGTGCGGGCAGACAATGTGCCAGACGGCGCATTGGTACAGCCCGGATCAGTGCAGTTGACGCGTCACGCATGCAGGTTTCACCTTACGCGTAACGCAGGGATGGAAGATGGAGAAAGAGCTTCCTGAGCTCAATACAATCATTAGGACATTTGCGAACGAAAGCGAGGCGCACATAGCGCAAGCCGTCCTGGACGCGAACGGCATCGACTCCAATCTCATTCGCGACGATGCAAGCGGGATGATGCCGTGGCTCCAATGGCTGCATCCAATCCGTTTGGCGGTCACCGAAGCCGACAGCATCCAGGCGGTAGATCTGCTCGACTCCCCGCCGGGGCCCTCTCTGATCCCCTGACGCCGACCTGCAGCACCCCTGGCACGAGCATTAGCTTACGCGCCATGTCTACCCACCCGCACCCCAGAAACAAACGGCATTCGCTCGAGATACTCGCGTTTGCCTGCAGCTTTCTCCAGTTAGCCGTCTATCTGCCGCTTAGCGCCCAAACGGGGTCGCACTCGGGCGACGACGTTTATCTCGCCCGGGCAAAGCGGATTCTCAGCGAGACACCACTGATCGACGGGCACAACGACCTGCCATGGCGGATCCGCGAAGATACGATCGCCCGCGGCAACGTTGACGCCTATGATCTCCGGAGTCACACGCCGGGTCACACCGACCTCGACCGCCTCAGGCAGGGGATGGTCGGCGCGCAGTTCTGGTCGGTGTATATCCCGGGCGAGTGGCGCGATTCCGGATACGCACGGGTGCAGCTCGAGCAACTCGAGATCGCCCGAAGTATGATAGCCAGGTATCCGGACCGGCTTGCGCTCGCTCTGAGCGCAGGCGACATCCGGCGCGATTTCAGGCAAGGGAAAATCGGATCGCTGCTCGGGCTCGAAGGCGGCCACGCCATCGAGAACTCGCTTGGCGCTCTCCGAGCGTACTACGAGCTCGGCGCGCGCTACATGACGCTGACGCACAACGTCACTCTCGACTGGGCCGACGCCGCGCTCGATTCGGCGAAACATCACGGGCTTACTCCGTTTGGCGACAGCGTCGTGCGAGAGATGAACAGGCTCGGCATGCTCGTCGATCTGTCGCACGTCTCCCCCGCGACGATGAGCGCCGCTCTCAACGTGAGTCAGGCACCAGTGATATTCTCGCATTCCGGCGCGAGAGCGCTCGTCGACGTCCCGCGCAACGTGCCCGATTCGATTCTTCGGCGCGTGACGGCGAACGGAGGAATCGTGATGGTGCCTTTCGTCACCGGTTTCGTGTCACAGGCCGTTCTGCAGTACGACCAATCAACCCGCCCGCTGATAACCGACCTGCGCGCGAAGTATGGGAATGACTCTGCCGCTATCACGCGGGAGATAAGAGCGTGGCGATCTGCGCATCCCGAGCCGCGCGCGACACTCTCACAGGTTGCCGACCAGATCGATTACGTGCGCAAGGTCGCTGGGGTCGATCACGTTGGGATCGGCGGCGATTTTGACGGAATCACCGAGGTGGTGCAGGGGCTCGAGGACGTTTCGAAGTATCCGGCGCTGTTCGCGGAGCTGGCGAGGCGCGGATGGTCGGACGCGGATCTTCGCAAGCTGGCAGGGGAGAATTTTCTGCGGGTATTTGGACAGGCTGAAGCGGTCGCGAAGAGATTACAACGTGAGAATCGATAAACACCAAAACCACAGAAGACGACACGCTGCCGGCTGATCGCTGCCCGCAACCGGCGGCCGGCTATCATCAGTTGGATTTGCCCAACTAGCCGGCCTGCTGAATCGCGACTCCTCCCGACCTTAAGATGTCCGCGAACTCGTCCGGCAACTCGCTCGTGCGAATCGCGCGTGCAGCCTCGTCGATGTCATACTCGACGCGTACGAAATCAATACGTGTTCCCGAGCCATCGATCGTCAGCAGAGCGTAACATGCGCGCCAGTCTCCGTCTTTCGGACGGCCGACACTCCCCGTATTGACAAAATGCACCCCGCCCACGACTCGCTGCCACGGCCGGTGGGTGTGCCCAAAGCAGATCACATCTTCAGAGCTTGCGCCGATACCTGCCGCCATCTTCTCGAGAAAAGAGTCCGGGCGGTCCTCCGTTACGTAAACCGTGTTCAGCGTCTGATTGCCGTGTACGAGAGTAATTGTCGGTCCGGACACGTGCCCCCCAAAAGGCCGGATATCGAGGCGGAATGGAAGACTCGCCAGATGGTTTTTCGTCTCAGGCGTCACATGCGATCGCGTCCACTCGAACGAGATGTGTGACAGTTCCTCTTCGTTCGGGGTGTCCGCCCTGCACCCGCAGTGCTTGTAGTCCATCGCGACCGTCGAGTCGTAATTGCCGGCAATGCCGGGAATCGCGCGCTGCCGCAGAAGTGCGACGACTTCGTTCGGCCAGGGCGCGTAACCGGTGAGATCACCGAGATGGTAGATGGCACCGACATCTCCGCGCTCGTCGATGCTGGCGAGCACGGCCTTGAGCGCGGGAAGGTTGGCGTGGATATCCGAGATCAACGCGTAACGCACGGAATCGTCTGGCCTCAGCTTCCCACGCGCCGCGTCATCACCACGGCCGTCTCAGGACAAGCGCCTCGAAATTCAACTGAAGCTTTCACCGCTTCAGGAACGGCAGAGCGCGTGGTCGGAGTAAAGCCAAATCGCGGGAAGTACTTCTCCGCCGTCGTCGTCAGGAGATAAAGCTCGTCGATTCCTGCTTTTTCGGCGCGCTGGAGGAGCTGCTCGACCAACTGCCGTCCGACACCGGCTCCGCGATGCTCCGGCGACACCACGGCGGATCGCAGGAGCGCGACGGAGCCGTACTTCTCGAATCCGATCGCGCCTGCGATCTCGTCTCTATCCTCGGCTACGACGAAGCTGGAGAAATTGTCGCGCACTCCGTCGACCGGAAGGTCGCTCGCCGAAAGCAGGTCCTCTACGGCGGCCAGGTCTTCGCTCTTTGCATTTCTGATCCGCATTGAATCCTCCGCGGCGGCACCGGTCGGTGTGAAGGTCCGCCACGCCTGATGGGTCAGCAGCAGTCAGGACCGCAGCATTGCGCGAGCGGCTTTGTCGCGCGCACAAACGCGCCCATGAACTTTCCGTCGATCTGTGATGCGAATTCTATAGCGTCGAGACCACTTCCACTCAGAAAAGCGGCCGCATCCTCTGCCTTGTAAACCCTCGTTGGCTCGATCGACGGCTTTACGAATCCAACTTCGCGCAACAGGCCAAGGAACTCCTGCTCCTCGAGCGCGCCAGCCACGCAGCCGATCCACAGCTCCATGTTGCTCTTTACCGCGGCTGGGACATCGCCGCGTACGATGACGTCTGACACCGCGAACCGGCCGCCCGGCTTCAGAACGCGGAACGCTTCGCTCAGCACCTTTCGCTTGTCACCGGACAGATTGATCACGCAGTTGGAGATGATGACATCCACCGATGCATCCGGCAGGGGGATCCGCTCGATCTCACCCTTGAGGAATTCGACGTTCGCAGCGCCCGCCCGGCGCTTGTTCTCGTTGGCCAGCGCGAGCATCTCGTCTGTCATGTCGAGCCCGTACGCCTTGCCGGTAGGGCCGACGCGTTTTGCCGAAAGCAATACGTCGATGCCGCCGCCCGAGCCGAGGTCGAGAACAGTCTCACCCTCTTGCAGTGCGGCAAGCGCGGTAGGATTGCCGCAGCCCAGCGAAGCGAGGACTGCTTCGACCGGGATTCCAGCCTTCTGCTTTTCGTCGTA
>JBDTND010000037.1:0-15243 GCA_039933915.1 Gemmatimonadales bacterium | reverse complement strand
GGTCCCAGCTGAAGTCCAGTCCAACCGGGCGGATCGCTCGCCGGGAAGCTGTCCAGCGACGCGGCGTTAACGACGTCCGGAGTTTCAGGAACTGTGGAATCCGGCGGGATCGTTGACGCTGTAGCGGCCCCCACTATTATTTCCGGGCTATTGAAGGGCTGACTGTCGATGCGGTCTTGCCTGAGCGGTGTTGTCATTGAGAACCTCGTGAGAAAGCCGGTTGTAGCGCAATCAACGCCAACTTTGGCTACGCATACCGCGGACTTACGTCCAGATAATTGCACCTTGATAATCCTTCAGTTTGATTCATCGCGGATGCGGACGATTAGAACTCGCCTGGCAAAACGCTCCAGAATTGCGATTGCTCTTGAGGTGGGAGCTCACGCCGCAGCAGCGCCGCAGCGCGCAGTGCACCTCGGTATTGCTCCCACAGCTCGGGACGGTGCCACCAAAATTGCCCCGGGACTTCCATAAGGCACCGTATAAGATCACCGCGAAAGTAACCGCCGGACGCAAGCGGATCTCGCTCCAGCAGCTTCAAGGCAACCGGCACGACTTCCGACAGGGACTCTCCCTGAATAAGAGCGCGCAGCACACCGAGAGGCATTGAGTGCGCAACCTGACCACGTGATGCGTCTACCATTACATCAGCCGGATCGAGACATTCTGAAGAGAGAGTCATGCCGCGCTATCTCCGTCTCCGCCAGCGCCGCCACCATATGCCCGGACTGGAAGCGAATGCGACATCGCTGCGTACGACCCCTCGACATGGCGAACTGCTTGAGATCGAAGACTCGCGCGCCCCAGCAACCCTTGCGTCGTTTTCGCGGCGGCGGGTGGCAGCACCAACACAGGGCACGGAGCTGACCAGACCACGTACCTGGTCGTACTGCCACTCGGGAAATTCGCGGCCGAGACCAGAGGCGAGCGATTACTTTCCCGGCCAATCACCAGGAGAGCGGCATTCTGCTGCGCATGCGCCACTAGCTCAGGCCCGGGATCTCCCCACCGAACAACTGCTTCGGATCGAACGGCTTCGTCGACAGCAGACAATCCTGATTTCAGCCATGCCTCTGCCATTAAGGTCAGATCCGGGTCGCCGAGTGCTGCGATACCGACACGGCGCGCGCTGTCAATTAGAAGCGGTTGCTTGTTGCGCTGGCGGGCGAGGCGGACGAGATATCTTGAGAGGGGGTGTCTGCGCGCTTCAGCCTCCACGACGTGGACAGCGTCGAGGCCCGTGCCCCAGTCAAGTGCCAGTGATGCCGCGATTTGGAGAACGGATTCTCCGCCAGCGCGTGCGTCGAGTGCTGCGACGATGCGCGTTCTTGTCTCGTCGAATGACGCGGGCATTACCAACACGGGTATGCGCGCGTGCGCCAGGAGGCGCTGTGGTGTCGTCGCACCGAAGCGACTTCCCCCCTGGCGGCGGTGTCCGCGTCCAACGCACAACATGTCAGCATTTACTTCTTCCGCCACCCGTGCAAGTGTCGCGGCCGGATTTCCGGTTCGAATGCCAACACGCACACGACTATCGCGGAGTACGTCGCCAAATCCTCTTAACGCCCCGTATAGGCCCGGTGTCAACGTCGCAAGCTGATCGAGCGTTGGGGCAATGTGCATACGCAGGTAGACCGGAGCGAAAGGCTCAGGCAGGACATGCACCAAAAGAAGTTGACCAGTCGGCGCAAGTTTGCGCGTAGCCCACTGCGCAGCGGCAAGGGATGCCTCACTGTAGTCGATACCCACCACAATCTTTTGAAATTGCATTTCAGTCTCCTCCTGGCACGGTTACCAGGGACGGTCCACGTCGAAATGGGAAAACCCGCGACGGCTGTGGCGGACTGGCTGCTGCCATGGCCGGAATTCTGAGCTGCGGGCCAAGTACTCTCCACACAGCTTGCGCGCACGCGATGGTAACGTGGAGGGTTGCGTACGACGGAACCTGGAACTCGATGCCGAACGCCTTCTCGGGGAACTGCCCGGACGTTGGGCGGAGAATGCGCGCGAGTGGCCGGTAACCATCTGCGACCCACTCGTATGCCCCGTCATGCTGGAGTCTGATGCGCGATGTGCTTATGTCATGGACCGGGTGTCCCATAAACTCGCGCGCCAATGCGATTTCAAGCGCGCGCGATGAATCAGCTGCGGCCTCGATCACGGCTTTCTCGGTCGGAAGTCCGCGAAAGCCGAGGGCGTGCCCACGAATCCATCCGACGTCAACGCCTGTTGCACTCTCAAGGCGAAATCTGTTTTCGCCGTCGTCTATAATCTTCAACATCTCAATCCCCTTTTTCTTGGTTGCACCGCACGAGGATTCGCGCAGTGCAGCGATGATGAATTGGTTTCTTTTTGTAACTTCCGCCGAGCGATTCGTGGCCGAGGCGTGTTTTGATCAGCCTTTCGGCAACGAGCACAGGTCGGAAATGCAAATCGCCCCACCCGGCATTAAGCGCAGGTAGGGCGTCAGCTATCCCGTCCGCCTAAAGGCGGCCGTGGAGCTCTCGACCGAAGACTGTCTATCCGCTTGAGTGCTGCGGCTTGTGACAGTTCCTGCGCTTGGGGAGGGGGGTCTCGAGACCGCGAACGGTGTAAAGAGAATGTTGGGCGGCTCGAGACACGGGGCGCATCTCAGACAGTCGCGTCCTGTGCGTGGTGCAGGCGATGGCCCGCGACACGAGCGTATTGGTCGCTGACGACACGACAGAGCGCCCTGTCCACGACTTATCGACGCCGATGCGCGTGCGCAGACCGTCGCGGGTTAACCCGCGCCAATTGTCGGCCAGTCTGTGAGGCATCGTGTTCATAAGAATTCCTGCTCGAAGAATTTGGCACAGCAAGCAGAGCGCACATTAATTATCACATCGCGCTCGCTCTTCGTCAACCAGAATCCTAAGACATCATGTCGTCTGCAATCGCAATCGGGCGCCGCGTCGACTACACTTTGCTCTCGCGTGGATCGATCGCGATCGCCGCAACTGCTCCATCTCAGGGTCGAGCCGCTCCGCATAAATTGCATTCCGCGGCCAACCATCTGTGCGAAACTGACCCCGGCAAATTGTAAGTCAATGGAGCGTACAGGGATCGAACCTGCGACCTCCTGGTTGCAAACCAGGCGCTCTCCCAGCTGAGCTAACGCCCCTCGAGTGCGAGCCGAAATATAGACAGGCATGGAGCCCACGCACTATCGAGACCCGCGAAATATCTTTTTCAGAAGCGCGAGAGTATCCACCACCGGCACTTCAATCACCGTGACGCCGTCGTATACAACCGCGTCACGAACGATGCGCAGTCACGACGCGCTATTCGTGCGCCGGGAGCGGCTCCATCGTGCGGGGGTCCACCGGCACCTGCACTTCATCGCGATAGGGCGATGTCATCAACAGCACACGCATCCTCGGGAACGCATCCATGAACGCGAGATAGCAGAACCCCCATATGCCCAGCAATCCAAGTCCAACACCAATCTCCCACAGCCCGAGCGGGATGTCGGTCGTCGCACCGTAGATCGATGGGTAAACCTCGAGATAGCGGTGCAGCCACAGGCCGAACACTGTCGAAGTGGCGAAAAGCACGAGCGTCGGAAGAAACACTTTCGCCGCGCGCGAGAGCAGGCCGAAAAATGGTAGCACGAACATCAATGTTACGGCAATCAGGGTCGGGATGCGCCAGCCCTCGATGAGGCGGAGGCGCATCCAGTGAGTCTCTTCACCGAGGTTGCCGTACCAGATCACGAGGTACTGGCCGAAGGTGAGGTAGCCCCAGAACGCCGTGAAGGCAAAGCACAATTTACCGAGGTCGTGGAAGTGCTTGTCCTGAATGAGATCGTAGCGCGAGAGATAACGCCGCCACGCCATGACGATCAGGGTCCAGCTCGCGAGCGCCGCGACCCACGCCCCCATGAAGAACCACCAGCCGTACATCGTGCTCTGAAAATGCGGATCGAGCGACATCGACAGATCCCACGACAGCACGATCCATCCGAACGCGAAGGCGAACGCGAGGAATACCGCGAGCCGCCCCTGCAGCGAGTGGGTGGAGTGAAGCTCGCGACGCTCGTCGCGGAAGCCCCGGCGCATCCGCTCGCGGAGACCGCGCGCCCACTTCGCACCGCCCTCCTGAAGAATGCCGACGTCGAGTCTGACCGATGTGTATATGTACCAGAGGCTGAGAACCAGGATGATCAGGTACGTGATGATCACCCGCGAAATGAAAAAGGGCGGGTTGAGATACACGCGCTTTTCGGCAATCTCGGGCACATGATTCGACCACCAGAAGATGTGGTGGCGGCCGACTGAGACGATGAGCAGCAGCAGCACGAAGGCGACGGGCAGGAAGGCCACGTAGCCCTCGAGAAAGCGCACGATCGGCCTCGACCAGCGCGCGGTGGTGATGCGCTGTACGGCGACGAACACCACGCCCGCCGACGAGATCGATGTGAAGTAAAGCCAGTTGACGAGAAGCGCCTGCCAGGCGCGGTCGGGCTGTACGAACAGGCCGACGACGAACACGATCAGGCCAATCACGGCCAGAACGATGCAAATCGTTCTCAGAATCGGGGGCGTCGGCCGGTCGATTCCGGCGAGCACCTCTTCCCGCGATAGGGCGTGCGCGTCGTGCGTCATCGGATCACACTCGCGCGAGTGCTATCGGACTTCGTTTTAGCCGAATCCACCCGCGCCCGCGCGGAGTTGTCAGGTTGAGCGCCGGTCTGCTCGTGCGCGCCACTGGTTTTGTGCGGGTCGGAAAACGGTGCAGGCACGGTCGGCCCCAGCCTGGTCGGGCCCGGAACTTTATCGCCGGTAACGCCCGGTGGAGCGAGCGGTCCTGCTTCCACGGTCTTCCCGTTCACTCCCTGCAGCGCACGCAGGTAGTTGACGACGTCCCAGCGATCCATCTCCTCGATTCTGTTGTAGGACGGCATCAGCCCTCGTCCGTTTCGAATCATGCCGAAGATGTATCCGTCCGACCGTCCCTTGGTCATGTCCAGAACGAGGTTGATCCCCGGCATTCCAAATTTTGTCGCTGGTCCATCTCCCATTGCCCGCTCGCCGTGACACACCGCGCAGTTGATCTGAAAATATTTTCTGCCGTTGGCAAGCGAAGAATCCGTCGACGGCGTTGGATTCCGCAGCGATGCCATCGAATCGATCGTCGCCGGAAAGGCTCCGTATGACACCTGAAACCCCGCCATCGCGGTGCCGGTCGTCGGAACGGACATCTGCGGATTCCCGCGCGATGGAGTGAGCGTGTCCTTTACCGGTTCCCACGTCGAGATCGAGGGCTGCCGCTTGAAGTCGGTGAACCACTCGCACGCCGTGAGGGACAGCAGTGGTATTGCTAGAACGAGCGCGCGCATTCTAGCGCTCACGTCTCACCTCCACCGCTCCGTGCTCGCGCAGCAGATCTTCTGCGGTCGCCGCCTTTTCGGGAGGACATTCGACCCAGACCCCGTAGTCGCCGTGACTGAACCGCGGATCGTAGCCGACCATCATCGTCAGGCGGGGGATGCGGGAATTGATGAACAGTCCCACCACCGTCGAGAGCGCTCCAACGAGCACCATCACCTCGAACCCAAAGATCGTGTAGGGCACCCACGACGCGATCGGCTTGCCGCCGACGACGAGCGGCCAGTAGTCCGACACCCAGATCGCGATCCAGTATCCGAACGTCACACCAAGCAGCCCGCCGATCAGAGTGTAGCGGCGCACCGAGCTCGGCGGCGCTCCGATCGCTTCCTCCAGTTCGTGCCGCGGCGTCGGCGTGAAGACGCGAATCGCGCCGACATTCTTTTCCTTGAGAGCTTCGATCGCGCCGACGGCGGCGTCGAGCTCGTGGAACGCCCCCAGGACGCCGCGCATTACGCGAACTCTCCCGGTGTATCGGGCTCAAACTCGAAGTGCCGTCCAGCCGGATCGATTCCGTGCGGATGGGCCTTTCTGAGCTGGGGCGGAACGATCTCCTTCACTTCCGAAATCGCGATCACGGGCAGCTGCTTGATGAACAACAGAAACCACATCGCGAACCAGCCAAAGCTTCCGGCGAGAATCGCGTAATCCACCCAGGTCGGACGGTAGCTGGTCCACTGCCACGGCTCGAACTCGTGCGACAGCGACGGCACGACGATCACAAAGCGCTCGAACCACATGCCGATGTTAATCGTAAAGGAGATGATGAAGAGCCAGGCCGGATTCCGTCGCAGCTTCTGCACGAAGAGCGACAACGGCAGCACGATGTTGCAGGTGTAGAGAATGGCGGACGCCCACCACCACTGCCCCCAGATGCGGTTGGCGAAAAAGCTCTTCTCGACCTCGTTGCCGCTGAACCAGGCCACGAACCACTCATTCATATAAGCGCAGCCGACCAGGAGCGACGTGAAGAGCGCGAGTTTTGCCGCGGCGTCGAGGTGGTTGATCGTCACGTAGTGCCTAAGCCCGAACCACTTTCTCAGCGGAATGATGATCGTGAAGACCATTCCGATTCCGGAGAAGATCGCTCCGGCAACGAAGTAGGGCGGGAAGATCGTCGTGTGCCATCCCGGGGTAAGCGCCATCGCAAAGTCGAAGGACACGACGGAGTGCACCGACAGCACCAGCGGCGTCGAGAACGCCGCGAGGAACAGATAAGCGCGGGCGAAGTGCCTCCACTCATTGTCCGTGTTCCGCCACCCAAGCGCGAGAAGCGAGTAGATGCGCTTCCTCATCGGGCTGATATTCTCCCGGTCGCGCAGCACCGCGATGTCGGGAATGAGCCCGACGTAAAGGAACGTGCTCGACACCGTCAGGTAGGTGAGGATCGCGAACACGTCCCACACCAGCGGGCTCTTGAACTGCGGCCAGATGTAGCGCCAGTTCGGATACGGAATCAGCCAGAAGAATTTCCAGGGCCGCCCGAGGTGAAGAATCGGAAACAACCCGGCCGTCATGACCGCGAACACCGTCATCGCTTCCGCGCAGCGATAGATCGTCGTGCGGAATCCGGCGCGGAAAAGATAGAGAATCGCGGAGATCAGCGTTCCGGCGTGACCGATACCGACCCAGAAGACGAACGTGATGATGTAGACGCCCCACATCACGGGTGGGTTGTAGCCGGCGACGCCGAGTCCGCTGTAGATCTGATACATCCACGCGCTGATCCCCACCAGCAGGAAGAAGATCGCGACCCCCAGTCCGATGAACCACGCAACCGTGGGATGGAGAGTGGCGACAATCTCGCGATCGACCTGCTCGTAATCCTTCACCGCCGGCAGCTGCACGCCGGCCGTCGCGATGTTCGGGCGGCGCGGCTCGTCGCGCGCTGGCACGGGCTGAGTGAGCGTGGCCATCGCTATGCCCCCAGGGGACTGGAGGGCCCGGCATGTGTCACCTTCTTCAGGTACACGACCGCGGTGTACGTGTTCAGCTCCTCGAAGACATGATACGCCCGCGCATCCTTCGCGAGCCGCGTGACACTCCAGCTCTCGTCGGCGGCGTCACCAAACGTGATCGCGCGAGACGGACACGAAGCCGCGCACGCCGTCGTGAACTCATCGGCCCTGAGCGGGCGCTTCTCGGCAGTCGCGCGATTCTCCGCCTCACGAATTCTCTGGACGCAGAACGTGCACTTCTCCATCACACCCTTGCCGCGCACTGTAACATCCGGATTCAATTGCCAGTTGAGCGGCTCGGGGAACGCGTACTGCGGCCGCGCGGGCTCACCATAACCGAACCAGTTGAAATACCGAACCTTGTACGGGCAGTTGTTCGAGCAGTATCGCGTTCCGACGCATCGATTGTAGACCTGCACGTTGAGGCCGTCAGGCGAATGGTAGGTCGCATACACGGGACAGACGGGCTCGCACGGCGCGTTGCCGCAGTGCTGGCACATCATCGGGACGAAGCGGGTATCGAAATCAGCCCCGCCGTCTTCCCCGCCCTCGAAGTAGCGCTCGATCCGGATCCACGCCATCTCGCGACTGCGCAAAATGTTCGCGCCGAAGCCAGTCCGGTCCGGAAGCACCTGTCCAACCTGCCAGTCCGCGCCAACGGTCGGAATGTTGTTCTCGGCGTAGCATGCGCTCACGCACGCTCCGCATCCGGTGCACCGCGCGAGATCGACCGTCATCGCCCAGCGCCGCTTGGCCATGCCGCTCCAGTGATTCGGATCGTACATGCCCTTGTCCTTCGACTGCTGGCTACCCTGCTCACCCTGAGCGTCATTCGCGACCGGTGAGCGCAGCCCGGGAAGGAATTCGTGGGGCGCCTCGCCGGGCATCTCTTCGTGGTGCTCTGTTCCACCCTCGGCGTGCTCGGTCTGCGCTCTGAATTCGGCGACTCCAACCGCCTGACCGATGCCACGCCCATGCTGGCGAGAGGAACCTTCTGTGGTAACTATCTGTACGTGTCCGCCCGCCTTGGTGACGTTCGCTTTCGTCGACACGTATGCGACTCCGCCGGCTCGATTCTCGACGGCGGGAAGAATCTCGAGCGGATTGAATCCTGATTTCGCGTACCGGCCGGCGTTTGCCTGCCCTCTCCCGGTGGCAATAGCGACAGTATCCCGCTGGGTCCCGAGGTAGCGAAGCACTGGAAGCGTGAGACTTCCCGCAGTGGTCTGAATGGTGACGAGATCGCCGTTCGCCAATCCCATCTTTTCAGCCGTCGCCGGATTCATTTCGGCCACCGTCTGCCAGCAGATCTTCGTGACGGGGTCGGGGATCTCCTGCAGCCACGGCTTGTTCGCTCCGCGTCCGTCCCCGAGGAACGGGTGCTGATAGACGACGAGGTACATGTTGCCGCTCGATTGTTCGATCAGCGGCGCGGCGCGCACTGCTGGAACGGGACGAGCGGTCGTCGGCTCACCGAGCGATCCTGACGCGATTCCACGCGGAAGTGCCGCGGCCAGCCCGGCCGCGCCGCCCGGAAAGCGGCTGATCAGCCAGCTTCGATAATCAGCCGCCGGATACCGGGCCGCGCTCGCGGGATCTTTTTTCGCGACAGCGATCAGTACGTCCGAAGTTGCCCGGGTGTCAAAGACCGGATCCATCGTTGGCTGCTGCAGCGAGATCGTCCCTCGCACCGGCTCCGCATCGCCCCATTGCTCGAGCGAGTGGTGATCGGGAAGTATCAGGTTCGCGTGCGCGGTAGTCTCGTCCGGATAGCTGGAGAAGCTGACCGTGAACGGAACTTTCGCCATCGCAGCCGCAAATCCGACGGATTTGGGCAGAGTGAACGCCGGATTGGCGCCGCGCACCATGACGAGCGACACACCGCCCGAGTTCATCCTGTCGGCGAGAACCCGCAGCTCCGCGGGCGACGCCATTCGATCGAAGCCGAGGTAGCCTTCGCTGGGCTTGATCGTGACGCCCACATTGCCCTGCGATTGATTGAGCGCGTTTACGGCGAGCGCCACATCGAGACCGTCGCTGCCCCCGCCTCCCGCCAGCACCATTGTCGGCTTCGAGAGGCCGAATTCCTTCGCGAACGCATCAAGCACCGATGCGCTGACACCGGTTGTCTGAGCAGCTGCTCCGATCGGAAGCTGACCGGCGAGCATGCGGACGATCGATATCTCGGTGCCCGGCTTGCAATCGATCCACTGGTCGGCGTTGAGACCGGTGAGCGAGCGACGCGGCCCGACATAGATCAGCCGCGGAGCTTGCTCGCGATTGGCGCGGGCGTCCGCGAAGTCGAGCTGCTGCGGTACGCTGGCGCCCCATCCGTCGAGGAAATCCGCCCCGATCGATACAATGAGACGGGCAGCGCCAAAATCGAGCTTCGGCCACGCCACACCATAGCTTTGCCTGTTCGCCGCGATCGCGGCATGATCCGCGGCGGCGTCGTAGCTGAGATGTGCGGGCATTCCGAGTCCCGCCAGCCATGCATCGAGGAAGCCCGGAAAGCTTCCCGACTCGTGCTGGTTGATGAAGACCGCGTTTCCAGCTCCGCCTCCGCTGCGCGCCTCGGCCAGCTTCTGTGAGAAGATCTGGAGCGCCTCGTCCCAGCTCACGCTCTCGAGCGTTCCGTTCTTCAGGGCCATCGGGCCGCGGTACCTGTCAGGATTGTACAATCCCTGGAGCGACGCCTGTCCGCGCGCGCACAGCGCGCCGCGATTCACCGGATGATCCGGATTGCCTTCCAGCTTGATCGTACGTCCGTCGCGTGTCTCGGCTATGATGCCGCAGGCAGCGGAGCATTCGCGGCAGGTGCTCGCGTAGTAGGTCGAGACGCCGGGCACAGTTTGGTCCGGCGATACCAGGTACGGAATGAGCCTTTCCACTTTTTCGGATGCGCATCCGATCATTGCAGTCGTGGCAGCGCCTGCCCCGATGACCTTGAGGAATTCGCGCCGCTTCACGCCATTTGGCGTGGTGCCCTCGAGCGGCGGAGTGGCCGAGTCTTGGCTGGTGCTCATTCGATCAGTAGTGACACGTGGCGCAATCGTATCTCGCGCGGAATGGCGGGTTCGACTGTCCGATGTGACAGTTGATGCACCAGCCCATGTTGAGCGACGACGCCTGGTAAACCTGCTTCATGTTCTGGATCTGCCCATGACATGTCTGGCACGTCACGCCGGCGTTCACGTGCCGCATGTGCGGAAAGTGGACGTACTCGGGAAGCTTGTGGATGCGGACCCATGGAACGGGCTCTTTCTTGTTCCAGTAGCCGGCGAGCTTCTGAATCTCCGCCTTGTTGTCCGGCGTCGTTCCCGCCACGACCGTGTGGCATCCCATGCACGTCCCAACGGCCGGAAGACCGGGATCGAACGACTTGTTGGCTGAAAAGTGGCAATAGAGGCAGTTCATCTTCAGCGTGTCCACGTGAACCGTGTGGCGGAAATGAACCGGCTGGACCGGACTCGTTCCCTCCTCTGAAGAAGCGCCGCTATATGCAGAGACCATGGTGGCGAGTGCGGCGATGCACACGAACCCCGGCACCACTAGCCATCTGCTTCGCAAGTTCATCCGCGAATAATTGTAAAGGCGAGTTAAATGGTCGGCTTTGTGAAGAATTTCACAAGCAACCGGCAGGCGGAAAAATGTTCGGACGGGTAATGTCGCGCAAGTGCGCACTCACCGCTGCAAGCCGCCTGCCTTTCCCTTCGTGATGCGGTCGATTGTTCGCACCACCTCGATGAAAATCGCCCGCAGGAGCGCCAGTTCGCGGGAATCGAGGGTCGCGCGGAAAAAGAGCGTGCGCACCGTTCGCATGATATGCTCATGAAAGCGCGTCTTGAAGAATTCAGTTGCGTGCAGCGCCCGCTCGGTATCGGCGAAGAGCTGCTCATATTCTTCCGCCGTTGCGGGCGGTGCGTCCTTGCGAGGCGGGGCAAGAGTGCGAGTGGCGTCTGCCGCGGAGAGGTGCAGCTCGTAGAGAGCGATGAGAACCGCCTGCGCCAGATTCAGGGAGGCGTGCCCCGTCGTCGGGATCGTGACGAGCACGTGGGCCCGGTCGAGGATTTCGTTTGGAAGGCCCTTGTCCTCTCTGCCAAACAGCAGAGCCACCGGACCGCTGCGAGCGAAATCAAGCAGCTCCATGCTCGCGGCTCTCGGCGTCGTCAGATCACGCTTGGCCGCGCGACGCCTCGCGGTGAAACCGGCGACTCGCACGACGCCCTCCAGAGCCTCCTCTATGGTGTCGCAGTTTCTGATACGATCGATGATGTCGTTGGTGTCGTGCGCGATACCTTCGAGCCGCCACGGATCGTATGCCACCGAGCGCACGAGATAGAGGTCGGAGCAGCCCATGTTTTTCATCGCGCGAATCGTCGCGGCGATGTTGACGGGGTCCTGGGGCTCGTACAACACGACCCGGACGCTGGCGAGAACCGATTTTGAAGCGGCCACCGATCCTTCGGCCGCTTCGCCAGTGGTTGGGCTCACGGGCTTGGATGCAAAATGCTGCCCTCCCCTTTCGTGTCAGACCGAATGATGGAGGGCAGCATCCCGCGGAGGCAACGGTGTCGCCGCGGCCAGGTGAATCTTTTGGCTAGACTACGGGTCGACCTGTGATGAGACGATAGACGATCACGATCACCGCGATCACGAGCAGGATATGGATCAGCCCGCCACCGACGTGCACAATGAAGAATCCAAGTATCCACAGGATAAACAGAATTACAGCGATGGTCCAAAGCATGATGGCATCCTCGCAAGAAGTTAGTTACACCTGGCGCGACAGAAACTGTCCCTCGCATAGCGCGCGGCCCACCATCTGCCTGGCGTGACGCTCGGGTACCCACACCAGCATAGGCAACCAGCATGCCCGCGCATCCGCAAAATCTCCGTGCCTAGAGAGATTCGGCTCCAAACAGCTCACTTTGTGGAGCAGCGTCGTAGCGGACTCGTCCCGACCCATCGATTCGTCCGAATGGCGTCAACCGGTGGGGTTGCATACCCGCGTCAAGGATGTGATGAACCGCGACTCCCCGCGCGAGGGCCGCATCAGAAATCAGAAACCGGTGGCACCGCCACGGCACCGCTTCCGCGCACATGATCACGGTGGGCTCGAGCGTCGCCAGGTGGAGAAGTTCGTCGAGTGCCTCGCTGAACTCACGGGTCTCCATATAGTCGGCGTATGCTCGGAAGCTGGCGTTCCGCCACTGAGTGTTGCGTGAGTCGCGACGACCCCGGCGTCTGCCGCCGAGGGAAGGAAGGTGCGTGTATCTTCGGCCGGTATCGATGAGTGAGCGCTCGAGCTGCGGCAGTGAGAAATGCGGGTAGCGGGCCGATGTCGGAAAGGCGCGCACATCGACCAGATGTGACGCGCCTTCTCTCTGCAGAAGCCCGAGAAACGCCTCGAGCGATCTGGTCGAGTGACCGATGGTGTAAAGCTTAGCGGGGTCCACGCTCCACAAAGCTGCCGCCTTCGACACGCGGGGTGCCCGACGGGGGGGTGATTCCGGTCGATCCTGTCTGGTGCAGTGCCTGTCTTCCGAGGAGGATTCTGGTCGCCCGGACGTCGTGCCCCATGTCGATGAGCAGGAGGGCAAGATCGCCGCTGCCCCAGAGCAAGCCGGCCAGCACGACGAGGCGGCTCATTTCGCCCAGCAGGGTTGGAATCGAAGTCGTACCCTGCGTCACCAGTCCGGTGATGATCTCCGAGACGAGGAGAAGCAGCAGAATGACCGCCATGAGCTTGAACAGCTTCGACAGGTAGCCCAGGCCCACGTAGGGCTCGAGGTCGGCCAGTCGCACGGGCATCGCCGGGTCCCGCTTGGGGTTGGCGGGAGCATGCCTGTGTTCCTCGGCCGAGCCTTCGGGGCTGCCGGTTGTTGTCTTGTCCATTAGCTGTCTCCTGTTCCGATCCAGCGAGCGGGATAGCCTCGCGTGTCTATGTGGGTGAACGGCCCGTGCGCGGACGTGCCGGAATATATGCCGCACCCTCCTATCAGCGAAGGGTGTGCCCGCTCGACGCGATTGACCGCATCCTGAATGACTTTGGCATCTGCAATATTCACGCGCCCGTCATGATTCAGGTCGTCCATCTGACCATTTCCGTCGTTATCGATGTAGATATCGTTGGCATCCCCGTACATATGACGGCTCAGGGCGGCGCGGCCCCGCGGGTCGCCGCCACCGGCGTTGTATTGCGGCGTTCGGAAGCCGCTCAGCACGCGCACGCCCGCCGGATTGATGCCGTGCTCCTTGAGGTCCTGAAGAATGAGCTCGTCCTTGTCTATCATCTTCATGTCGACGACAATGTACTTCGGCCACACGTTCGCCTGATCGTGGGGCAGAAAATCCTTGAGCTTGAAGTGCTCCGACAGCTGGGTGTTCTGATTTTCCGGCGTCACTTCGATGAACCCGCTGGGCGGATCGTAGCGAACGCCCGGCCTCCCCTTCTTCGCGGCGGGCCAGTTCCCGATGTAATAGAGCCCGAGTCGTCCGCCTCGTTTCTCGGTGGCAGGGCGAAGGGTGATGACGCTGAAACCCGCGAGCGGCTTGATCGCGCTTCCGATCTTGAGCGCGAGGTTCCAGATCCCGGGCCTCCGCGGCGTGATGAACTTCGAGGTGGATTCCGCGGCGGCGCCGGAGGAAAACGTCGCGATGGCTCCCGGCGGCAGCGTATCGGCGAGAATGGGGGTTATCGGCGTGCCGCCATGCTGGATCGATACACGAAGTTTTCCGCTCTCCCCGCGTGCGGGAGGGGCCAGCGCGGACAGGGCCGCGTCGGTGAGATATGCGACGGACGGAGCGGAGCCGTCGGTGAGCGCGTTGGCAATATTTGCGGAGGCCGGAGTCAGGGCACCCGCATTCCCCGCTGCCCTGGCTCGCGCGATCGACCACGACCAACCCACCGCGAATAGCACGAGCACTGCGACCGAAACAACGTTGAAAATTTTCTCACCTCTGCCGGGTGAACGGAATCCCCTGACGCGCTGCTCGGGAAACGCGAGCAGCCAGTCTCCAGTAGTTGCTTTGCGCGACAGTGGCAGTGAACTTGAACGTCTCTCTTCCATTTCCCTCTCTAAGCAGCTTGATGCAGACAATTACCGACCTTTTTCATCGCCTCAACAACCTGCCGGAGCTGGTACAGTGGGCCGGGCTTGTCGGCCTTGCCATCATCGTTTTTTCCGAGACCGGACTTCTGGTGGGTGTTTTTCTACCCGGCGACTCACTGCTCGTCACAGCCGGGCTGTTCGCGGCCAAAGGTTATCTCAATGTATACACCCTGGCGCCGGTACTCACCCTCGCCGCGATCACCGGCAACTCCGTGGGCTATCTCATCGGTCGCACGACCGGCCCAAGAATCTTCAATCGCGAGAACAGCCTCTTCTTCAACAAGAAACATGCTATGCGCGCCGCGGCATTCTATGAGAAGCACGGGCGCAAAACGATCGTGCTAGCCCAATTCATGCCAATCATCCGGACGTTTGCGCCGGTGATAGCTGGCGTCGGAGAAATGAAATTCAGGCACTTCATCACGTTCAACATCATCGGCGCGTTCGCGTGGATATGGAGCATGCTTGGGATTGGCTTTTTCCTGGGCAACTATATTCCGGGCATCGACAAACACATCGAGATCGTCGTGATAATCGTTGTGTTCATCTCGATTCTCCCCGGCCTCATCGGGGTGTACCGGGAACGTCGTGGCAAGTCGGCCGAAGTACCCGCCGCGGTGCTGGAAGCCGAGATATCCAAGATCGAGCGAAATCGCACGTGATGGAATGAACCAGGCACCAGCTGAACAAATCTGATAAAGGAGAACGACAATGGCATTCACGCTTCCCCCGCTACCCTACGACTTCGGTGCCCTCGAGCCG
>JBDTND010000036.1:0-15505 GCA_039933915.1 Gemmatimonadales bacterium | reverse complement strand
GGCGTCGACCTGTTCGATTGCGTGGCGCCGACCCGGATGGGCAGAAATGGCGCGGTATTCACCAGAGATGGGCGTTTGAACATCAAGCGCGCCGAATTCAGGACCGATCCAAAGCCACTCGACCCCGAATGCGACTGCGCCGCGTGTACCCGATTCAGCCGGGCCTACATCCGCCACCTTTTCGTGTCGGATGAAATCCTCGGGCTCCGCCTGCTTTCCCTGCACAATGTACATTTCCTGCTGTCGCTGGCGCGCGCGGCGCGGCAGTCCATACGGAACGGCGACTTCGAGCAGTGGGCGCGGGACTGGCTGGCTCGCTATCGTATGGCCTCCACGCTCGCCGTCTGAAACAGCTTCCGCCACTAAACCGGTTTTCCTCTTATGCAAGGCAATGCACTCCTCGGCTCCATTTTCATGTACGGAGCCATCTTCGCGATCTTCTACTTCATTCTCATCCGGCCCCAGGCCTCCCAGCGTAAAAAGCACGACGAGCTGGTGCGCAACCTGAGAAAGGGCGATGAGATCGTCACCACGGGCGGGCTCATCGGCGAAGTCCTCTTCATCAAGGAAAAGGGCGGCGACGACAAGTCGGCTGGAATGGACGATCGCGTCACCATCAAGTCGGGCGAGACGCGCGTGATCATCGAGCGGGGGCGCATCGCCAAGATCAACAGGCCGGCGTCGGCCTCCAACGTCACCGCTGGGTGAGCATCCTCGACATCCGGGTGCTGGGCGACCCGGCCCTTCGAAAGCCGACAAAGCCCGTCACCCAGGTAACCGACGAGCTGCGCAAGCTCATCGCCGACATGTTCGAGACAATGTACGCGGCCGAGGGAATCGGACTGGCCGCGCCGCAGGTGGGGCGGACGGAGCGGGTCGCCGTCGTCGACGTCGAAGGCAGGAAGTTCGCGCTCATCAATCCGAAGATCCTTTCCCTCGAGGGCGAGAAGCAGAAGGAAGAGGAAGGCTGTCTTTCTATTCCGGACATCTACGGAGACGTCGAGCGTCCGGCGACAGTGACCATAAAGGCGATCGACGAGGACGGGCAGGAGTACGAGGCCACCGCCTCCGAGCTGCTCGGACGCTGCTTCCAGCACGAGATCGACCATCTCGATGGAAAGCTGTTCATCGACTACCTGAGCGTGCTCAAGCGCAAAGCGGCACTGTCGAAGTGGGAAAAGGCGAAGGCGGAGTATCCCGGCTCCATCAGAAAGGTGCGCACCGAAGTGAAGGGTGAGCACCATCACGAGACGGAGATGTAGTGCGCGTCGTTTTCTGGGGAACGCCGGATTTCGCCGCGCCTTCGCTGCGCGCTCTCGTCGGAGAAGGATTCGACGTCGTCGGAGTCGTCACTCAGCCCGACAAGCCGCAGGGGCGCTCGCGAGAGATAATCACGTCGCCGGTGAAGCAGATCGCCATCGAGGAAGAGATCCCGCTCTTCCAGCCGAAGAACGCCCGGGATCCCGATCTGATCGAACTGCTCGAGAAGCTCAAGCCGGACGTCTCGATCGTCGTCGCGTATGGAAACATCCTGCCGCAGAAGATCATCGATCTCCCGAAGCTGGGGACGTTGAACGTCCATGCCTCGCTCCTTCCCGCGCTCAGGGGTGCCGCGCCGATTCAGGCAGCGATCCGCCAGGGATTGTCCGAGACCGGAGTCACGCTGATGCGCGTAATCCCCGCGCTCGACGC
Organism: Gemmatimonadales bacterium; assembly: GCA_039933915.1. GTDB lineage: Bacteria > Gemmatimonadota > Gemmatimonadetes > Gemmatimonadales > Gemmatimonadaceae > UBA4720. The sequence goes on along the minus strand of JBDTND010000036.1, from coordinate 13,813 downwards.
GGGCCCGATGATTTTTCAGGCGACCACGCCGGTTTTCGAGGACGAGACTTACGGGGAGCTTCAGGTGCGCCTGTCGGAGCTAGGCGCCCTCACGCTCGTCGAAGCGCTGACGCTGGTCTCGCTCGGACAGGCGAAGGAGACCGCGCAGGACGACTCTCGCGCGACGTACGCTCCCAAAGTCAATCGCGAGTCGTCGCGAATAAACTGGAAAGATTCCGCTCTCGAGATCTCGCGACTCATTCGCGCGTCCGATCCCAGGCCAGGAGCATTTACCACGACGCCCAAAGGCGAGGTGAAGCTGTTCGGGCCGAAGGTGATGGACGGCATCAAGGGCAAGCCCGGAGAGGTCATGACGACCACGGGTGACCTCGTAATCGCCTGCGGACTCGACGGGATTCGGGTCAGCGGAGTGCAGCCGGCCGGCAAGAGCCGGATGACCGCCCACGAATGGGCACACGGGCGAGGCACCGTCGCGGGCGACACGTTCGGCGTATGACCTTACCCGCCCCGTCGGCAGACCTGAAAGCTTCGATGGCCGACCTGCCATGCATCCACGCCATCACCAACGACGAGATCATGCTTCGCCCGGGGTTTCTGCGCAAAGCCATGGGCATCATGCGGCTACTCGGAGACAAAGGGGCGATCCACGTCCGGTCCCAGCTTCTCGATTCTCCGACGCTCTACGGGCTGACGCTCGCGCTGCTGGAGCTGAACGAGCAAACCAAATGCTGGTGCATCGTGAACGACCGGGTGGACATTGCGCTCGCCTGCGGAGTCCAGGGGGTGCAGCTGACGCACAAGTCCATTTCGGTGCCGGATGTGCAGCGAATCGCTCCCGCGCTCCGGATCGGCGCGAGTGTGCATTCGCCCGACGAGGCGCGCGACGCGGAGAGTGCGGGCGCGGACTGGTGCGTCGCCGGCCACGTCTTCGAGACAGCCACGCACCCGGGCATGCCCCGCCGCGAGAACACGTTCATCAGCGATATCGTCGCGGTCGTGAGCTTCCCGGTGATCGCCATCGGCGGAATTCGCCCTGAGCACGTTCGCTCGCTCGTCCACAAAGGTGCCCACGGGGTTGCCGCCATTCGCGGCATCTGGAACGACGAGAATCCCGAACTAGCTGCGAGCCGCTATCTTTCACAGGTATGACGGAGTCGAGCGGCACTTTGACGGAAGCAGTGGCGGAAGCAGTCGCCCTCACGGTGAACGGAACGGAACGGCGGGTTGCGGCAGGCTGGACGTTGGCTGACCTGCTCGCGTCGCTCGAGCTTGACGCACGTACCGTCGTAGTCGAACGCAACGGAGTCATCTTGCGCGATCGTTCCTCCTTTGCTTCGCTCGATCTCGCTGCCGGCGATTCGATCGAGATAGTCCACTTTGTTGGCGGAGGTTGATGTGGCCATCTCACACGCAGATCTGACATCCGCAACGCTTGCGGACCCGCAGCCTTTGGTGATCGCGGACCGCGAGTTTCGGTCGCGCCTGATGGTTGGCACCGGGAAGTACGCATCGAACGCTCAGATGATCGAAGCCATCGAGGCCTCGGGGGCGGAAGTCGTAACCGTCGCCGTGCGTCGCGTCGATCTCGACCGCTCCAGGGACGAAGCGATTCTGCATCACCTCGATCCCGATCATTTTTTCCTGCTGGCCAACACTGCCGGCTGCTTCAACGCGAGTGATGCCATTCGCTACGCGCGCCTCGCGCGGGCAGCCGGATTCAATGAGTGGGTGAAGCTGGAGGTGATCGGCGATCAGCAGACTCTGCTCCCTGACACGATTGGACTTCTGCAGGCGACGGAGACGCTCGCCGACGAAGGCTTCAAGGTGCTGGCGTACACGAACGATGATCTCGTCACCGCGCTCAAGCTCGAGGACGCCGGTGCGGTCGCCGTGATGCCGCTCGCCTCACCCATCGGGTCGGGACTCGGGATGCTGAATCCTTACGCGATCCGCACGATCAAGCAGCGGCTGTCGGTCCCGGTGATTGTCGATGCCGGCGTTGGTACCGCATCCGATGCGTGCGTGGTCATGGAGCAGGGCGTGGATGGAATTCTCATGAACACCGGCATTGCCGCGGCAAAGGATCCGATAAGGATGGCGGTTGCGATGAAGGGAGCAGTGGAAGCAGGAAGGCACGCCTATCTTGCCGGTAGAATGCCGCGCCGGGAAGTCGCGGTTCCCTCTTCGCCTACGACCGGGATGCTCGGATCTTGAACGCCACCATTACATCAATCAGCGCGGTAACCGCCTCACGCGCGCTGGCCGCCGAAATCTGCGTCGATCTTCGGCGGGGAGAGTTCCTCGATCAGTCTTTCGAGCGGCGCATTGCTCCGCTCGACGCGCGCGACCGGCGCTGGACGCGTGAGCTCGTCTACGGGATGCTGCGCAATCGTGCGGCCATCGACGTGATTCTCTCTGATCGCGTGCGCGGTGGACTCGTTCGTCTCGACCCGGATGTGATCGATCTGCTGAGGCTCGGCGTCTATCAGCTGATGTTCATGGGGAGTGTTCCCGCGTACGCCGCGATCGCCCAGACCGTCGAGCTCGCCAAGCGCAGGCATGGACTCGGCGCCAGCAAGCTTGTGAATGCGGTGCTGCGCCGCACCGACCGCGAGCGCGATCAGCTCGCGACCGCTCCGCCGACCGATGCGCTCGATGCTCTGGCCCTCAAGTACTCGCATCCGCGCTGGCTTATCGCGCGGTGGGTCGAGCGATGGGGCGAGCAGGACGCCGAGCGGCTGCTGACGCTGAACAACGCCGAGGCGCCGATCGTGATCAGGCCGTTCGGCATTGTGCGCGAGCAGCTGGAAGCCATGCTCGAGGAGGCGGGAGTTCACGTTGCAGAGGCGCCCTACGCGCGCAACAGCATCGCGATCTCGGGGGGCACGACGTTCACGGAGCTGGGCGCCTTCAAGAAGGGCCTCTTCTTCGTTCAGGATCCGGCCGCGACGCTGGTGACGGAGTACGCGGCTATCCAATCCGGTGCGACCGTCGCCGACCTGTGCGCGGCGCCGGGTGGGAAGGCGCTCGAGCTCTCCCGCAGTGCCAGCAGCGTGCTCGCGAGCGATAAATCATTCGGGCGGCTGCAGCGCCTGCTCGCCAATCAGCGCCGGCTCGAGAGCACGAATATCCTGCCTTTCGTCGGAGATGCGAGGCACCCCGCGATTCAGCCGGTCGATGTCGTGCTGATCGATGTCCCGTGCACAGGCACGGGGACGTTCCGCCGCCATCCCGACGCGCGGTGGCGAATCAAGATCTCGGACATCGCGGTGATGTCCGCGCTGCAAAAGACAATCGTGAAAGCAGCGGCAAAGGTCGTGAAGCCAGGCGGGCTTCTCATCTACAGCACGTGCACGCTCGAGCCGGAAGAAAACGACGACCAGGTGCATGCTTTCCTCGCGGAGAATCCCACCTGGGTTCTCGAGCCGCCGCCGGAGGGCACACTCGCGCCCGAGCTGCTCGACGCGGGGTTCCTGCGCGTGCTTCCCCACCGTCACGGAGCAGATGGAGCATTTGCCGCGCGTTTGCGCAGGATCAGTTAGATGAGCTGGCGCGGGGCGCCGCGGCGGGCGCTCCCATATCTGATTGCTCTGGCAGGCGGCTTTCTCATCGCCTACACCGCGGTATTCCTGTTCGCGTTCCCCGCCGAAGTGCTGCCTGACGATGGAATTCTTCCCAACGTTGTCGGCAAGACGTTCGAGGACGCATCCGCCGTGCTCCAAAAGGCAGGGTTCCCGTCGCAGCAGGGCGAAACTCGATTCCACCGTACGATCCCCGCCAACGTCGTGCTCCAGGAAGATCCGCCTGCTGCCAGCAGACAGAAGCGCGGCACGAATGTGGTGCTCGTCCTGAGCGGTGGGCAGAAAGCCGCGGAAGTTCCGATAACCACGAACATGTCGCAGCAGCAGGCGCGCATTGCGATCGAGAACACGGGCCTCACCATGGGTAGCGTGACCGAGCAGCTCGCCGATCAGCCGCGCGGACTCGTGATCGCGACATCGCCACCGGCGGGATCGAGAGTCGAGCTGCCCGGCACAGTCGACATTGTTTTGAGCAAGGGACCCGCGACTGTTCAGGTGCCCGATCTTTACGGGCGAAGCGTCGGCGAAGCGCGATCCATGGTTGAGCAGATCGGGCTCAGAATCGCCGGTATGTCGCGCGACACGAGCTCGCTGCAGCCCGAGAACACCGTGATCCGGCAGATACCCGCGGCGGGCCAGACGATTTCCGCCGGCGGTCCGGTGAGCCTGACCGTCTCGCACTTCCCTCCGCCACCGACGATCAGGATCGACCCGGGCCTCACCGTTCCGCCTCCGCCTCCCACTCCGGAATGACCGTTCGTATCGCGCCGTCGATCCTTAGCGCGGATCTGTCCAGGCTGGCCGACGAGATCGAGATGCTCGAGGAAGGCGGGGCCGACTGGATTCACATTGACGTGATGGACGGCCGCTTCGTCCCGAACCTCACGTTCGGCGCGAAGGTGATCGAGTCGGTGCGCAAGCTGACCAAGCTGCCGCTCGACGTGCATCTCATGGTCGTCCAGCCCGAGAACTACTTTGACAGCTTCGCCAAAGCCGGTGCGAATGGGATGACGATTCACACGGAGGTATCGCCTCACCTTCAGCGTCAGCTCACCCGCATCAAGGAGCTGGGTTGCCGCGCCGGCACGGCGATCAATCCCGCAACGTCTTTGAGCGCCGTGACCGAAGTCGTCAATGATCTCGATCTGCTGCTGATCATGACTGTGAATCCCGGGTTTGGCGGCCAGAAATTCATCAAGGGCTCAATCGATAAGGTTCGGCGCGCCCGCGCACTGCTCAACCTGAACGGGAGCAAGGCGTTTCTCGAAGTCGATGGCGGAATCGATCGCAGAACGATCAAGCCCGTCTGGCAGGCGGGCGCCGACACTTTCGTTGCCGGCAACGCCATCTTCGCTGCGAAGGATCCGAAGGCAGAGATCGAAGAGCTTCGCAAGCGCTGCACGGCACAGGCATGACCGGCAGGCACCAACTCGCGGTCGGAGCGCTCGTCGTGGGCGTCGCCTGCGCGATCGCATTCGGCGCGACGCGTTATCTGCGAAAGGAGCTCTTCCCCGTTCAGCTCGGAAGCAAGGCTCCGAACTTCAGCGCTGTCACGCTCGACTCGATTCCAAAACGGAAGACTCTGGCGGACTACAAGGGTCAGGTGCTGATGATCAACGTCTGGGCGACCTGGTGCCTGCCCTGCAGAGTGGAGATGCCGAGCATCGAGGCGCTTTACAAATCGTACGGGCCGAAAGGATTGAAGATCGTCGCGGTGAGCATCGATGATGCCGGAACGGAAGCGGCGATCCGCGCATTCGCCAGGCAGTACGGGCTGACGTTCGAGATCCTGCACGATCCAAAGGGGCAGATCACGGATGCATATGACATCGACGGATATCCCGAGACGTTCGTCATCGGGCGCGATGGGATCATAAGGAAGAAGCTGATGTCGGCCAACGATTGGAATTCCGCTTCATCGCGCGCGCTCGTCGAGAGACTCCTGAACGAGCCATCCCCCTCCGAATAGCATGACGCGGATCCTTGGAATCGAAACCTCCTGCGACGAGACCTCCGCCGCTGTTCTCGAAGGAGCGGGTGACGACGTCACCCAGAAGTCGCTGGTGATCCTGTCGCAGGACATCCATCGCGTTTTCGGCGGCGTGGTTCCGGAAATTGCATCGCGTGCCCACCTCACCAGCATCGTTCCCGTTGTCGGCCGCGCTCTTGAGGAAGCGGGAACGACGCTCGACGAGATTGACGCCGTGGCCGTCACCAACACGCCGGGACTCGTCGGAGCACTGCTGGTGGGAGTGAGCTACGGAAAGGCTCTCGCCTTCTCGCGCGACATCCCGCTGCTCGGGATCCATCACATGGAAGGTCATCTCTTTGCCGCCGCACTGGAGCACCGCGATGCGGTTCCCCCGTTTACGGCGCTCCTTATCTCAGGTGGACACACGCTGCTCCTCGATGTCGAAGCGTGGGGGAACTACAGGCTCCTCGGCGCCACGCGCGACGACGCCGCGGGCGAAGCGTTCGACAAGGTCGCGAAGCTGCTCGGACTGCCCTACCCCGGCGGACGCTACGTGGAGCAGCTCGCGGCGGAGGGATCTTCCAGGCGGGTTCATTTTGCCCGGCCGATGGTCCGCAAGAATGCGCTGCCAAAGGACGATGATTACTACGCCTTCTCATTCAGCGGCCTCAAGACGGCGGTTCTCAATGCCGTGCGATCGTCGCCCAACATCGAGGCGAACAAGGCGGACATCGCCCGCGGCTTCCAGGATTCGCTGATCGACACTCTCGTCGAGAAGACCTGGCGCGCCGCCAACGCCCTCTCGCGCGAGCGCGTCGTCCTCGGCGGAGGCGTCGCCTGCAATCGAACGCTTGCCGCAGCCATGCGAACACGGCTCGAGCCCGAGGGTATCAAGGTCTTCACGCCGAGTCCGAGACTTGCGACCGACAATGCCGCGATGATCGCCCGGGCGGGATTTTTCAGATTCGAGCTCGGCGAGCGGGCCGGGCTCGACCTCAACGCCTACGCCAGCAGCCCTATCCCGGGCCTCCAAGCGGCCTAAATTCTTTCCGATGCAAACGATCTTCGCTTCTATAGTTCACGAGCCTCTCTCCTACGATGTCGGCCCACTCCAGCTCACGGGGTTCGGGCTGGCGGTGTTGATGGCGTTCGTCGTCGCCCAGATCATCGCGCAGCGGGAGCTCGCCCGGCGCGGCCACGACCCAGAGCCCATCGGCGACGTGGTCTTCGCCGCGGTCATCGGCGGGCTGCTGGGCGGGAAGATTTACTACGCCATACTCATGCACGACTTCGGCGCAATCCTCAGCAGGGCAGGATTCGTCTTCTGGGGCGGGCTGACGGGCGGAATTCTCGCCTGTTACGCGTACATCCACTGGAAGCATCTCAGCTTCACCCGGATCAGCGATGTCGCAGCACCAGCTCTCGCGGCGGGTTATTCCATCGGCCGCTCGGGATGCTGGGCAGTCGGGGATGACTATGGCCGGCCGTGGGATGGCCCCTGGGCGGTGAGCTTCCCGCACGGCGCGCCGCCATCGACCGTCGCCAATATGACCGAGCTCTTTCACATTCCGGCGCCGGTGGGATCCACGCCGAACCAGGTCCTCTCCGTCCATCCCACCCAGCTCTACGAAGTCGCATTGGGCTTCGTGATGTTTCTCATACTCTGGCGCTTCCGGAATCACAAGCACGCCGAGGGATGGCTGTTCGGATTGTATTGCGTCCTGGCCGGTATCGAGCGGTTTCTGGTCGAGTTCGTCCGCGCCAAGGACGATCGCTTCCTCTTCGGGACTTTCACGGGGGCACAGGCGATTGCCATCGCCTTTACAATCGGTGGAGCGATCTGGATGTACATGCGCCGGAACCCCGGACCCGACGCACCCGGCATCAACGCAGTGCCGCAACCTGCATAGACGTGCTCTCGTAGTGTAGTTACCATGCATCGCTTCACGGTCAATGCAGCCGCGCTCGTAGAGTCCGCCCGGGTCGGGGCGGACTCTTTGCGTACCAACCCCACTCGCACCGCGTTGTCGACCACGGGAGTGATTATCGGAGTCGCGGCGCTCGTCGCGGCGTTTTCCATCACCGACGGAGTAGATCTCTGGGCACGCGCGCTCATTGCGCGCGAGAGCAGCGTCCAGGATGTGGCGATCACGCCGCGAACGAGCACCATTGTCGCGGGTCGAACCGTTCCGCTCAGCGGCTATCCCGTGCTCACGAGTGAAGACGCCGAGCGGGCGAAGGCTGAAGTTCCAGGCGTCGAGCAGTACGCGCTGACCCTCACCGGAAGCGCGCCCGTCGAGCATCTCGATCGCCGCGCGACGGCGCTGCTCACGCTGAGCACGGCGAGTCTCGCGGATTTCACGTCGATCGTCGTCCTCTCCGGACGCTTCTTTACGCCGAGCGAAGTGCTGCACTCGGCGCCGGTGATCGTCCTCGGGCATCGTCTGGCCCAGGAGCTGGCGGGCGGCCGAGACCCGCTGTGGCTGATCGGCCGCGCCATCAAGGTGAGCGGGCGGAAACGCGAGGTGATCGGAGTGCTGGCGCCACCGGAATTCGGTCCCGAGCCGGATCTCGCTGCCTTTGCGCCAATACGCGGTGGAGAATCACTGCTCGAGCCGTCGCAGGAAACGAGATTGCCGACACTCCGACTGAAGGCGCACAGCATAGAGGCCGTGGATTCCCTGCGGACAAACGCCGTGAACTGGCTGGCGGAGCGCTACGGAACACGTGTCGAGAAGCTGAATGTCGAAGTCGGCACGCAGCGTCTCGAGAACACGCGTCAGGGGATGCTGTTGACGAAGCTGCTGCTTGGACTCCTTGCTGGATTGATACTCGCGGTGGGCGGCATCGGAATCATGAACGTGCTTCTCGCCGCGGTGGCTGAGCGAACTCGGGAGATCGGAATCCGCAAAGCTGTGGGCGCTCGAAGGGCGGACATCCAGACGCAGTTTCTGGTCGAGTCGGTTACGGTGACGGCCGCGGGAAGCGCGATTGGATTCGTCGTTGGAATAATCCTCGCGCAGGTTGGCACCGCGGTATTCCGGTACTGGGCATACGCGCCGATTTACCCCGTGATGCATCTCAGCACCGGCCTTCTGGCCGCGGGGTCGGCGATTGCAGTCGGACTGGTTTTCGGAACCTATCCCGCGCGCAGAGCCGCCGAGCTCATGCCGGTCGAAGCGATCGCGAGGGAGTAACCCGCGTGACGGTTGGACGACGCGCTAGACCGAGGTACCTTCGTACCTGGCTACCGCGCGGGGTTGATCCGCGCCTCGACGAGGCGGTTGGCGAGGAGCCGCAGTGATCCGATCCGACTGGCGGTCAGAGGAATCGGCTGCACCTCGGTGATGGCCTGCCAGACTCCGTGCAGAGATGCCGGTGGAATCACGAGATTCAGCCTCTTCGTGCCGGGTCCGTTCAGCACCCCGTCGAAGGAAAACGGCTCGAACACGATCGATCCAGATTCGTCGAACGTCGCGATGCTGCAGGTCCCACTCTTCGCGTAAAACGGGAGCGGAAAATTGCACGTCTGATTGGTGGCCGACACCTGGCTGTTGAGTGTGCCGGACAGCGAGCTCCAGAGGCTGTCCTGGCCTTGCGCGTAGATCGCGAACGCAGGCAGGCCGGCGCTTAGCGAAAGAAAGTCGAAATCGCTGGTGCCGACATCGGCGATGAGAATGAGCAGCCGGTCGGGTGGTTCAGACGCCGAGTGCGCCTGCCAGAAAATGACGGCGAGCCCCAGCTGCGGCGGTGTGCAGGCTCCCGGCTCGGGCGGAAGGACATTCGTGAAGAGATCCTCTTCGCAGGTCCCGGCAGGAAATGACTCCCTCAAGCCCAAAGCGTACATCCCCCGCGGCTTGCCGTCGATGTTTATCGTTACCTGATCGAGCAGCGGCGCGAGGCCACCGAACGATGCGTCGGGCAACGGAGTCGTCGGGGTTCCGATGCCGCCAACACCCTGCAGTCCCAGTACGAGACTCTGCAGCGCCCCGTTTGCATCGACCGAACCGGGCCCGCTGGAATCGCCGCAGGCGGCCATGAATATTGTCGCGAAGGCAAAGAGCGCCGGGAATTTCTTCGTAGTTGAGTATCTCATTGTCCGTCAGCCCGGATAAGAAAAGGTCATGCGATAACCGGCCCGATGACCAGCGACGCAATCCGCCGCATTATAGCAAAACGCTTGGTCTGTGGGCACCTATTCTGCACCCATAGGACGCGTAGCTCACCCCGGTAGGCACTTAACAAGGAGGGAGAATGGTTCAATCCGGTTCGTTTGCGCGCTCGCGATTCCGTCCGGTCGTCGCTGCCTGCGGTCTCGCGGTGGCGCTCTTGGGATGCGCTCCGGTCGAGACCGCGGTCACCGTAGATCCAGGTTCGTCCTTCACTCTCCCGGTCGGAAATACCGCCGCGCTGAGAGGAACCGACACTCGGCTCACCTTCAAGGAAGTCAGTGCTGATTCACGCTGTCCGACAGATGTGGTCTGCGTGTGGGCCGGCGATGCCACCATTGTCGTTGTGATCTCCAGAAATGGCGCCCCAGACGAGGCGCAAACATTGAACATCAACCCGCCCAACAACGAAATCACCTCGGGCAATCTGCGGATCAAATTCGTCGGGCTGGCGCCGGTTCCGCGTCAATCGGATAAGAATCCACGGGCATACATCGCGCAGTTCGTAGTCGACCGGATCTAGGAGGGGAGTCCGTGGCAGTACTACGACGAGTGGTCGTGGACCATTCGCCACCCCTTCGTCGTGCGAACCCAGATCGTCGTAAACCAGCCAGTCCGGTCGGGACGACCACCACCGGTGAGTATGTACTGCCCAGTCGCGATCGCCTGGTTCGGCCCGATGGGTCGGATCTCGAGGTGGTCGTAGCTCAGGGCCTGCGCGGGGCGGCCGTCGCGCCAGAACCCGGCGCGCATCTGACCTTCGATCCCTTTCACTCCCCGCACCAATCCGGCAGAGCCCATCGCGGTGGCTGAATCGACGTACGCGGACAGGTAAACCGGAAGCTCGCCGCGATTCCATCCCGCTGCTGTCGTGTCGAACACCGCCTTGATCGCGGCGGCATCCGACGCGAGCGAGAATCCGGATCCTGATCGCATCTGGGTCGAGCACGCCGCGAGCACGGCAAGAATCGCGACTGCCGCCGCTCTGCGGACCTTCATTCTTCCGGGACGAGCCTCAGGCTCGTGCCCCACGGATCGGTTAGAATCCACTCGCCACGCTCCTCTTTCACGGGGTAGTCTGCCGCCTTCACGTGTCGCGCCGCCGCCTCGGCATCCTTGCGCGTTGGAACTATGATCTCCCACTCGAGCAGACGCGCGTCCGCGTCGGTCGAGGGCGGCGCGCCACGAGCCCAGGTGTTGGTTCCGAGATGATGGTGATATCCGCCGGCTGACATGAACAACGCGCCTGGATAACTCCACACAACCTTGTCGAAGCCGAGCGAATCGTGATAAAACGCTTCCGCCTTGGCTATGTCGCCGACGTAGAGGTGCACGTGACCGAGCACCGTTCCCGGCGGCATTCCGGTCCAACGCTCGCCACCCGCTGCACGAATGAGATCATCCACATCGAGATGGTTCGTCGCCATCGTGAGCTGACGCTCGTCGTAGCGCCACGCATCGCGCGGGCGGTCCGCGTACACCTCGATGCCAAGCCCGTCCGGATCGGTCAGGTACACCGCTTCGCTCACGAGATGGTCGGACATTCCCGCGTATGCGCCGATCTCGGCGAGATGCGCGACGAAGCGTCCCAGCGGCGCACGATCGGGAAGCAGAATCGCGAAGTGATAGAGGCCAAGCAGTCCGCGCTTGGGAACCGGTCGCGCGCTTTTCAGCTGGCGGAGGTGCACGATCTCTCGATCGTTCCCGTATGGTCCGAGGCCCACCGAATCGGCGTCCCGGCGCAACACACGCATCCCGAGAACCTTTTGATAGAAGAGAAGTGACCGCTCGAGATCCGCGACCTGCAATCTCACGCGCCCGAGATGCGTAGACTCGGGGAGGCGGTATCCCCTGGGCCGGATTCCGTAATTCTCGCTCGCCGTTTTACCCGGTGATATCATCTGCAGACCTCCATGGCATTGCCCGGAATCTAGGCGCTTGTGCCTTCTTCCTCGTGACGAGGCCAGAAGGTCTTTACGGTCGCGAAAATGAGAAGGAGAATCAGAATACCCTGCGCCGTCAAAGTCTCCACGCTCGGATAGATGCCCATCGCGTCGATGTGCGGCGCTCCGGGAATCACCGTGATCCGCATGATGTTCCCCTCCTGGAGCTCGCGAATGCCCTTCCCCATGAAGACAAATGCCATGTAATAGAGCAGGAGACTCGTGACGGTGAAGAACGGCCGCATCGGAATCCTGACGCCGTACCGGTAGAATAGCGTGAAGATCACTGCCAGAACCGCAAACCCGGCGAGAATGCCGAGGCTGAGAGGAATCCCAACATTGGGCCCTTCATTGAACAACGCCTGGTAGAAGAGCGCGGTCTCGGCGCCTTCGCGATAGACGGCCAGGAAGGCGACGAGCACCAGCGCCTTCCCGCCGCCGTGTTCGAGCGCGGACGACACTTTCTCGCGAATGAACTTCTGCCACTTCGCTGCTTCCACCTTGGAGATGAGCCAGTAGCTCACCGAGAATAGCACCACGACCGCGATCAGCATCGTCGTCGCTTCGACGATCTCCCGGCTCGCGGGCATCGCGGCGAGGAGAGTCTTGAGTACGACGGCGGTTGCGAGGCTCGCCACGAGTCCGAATCCGATGCCGAGCCAGATGGAGCGAAGGCGCTCGCGATGGCCCGTCTTGATCAGAAGTGCGACGACCGCGCCGATGACCAGAATCGCCTCGAATCCTTCGCGGAGAATGATGAGGAATGATTGGAAGAAAGCCTCCCAGCTTCCGGATGGAGCCTGGGCCAGGTCGATGACCGACGGCAGTCCGTCGGCAATCGCATCACGCGAGCTCTTCGCACCGGCGAAGTCGCTGCGCTTCACAGCTCCCTTGAAGTCGGCAAAATGCCGCTCCATCGTCGCGACCAATCCGGGCTTCTTGGCACGCGCGGAGGTCTCGAGCGGCTCGAATGCGATATACGCATCGAATGCGCGGTCTCCTGCCTCCGCTGTTTTGCCATTTCGCGCGAAGTCGAGAGCGCTGTCGAGCAACGCCAGAATCACGGGCGATGCGGTGTCCGCAATTGCCGTCGCGTCCGCGCGAGCCGTGGGGAGAGTCAGCTTCTCGCCGCGCAGCGAATAGACGTAGTCGATGATGTTCCAGCGTTGCTGCGGTGTGAGGATCGACGCGAACGAGGGCATCGCCGTCCCGCGAACTCCCACCGAAATGACGTTGTAAGCGAGCGTCGGGGTCAGCTCGGGAGTGAGACTCTTCACCCCGATGCCGGGCGGCGGCGTACTATGCGTATTTGCAGCATCACCGTTTCCTTTCCCGGCTGCTCCGTGGCACGACGCGCAGGTTTTCAAAAAGAGCGCGTGTCCTTCGGCGGTATCGAGCGGCAGCTTCGGAAGATCCATCGCGCCGGCGGTTCCGAGCGACGCGGCGAATCGCCGGTGAAGCTCTCTCACAGTCCCAGGCGGTTGTCTTGTCGCGACAGCCGACGTCAGCGTGTCGAGTATCGCCCTCGACGCTTGTGCATGGTAGCTATTGAGCCGCAGCGCGACCTGCCTGGCGTCGGATAGGAAGCCGTAAGTCTCATCGAACTCATCCTTTGAGATGAGCTTTCCGTGGTCGTCGACCGCTTTCGCGTATTCCTCGACGGCGACCCCGACGATACTCGAGAGACGTTTTGCTGGATTTTCCTGGGCGGACAGCGTACTGGCCGCAATAAGCGACAGAATCGAGACACCAATCCTTCGCAGAGATCTACCGTTCATTGCCGAGTGAATCTATCCGGATAACCCTTGTCCGCAATTGGGTAGTTGCTGCAAATGACTATGTCGTAATGACTAAGTGCCACTGAAGACTACCGGGTGGGGGCCGTCGGCTTTGCGGCTAGAGGCTTCGGGCGGGGGCATGGACGAAAGAACCAGGAGGAGGAAAAACCCGCCGCGGTCCGACAGCATCATGGTTGGAATGAGCAATTCGAGCCCGAGGCCGCCGGCCGCAAGGCTCACGGCCCCCAGCCGGTAGTCTTCAGTTGCAGTTGAATTTAGGGAGCGAGTCCTCTCTCACTGATGGAAGCTCGGACCCCGGTTCTCCTTTCGAACCTCTCGACAAAAGCGGCGAGCCTCTCGTTCGTGAAAA
>JBDTND010000035.1:0-15554 GCA_039933915.1 Gemmatimonadales bacterium | reverse complement strand
GTGAGTTATTGGCGCTTCGGCGGCGCATCGAATACTGAAGCAGGGAGCTGAAAGCCTTGCGGCTGGCTAGCTCGGAGCTTTCATGCTGGCGCGCTCAGTGTCGCACCTACCGTGCATCGCCAAAGCGCATTCGAAGCAGATCGATACCGTCACTGTAACTCGACCGCCGATATGCTAGCTGGCCAGCTATCAAGCGTAGTTGGCTTAGAGCTCCCTGCTTCAGTTCTGTGGATGTCCCGAAGCGCTACGGAACCGGACTCTTAGGCGCAATCGCCATCTCATCAAGGAACCGATGCCCCCCGGTCGCCCTCCCGGCTCGTGCTTTGACGCGCGTCATCACCAGACGATCCTCCGTTCGCGTCATTCCGACGTAGAGGAGCCGCCGCGCTTCTTCCAGGTCCTCCTTCTTCACCACGCCCTCCCTCGGCATGGGAATCAGCTGCTCGTCTTCCACGCCGACGATGTACACCCGCGAGAACTCCAGCCCCTTTGTGGAATGCATCGTGAGCAGGTTGACGCGATTCTTCTCCGTCTGAGCGCCGTCGTACTTGGAGAGGACAGCTCTTTCGAGAAAAGTGCTCACTTGTTGAGCGAGATCGCCCGTCGCGCACGCTTCGATCAGTCGCCGCAATCTTCCCATCGTTTCCGGATACCTCTTGTCCGCCGAGCGCTCGGCCCGAATCCGGTCCATCAGTGCGCGGCCGCCAAGCAACGCGATCAGGTCGTCGACGGTCGGCAGGACTGCATCCCGGCACAGGCCGCGCTCCCGGTCGTAGAAGTCCAGGCATTCACTGCGCCGGCCGAGAGAGTACGCGGGAATGAACTCGAAGATCTTTTTCGCTTCCTCACAAAGTGATTCGCGATCGCTTAGCGCGAGCGCGACGCCGAGCTGGTCGAGGAGATTCACCAGCGCGGTCTTGCGCGCGTACTCGATCTTCGTCTCGCTCAGCGCGGGAAACAGTTTTGCCAATGTGCGGCAATCGTCGAGCGCATGGTGCGATTGGCCGGTGGCGATCCCGTATCGTTTCGCGAGGTGCTCCAGTCTGCGGCTGGTCGCGTGCAGAGTTCGAGCGAGTGGGAGCGTGTCGTACGTCGAGAGCTCGGTTCCGCCCGAAAGCGTCGCCGCCATCCGGCGCAGAATGGGAAAGTCGAACATGTAGCCGTTGTGTGCGACGAGAATGTCGACACCACAGAATTTCTGGAACTCAGGCCACACCGCCTCGAAGTAGGGCGAATTGGCGACGTCGTTCTCCGAGATTCCGTGGGTTGCGAATGCGCCCGACGTGATCGCCACCCGCGGCTTCACCCGTGTGTGATACTCGGCCACGATTTGCCCGTCACGCACGCGGACCGCGGCGATCTCGACAATCTCCGCGGTCTCGACATCCTTGTCGGTCGTCTCCAGGTCGACCGCGGTGAAATCGCGGAAGGTGCTGGCGAAGCCTTTCGTCCGCACCAGCTGCGCTGTCTTGAACAACCCGAGGCCCAGCCCGAGGAACGGCAGATCGGCCGGCGCTACGCGCACCGCGTCGCTGGATGGAGCTCCCCCAAGCTCCACCGATCGAACACCCATCTCCAGCAGCATTCTCTTCGCCGGGATCTCGGCGCCGGCCGCGCGGGGCATCCAAACCGTCTGCCCGCCGTCGATCGCGCGTTGAAGCCGCTTCGCGAGGCCGACGACTTCGTCATGCGAAGCCGGATCACTGAGATCCTCCTGATGTTCCTCGAGGACCGTCCGATAGGTGCCGACTTTTTCAGAAAGGATGTCCTCGACGAGCGCGCTGAGTGACGTGTGGCTCTTGCCGAGCGCGTCGAGATTCTTGAGCGCATAGAACCCGCGCCAGATCTTCTTGGCGTCGCCGTGCTCGCGCGGTAAAGTGCGCGCCATGTGCTCCAGCTGGTGGATCAGCGTGCGGCCGGTCTCTTCCGCCCAGGCGCGCGCGCTGTCGAAGAGCGCGTCGGGAAGCACCGCCTGGTAGAACATCTCATGGTGAATCTCGTCGTTCGGATTTCCGATTACGCGAAGCGCCGCGAGGACGTAGGCCACGACTTTGTCGTCGGCAAGCGCGCGGCCCTGCGCGAGACAGCAGGGAATTCCCGCATTGAGGAAGGCCGTCTCCAGAGCGCTCCCGATCTTATGGGTCCGGTAGAGCACGGCGACATCGCCCCACCCGAAATGTCCTTCATTCGCCGAGCGATCGCGCCGGAGATCCTCGATCACCCAGACCGTCTCGGCATCGTCGTCGGCAAAGTTGAGCGACGTGACTCCGAATGGCGATTCGTGCGTGGTGTGTTGCGCCATTCGGTCTTCGAACAGCGCCTCGTTGTTTGCAATCAGGCGTCGAGCCACCTCGAGCACAGCCTGCGCGGAGCGATGGTTGTCGCGGAGGTGGATCACGCGATCCGCCGGGATCCTGAAATCGTCCTGGAATACGCGGAAACCCCTCGGGTCCGCGCCTGTCCACGCGTAGATGGACTGCTCGTGGTCGCCGACCACGAAGATGTGCCGGTGCTCCCGGGCCAGCTGCCGGATAACCGCGTATTGTATCGGGTTGAGGTCCTGGAACTCGTCGACGAGGACGACATCCCAACGAGCCCGCACTTGGGCCGCAACGCTGTCGATCCTGAGCAGCTTCGCCGACTCCAGAACCAGCGAGTCGAAGTCCGCGACGTTTTGGTCCGAGAGAATCTTTCGATAGCGGTCGAAGTACTTCTCGTACCGGTGGCCGAGCGGCTCGCCGCGAAACCGGTAGCGAGCGAACGCATCGAGAACGCTCTTATGCATCTTCGCCGGAATCCTAAGCCGCCGCAGCACGGATTTCTGATAGGGCTCGTCGGCGATCCCGAACCCGGGCTCGAGGCCAACCTGCTCGCCGAATTCGCGCAGCAGCTCGGCACAGAACGCGTGGATGGTCCCACGCTTGATGCGCTCGACGCTCGGGCCGATCTCGCGCGCGAGGCGCTCGGCGATCTCGCCTGCCGCCTTGTTCGTGAATGTGAAGACGCAGATTCGAGCGGGATCTATCCCAAGCTGCTCGATCAGGAATCGAATCCGTTCGATGAGGCAGAACGTCTTTCCCGCTCCCGGACCCGCGAGCACGAGCAGCGGTCCGGCATCGGCCTCGATTGCGCGGCGCTGTGAGAGAGACGGAGTACGCGAAACGGAAGCGGCGCCGGTGCCCACCGACGCCGCCGCAGCGATGAACGCTGGATCGTTTCGCGCGGACCCCTCCGCGCGTGCTCTCGTGACAGTCAGGGCTAGGTGGTCGGGTAGAAGAAGTGCTCGTGGACGACTTTTCCGTCCTTCACCGTGTACAGAGCCATTTCCTCCATCGTGTTGCGCTTGCCGGTCCTCTTCTCTGTCGTGTCGTACTTGTAGTAAACGGCAAACCTGTCGTCTCCGATGAATGGTCCGTCGACCTGGGCAGAATGGACCTCCATGGCGTCGCCCCACCATTTGTTCTTTCCCATGATTGCGTCAATTCCCTTCAGCTCGCGTGGCATCGTTTCGTTGCCCATCGATTCAACACTGACGATGTCGGGCGAATAGAGCGAATTGATCGCATCCAGGTTTCGGCCTTCCCGGCAAAGGGAGACGAGCTCCTCGGCGACCGTGGCGATGGATGTTGGAGCGGAAGTGGTCATGATGCCTCCT
This sequence comes from Gemmatimonadales bacterium, assembly GCA_039933915.1. Classification (GTDB taxonomy): domain Bacteria; phylum Gemmatimonadota; class Gemmatimonadetes; order Gemmatimonadales; family Gemmatimonadaceae; genus UBA4720. The sequence goes on along the minus strand of JBDTND010000035.1, from coordinate 11,899 downwards.
GGTTCAATGGGCATACTCCGTTTCGGCGCGATCCGGCGCCTTTCTTATAGTAGCAGATGGTTCCGCGGACGCCAGAACCTGGCCGCATCAGCACGTAGACCCTGAGTCGGCGGGGCTAAGACGCACGCCTGGGGAGTGGGCTGCGCCTCTTGTCAAAACATCTGTGCGGGTATAATGTCAGAGGTTAACTATCCAGTTAAACTCAATGGTTAAACCACGCACACGCAGCAGGGCAAAGGTCCCGATAAGGGAGGCGGCTACCGAGCAGCGGATTCTCGAGGCCGCACGCGCCGTATTCCTGCGGCATGGAACGGCCGGCGCTCGCATGCAGGAGATCGCGCAGGAAGCGGGCGTAAACCAGGCGCTGCTCCACTATTACTTCCGCACCAAGGAGCGCCTCGCCGGAGCCGTCTTTCAGCAGATCGCCTCGCGCATCTTCCCCGCTCTCGCCCAGACACTTGGCGCCGAGACCCCTCTCGACGAGAAGATCGAACGTCTCATCGCCATCTACCTCGACAATCTCTCGCAGAACCGGTTCGTGCCCGGGTATGTGATCTCGGAGCTCCACTACCATCCCGAGCGCGTTCAGCAACTGCTCTCGAGTGTCATGGGCGCCGACCCCGGAATCCTGATGCCGTCTCTCCTGAAGAATCTCGAGAAGCAGATCAACGAGGGTGTCCAGGCAGGCACGATGCGACCAATCAAGCCCCAGCAGTTCATCGTCAATCTGATTTCGCTGTGCATTTTCCCCTTCGCCGCCCGCCCCATGCTCTCGATTATTTTCGGAATGGACGACGCCGCGTTCCTGCGGTTCATAGCGCAGCGCAAGAAAGAGCTTCCCGACTTCTTCCGCAACGCACTCAGGCCATGACATACCCTCGCTTCGCCTCCATCGTCCTGACGTTTTCCGTCGTTGCCGCGCGGGCACCGGCGCAGGTTCCGGGAGCAGATACCGCCCACCTCCTCTCCGGCGATTCGCTCCGATTGGGGGCCCTCCAGGACACGGCACTCATGCGCGACCCGCGCGGGCGGGAACTCGCGCTCCTGATGCAGCAGTCCCGCCTGCGGCAGCAAAACCTCTCGGCTCAGCGGCGCCCCACGCTCACGCTCGAGGGTCAGGCACAATATCAGTCCGACGTAGCAACGATTCCGATTACTCTGCCCGGCACCTCCGTTCCTGCGCCGCCACACGACACGTACGACGCGCATCTGGCGGCGGGCCAAAAGCTCTACGATCCGACTATAGGTCCCCTGCGCGCCGCTGAGGACGCCCAGCTTGCTGAAGCGCGGGCCCGCCTTCGCGCCGAGCTGTATCCGCTGCGACAGAGCGTGAGCGATGCGTTCTTCGCCGCACTTCAGGCACAATCGCAGGTGTCGGAGCTGGAGAACACGATTACCGACCTCGAGGCTCAGCATCGCATGGCGGCCGCGCGCGTGCGGGAGGGCGCGGCGCTGGCCAGTGAGGAGAAGACCTTGCGCGCCGAGATACTGCGACGGCGGCAGTCCGTGGCGGAAGCATCCGCCAATCGACGCGCGGCTTTGGCGATTCTTACCGACCTCACCGGCAGATCCTACGACAGCACGACGCTGCTCGGCTCGACCGAGCTCGCCGTCAAGGTCCGTCAAACGCGGGACTCCCTGTCAGTTCTGCGAGCGCGCCCCGAATACGAGCAGTTCGCGCGGGCACGCGCACTCCTCGACCAGCAGGAGCGCTCGCGCAAAGCGCAGGACCTTCCGCGAGTGTCCGCATTCGGCCGAGCGGGTTATGGCAGGCCCGGGCTCAATCCACTGAGCACGAAGTTCGACAGTTACTGGCTGACGGGGATTCAGCTGCAATGGTCGCCTTGGACATGGGGGACGGACAAGCGTGACCGCCAGATTCTCGCGTTGCAGCGGCAGATCATCTCCGCCCAGGAGCAACAGTTCGCTGACAACCTCCGTCGCGGAGTCGAGCAGGATATCGCGACGATCGACCGGCTCGAGGCCACGATACGCGACGACGACGAAATCGTCGCGCTGCGCGAGAGCATCCTGACTGAGACACGAGCACGATTCAATGAAGGCGTAGTGACGTCGGCGGAATACGTCGACAGGCAGACCGATGTCCTCAGCGCGCGAACCGCCCGTGCGCTGCACCGCGTGGAGCTTGCCCAGGCTCGCGCGCGTTTCCTCACCACGCTGGGTATCGAGGTCCGCTGATGCGCGCGCACAATCAAGGTCCGCATGTATTCGCGACGTGTTTCGCACTGGCGACCGCCTTGGCATGCCATCGCGGCGGTACTCCCGACGCGTATGGAAACTTCGAGGCGGACGAGGTATCCGTCTCGTCGCAGTCGAGCGGACAGCTGATGGTCTTTACTCCTGTCGAGGGAACGACATTGCGCGTGGGCGATGTCGTCGCCGTCGTGGACACGACGCAGCTCGCGCTCGAGCGAGCTCAGATCATGGCGCAGCAACAGGCGAGTGCCGCGCGCGTGGCGGAGGCGGGTAGGCAAATCGGCGTATTTCAGGTGCAGCTCGCAATCGCCCGGCGCAACTACGAGCGGATGCAGCGGCTGTTCGAGGAGCATGCGACTACGGCGCAGCAGCGCGACCAGGCAGAGCGGGACTACAGAACACTTATCGCCCAGATCGAGGCGGCCAAGGCGCAGCAGCAGAGCGTGGCCCGCGACGCTTCCTCGATGTCCGCGCGCGTGGCCCAGATCAGCGACCAGATCGCCAAGAGCAGTGTCACCAACCCCGAGGCGGGGACGGTGCTCGCCACGTACGTGAAAGCGGGCGAGGTCGTTCAGTCAGGTCAGGCCCTGTACAAGATTGCCGACGTGGACACGCTGATCCTTCGCGCCTACGTCACCGGGAATCAGCTTTCCTCGCTGCGGCTTGGACAGACAGTACAGGTGCACGTCGATCAGGGAGGCGGCAGGCTGCTGACGTTGCCGGGGACCGTCCGCTGGATCTCCACAAAGGCGGAATTCACGCCCACTCCCGTTCAGACCCGAGACGAGCGCGCTGATCTCGTCTACGCGATCAAGGTGTACGTTCCGAATCCAAAGGGCGCGCTCAAGATCGGGATGCCAGCCGATCTCACGCTCGGGTCTCCGCCGCCGGCTCGCGCGACGTGAGCAGTGCGGTCGATGTTCGCTCGGTCAGCAAATCGTTCGGAGCTGTCAGGGCGCTCGACGATGTGACGTTCGATGTGGCCGAAGGCGAGCTCTTCGGCCTGGTAGGCCCCGACGGCGCCGGGAAGACGACGCTCTTTCGCATCCTCACGACGCTGCTGGTTCCCGACAAGGGCACCGCCACCGTGCTTGGACTCGATGTCGTCAAGGATTTATGGGCGATTCGCTCCCGTGTCGGCTACATGCCCGGCGGTTTCGCCCTTTACCCCGATCTAAGCGTACTGGAAAACCTGGAATTCTTCGCGGCTGTGTTCGGAACTACCGTCGAAAAGGGTTACGAGCTCATCGCTCCCATCTATAAGCAAATCGAGCCGTTCCGCGACCGCCGCGCCGACGCGCTTTCTGGCGGGATGAAGCAGAAGCTGGCGCTTTCGTGCGCCCTCGTGCACCGCCCCGACATTCTGCTGCTCGACGAGCCGACAACGGGCGTCGACGCGGTCTCGCGCCGCGAGTTCTGGGATCAGCTCGGGGTCCTCAAGACGTCGGGTCTCACGATCGTCGTTTCGACGCCATACATGGACGAGGCACTCCGCTGCGACCGCGTCGCGCTGATCCATGGCGGCAAGATCCTCGAAATCGATCCACCCGGCTCAATCGGCAGCCGCTATCCTCTTCCATTGGTTGCGGTGAAGGGCACCGACCGGTTCGCGCTGCTGCGTGATTTGAGAGAGTATCCGCACGCACATTCCGTATACCTGTTCGGCGACGAGCTGCACTACACGGACAACCGCGCAACCACGCCAGCCGACGCAATTGCCCGCGAAGTCAGGGACTTCCTGATCGAGCGTGGCCATGACGACGTAACGGCGTCGCCGATCGCGGCGGGAATCGAAGACAGCTTCATCGAGCTGATGGGTGGCGCGCCGGCTCCAACGGCGACGGCTGCATGACCTCGCCTTCGCCTGAGGCTGATGGCATCGCCATAGATGCGCGCGACCTCACGCGCCGCTTTGGGTCCTTTGTCGCGGTCGACCACATCACATTCGACATCAAAGCCGGCGAAGTCTTCGGCTTCCTCGGAGCCAACGGCGCGGGAAAAACGACGGCGATCAAGATGCTCGTCGGACTTCTCGCGCCGAGCGAAGGCATCGCGCACGTGGCGGGTTACGACATCCGCACCCAGCGCGAGCAGATCCGTCGCAGCATCGGCTACATGAGCCAGCGCTTCTCGCTCTATGGCGACCTCACGGTGCGAGAAAACATCAGGCTGTACGGCGGGATTTACGGTTTGCCACCGGCGCACATCACAGAGCGCACGACCACAATGCTCGACACACTCGGCCTCAGCGCAAACGCCGACGACCTGGTTGCAAGGCTTCCGCTCGGATGGAAGCAAAAGCTCGCCTTCTCGGTCGCGCTCGTGCACCAGCCGAAGATCGTGTTCCTCGACGAGCCGACGGGCGGAGTTGATCCAATCACGCGCCGTCAATTCTGGGAGCTGATCTACTCCGCCGCCTCGAGTGGAACGACGGTGTTCGTCACCACCCATTATATGGATGAGGCGGAGTACTGCGACCGCATCTCGATCATGGTGGAGGGACGAGTCGTCGCGCTCGGCACTCCATCCGAGCTCAAGGAGAAATACGACGCAGACAGCGTTGACGAGGTGTTCGTGAGGCTCGCGAGGGGTGCGACCAAGGGCGAGGCTGCGTGAACACGAACGCACTGCGAGCGTTCGTCGTGAAGGAGTTCCACCACATCCTTCGCGACCGCCAGACCCTCACCATCCTCCTGTTGATGCCACTCGTGCAGGTGATCCTCTTCGGCTACGCCCTGCGAAGCGATGTCCGGGACATCCGGATGGCGGTGGTCGACCCCACGCCAGATCACGCGACGCTTGACCTGCAGAGCCGCTTTCTCTCCACGAATCGCTTCCGAATCGTGGAAACCGGCAAATCTCCGACAATCATCGAGCCGCTCTTCAGAAGGAACCAGGCGGATGTGGCACTCGTCTTCGATCCAGATTTTGCGAGCCACCTGCGGGGTACTGCTCCAGCCCGCCTTCTCATCGCCATCGATGCGTCTGATCCGAATACGGGAACGACGTATCTGAACTACGCGCGCGCTGTCGTGCAATCATATCAGGCCGATCTGAACGCTGGCGCCACACAGGTGCGCCTGGTCGTCCAGACGCGGATGCGCTTCAACCCGACGCTCGAGAGCGTGAATCTCTTCGTTCCCGGATTGATTGCGCTCGTCCTCGTGCTCGTCTCGGCGCTCATGACCGCGATCTCGCTGTCGCGGGAGAAGGAGCGCGGCACGTTGGAAGTCCTGCTGGTGTCACCGCTGCGTCCCCAGCAGATCATTGTCGGCAAGGTTCTGCCCTATCTGGCGCTCGCCTTTGCCAACGTGGTCACTGCGCTCCTCGCCGCATGGGCCGTCTTCCACGTGCCGTTCCGTGGCAGTCTGCTTCTCCTTCTCGCCGAAAGCGTTCTGTACACGCTCGTGTCGCTGGCACTGGGCGTGCTCGTGGCAGCCCGGACATCTTCGCAGCGCGCGGCGATGCTGACCGCGATGCTCGCTACCATGCTGCCGAACACGCTTCTGTCGGGAATGATCTTTCCCCTCGCGAGCATGCCGGGATGGCTCCTGCCCGTCACCTACATCGTCCCCGCCCGCTGGTTCATCGTCGTGGCGCGCGGGATCATGCTGAAAGGCGTCGGCATTACGATTCTGTGGCGCGAGACACTGGTGCTGTCGATCATGGCGCTGCTTCTGCTGGCGGCGGCGATGCGGAGCTTCAAACCCCGGATGGAATAGCGATGCAATCGCTCCGCTACCTGCTCCGCAAGGAATTCCTGCAGATCTTCCGCGACCGTTTGATGGTCGCGCAGCTGATGCTGATGCCGGTAATCCAGCTGCTGCTGCTGGGCAGCGCCGCGACTTTCGAGGTGAAGACCGCGCGGATGTACGTGGTGGATCGCGACCACAGCGAAGCGTCCCGCGGGCTCGTCGACAGGCTACAGGCGTCCCGGCGCTTCATCGTGGTGGGCTCCTCGCCGTCGACTGACATCGGCAACCAATGGATGCTCGAGCGGAAGACCGACATCATCCTGAGCATTCCTCAGGATTTTGAGCGCGATGTCGTGCGCACGCGAACCGCGCCGGTGCAGCTTGTCCTGAACGCGGAGGACGGCGCCGCGGCGGGGGTCACGCAGTCGTATGCCGCGCAAATCATCGCCGCGTATGCGCGAGAGCTGGGGTCCGAGCTTGCACCAATCGCCACTGGCGGGGCGCACGCAATAGGTGCCCCCGCCGCGATGGCGGGCCAGCCGATCGAGGTACGGGCGCGAGGCTGGTACAATCCCGACCTCGACTATCGCGACTACATGGTGCCGGGAATACTGGTGCAGCTGGTGACTGTGATCGGCACGCTCATGACTGCGATGAACATCGTGCGTGAGAAGGAGCTCGGGACTCTCGACCAGCTTAGCGTGACTCCTTTGTCGCAGGGCGCGTTCATGGCCGCCAAGCTGATCCCATTCTGGGTCATCGCGCTCGTCGAGCTGGCGCTTGGACTGTTGGTCGGCGCCTTCGTGTTCCACACCCCAATGGTCGGGAGCATTCCGCTCGTCTTCGCCGCGGCCGCGATTTACCTCATCGCAGCCCTGGGCATCGGGCTGTTCATATCGACGCTCGTCGACACGCAGCAGCAGGCGATGTTTGTGACGTTTTTCATCATCATGGTCTACCTGCTCATGAGCGGGCTGTTCACCCCCATCAGATCGATGCCCGACTGGGCCCAGTGGATGGCCCAGTTGAATCCCGTCAAGCACTTCATAGAGATCATGCGTGGGATCCTGCTCAAGGGAGCCACGGCGCGCGACATAGCACGCCCTATCGGAATCCTGGCGTTGTTCGGAGCGGTGGTGCTCACGCTCGCTGTAAGGCAATACGGAAAACGAGTCGGGTAGCTCCCGGTGTCGCGCGCGGCGCTTTTGCAAGTACATTCGCGCGATGCCACATTCTTCGGACTGATCTGAGGTAGGCAATGTCGAACAAGGATCCAAAACTCGAGCCAATCACTGATTCCGAGCAGATCCGGCTCGGGGATGCAGACGCCGCGGCTCCAGACGGTCTTCCAAAGGGACAAGAGCTCGACACGGCCGCGAAGCACGAACGCAAAAGGCTGAAGAAGCTTCAATCGGTTCTGTACGCCGACGGCCGCCACGCGCTTCTCGTCGTTTTACAGGGGCGCGACGCTTCGGGAAAAGATGGGACCGTAAGGAAGGTCTTTCGCAGCGTCAATCCAATGGGCTGCGAGGTAACGAGTTTCAAGGAGCCGACGGATCTTGAGCTCGAGCACGACTTTCTGTGGCGCGTACACCAGCGCGTGCCGCGAAGACGGATGATCGGAATCTTCAATCGCTCGCACTACGAGGACATCATCGTCCCGCGCGTGAAAAAGTTGTTTCCGAAGAAGATCTGGACGGCGCGGTACGACCAGATCAATGAGTTCGAGAAGTCCCTCTCCGAGAGCTCGGTCGTGATCCTCAAGTTCTTCCTGCACATCTCACGCGACGAGCAGAAGAAGCGCCTGATCGAGCGGCTCGAGAACCCGAAAAAGAACTGGAAGTTCCGGCCCGGCGACCTCGACGATCGTGCATTGTGGAACGACTACACAAAAGCCTATCACGATGTGATCCGCAGGTGCAGCACGAGCTCGGCGCCCTGGTACATCGTCCCCGCCGACGATGAAGACGCGCGCGACCTCCTCATTGGGCGAAAGATCGCGGACACGCTCGACGATCTGAACCTGCGGTACCCGCGCCTCGATCCCAAGCTCGAGGGACTCAGGATCAAATAGCCTGCTAGCCCGTGTTCCGCAGCCCCTGCGCAATTCCGTTGAGTGTCGTCGCGAGCGCGTCGTCGATGGCTTCCTTTCCCTTCTCATTTGTCGCGACGCCAGTGGCTTTTCTCCGGAGCAAGGAGATCTGAAGGAGCGACAACGGATCCACGTACGGATTTCTGAGCGCAATTGCGGACTGCAGCACGGGCGTGTCGTCGAGCAGCTGCTGATGTCCCCGCACCAGAACCACCGCTTCTACAGCGCGTTGATACTCGTCGATCAGCGCGTCGAGCAGCTTGAGATCCCCGCCGAGGTGGCGCACGTACGCCCGAGCGATCTCGACATCCGTCTTCGCACACACCATCTCTGCCTTCGCGAGGAGATCGTCGACGAATGGCCACGCGCCTACCATCCGTTGTAGTCTGCGCAAACCCGCCCGAGTAGAGACTTCCTCGCCAAGTGCCGTTCCCACGCCGAGCCAACCGGTGAGCATGAGTCGGATCTGCGTCCACCCAAATCCCCACGGAATCGCGCGGATGCCTTCGATGCCGGAGCCCGCGCCCGGACGATACGCGGGCCGCGAACCAAACCGTGCGTTTGCGAGCTCGTCGATTGGCGTCGTCATGCGAAAGAGCTGGAACAGGGCGTCGTCCTCGTACACGAACTTGTGATAGACACTTTGCGACCGCGCCGCCATACGGTCCATCACTTCGCGGAAATCCTCGACCTCTTTTACACCGACCTTTTTTCGCCAATCAGTGAACTCGTGCAGCAGCACACCCGCTGCCGTGACCTCCAGCGTCCGCTCGGCAACCGGCAGCAAGCCGAACTGCTGGGAGATGATCTCCCCCTGCTCGGTGATCTTGATGTGACCCTCGCTCGTCCCGGGAGGCAGCGCGGCCAACGCTCGGTAGACGGGCGACCCGCCGCCTCTTCCGACGCTTCCTCCTCTGCCGTGGAAAAGACGCAGCTCCACCTTTGCGCCATCGAATACAGTTGCGAGCGACTCCTGCGCGCGATAAAGCCCCCAGGACGCCGCAACCATCCCTGCATCCTTGCTCGAATCCGAGTAGCCGATCATCACTTCCTGTTTCCGCCCGCGGGCCTGCAGCTGACGCGAATAGACCGGATCGTCCAGCAGCGTCGCCATCACGACCGGCGCGTGCTCGAGATCCGCGAGCGTCTCGAATAGCGGAACGACATCGAGACGAGACATCGGTTTCTTGCCGGCGAGCTTGATGAGTCCCGCCTCGCGCGCAAGAAGCAGCACGTTTAACAGATCGTCGGGCGAGCGCGCCATCGAAACTATGTACGTGCAGGCAGCCGGTTCGCCCGCTTCATCCTGGATGGTCCGAATCGCATCGAACGTATCGACGACCTTTCGTGTGGGCTCCGACAATTTCTGATTCTTCCTGCGCAGGGGACGTGTTCCCATGAGCACGGAACGAAGGCGATTTCCATCTGCTCCGTCATCCTTCGGCGGTAGAAGCTCCCGGACGGCAGCGGTATGAACGTCCGCGTGGTCGCGCACATCCATCATGAAGCCGTGAAACCCGTGCGCGCGGACTGACGCGTACAGCGGATCCAGCGTGGTACTGCACGCCAGCTCCGCTCCGGCCCGGAGGAGAGATTTTCGCACCAGCAGCAGGTCGACCTCGAACGCGGCCACGTTCTCGTAGGCGGCGGGCTCCTTTCTCGGACGCCCCGCGTCACGCGAGGCGACGAGCCGGCGGGTCGCATCCATTCGCGCGGACATGAAGCTCAGCTTGAGCCTGAGCGGCTCATCCTCGTTGCGCTTCCTGTTTTTCTTCCACACGAGCGGTAGCAGGTTCCGATCTCTTTCCAGAGACTTCAGGAGCGCATCGAACGGCGGCGCGATTGACGACGAGATCGAAAGCCGTCGAGTCAGGTCATCGAGGACTTCCTGGTAGCGCCCGAGTATGACATGGCTTGCACGGCGTGCCGTCGCGATGGTGATCTCTGGCGTGACGTACGGATTGCCGTCGCGGTCGCCGCCGACCCACGTTCCGAATCGCAGCGGCACCGAGAGCCGGAAAGAATCGGCAGTACGCGAGAATTCCTCTTCGAACGCCAGTCCGAGCGTTGCCTGCATGTAGGTGCCGGACTGGAGCAGGCGCGTCTCCAGATACCATAGCGCCGAGCTCACCTCGTCGAGCACGGACGGGCGGTCCTGCCGGACCTCGCTCGTCAGCCATAGCAGCTCGACTTCCCCCTCCAGCGCCTGCTCGATCATTCTCACCTCATCCGCGGGCGCCGATTCGCGCGAAAGAAGGCCCTCCGCCACCCGCGCCTGCAGCCCAAGCAGCGTTCTGCGCGTCGACTCGGTGGGATGCGCGGTTAGCACAGGCCGGATCTCGAGATCGAGCATCGCCTGCTCGATGTCATCGGCGCTGGCGCCGAGGTTCCGGAGCTCCCGCATCGTCCACCGGGCCGACGCGGGTTGGAGCTCGGCGACGCCCTTTCCCAGGTACGCATTCCGCCGTCTGACCCGGTGGGTCTGCTCGGCGGTATTGATCAGGAGGAAGAACAATGTGAATGCGCGCGCGGCCATGGCGCATTGATCTACCGTAAAGCGGTCTATCTGCTTCAACAGGACGTCGAGGGTCGGAGCGTCGGGATCGCCGTGGCGTCGGGCCCGGGTGGCGACCCTGAGGTCTTCGACGATTTCGAACGCTTGCTCGCCCTCGAGGCGCCTAATTACCCGCCCGAGCGCTCCGGCGAGCCACCGGACGTCGTCGTGTAGCGGGAGGTCTTCTTTACGAGGGGGAGCCGGGGTTGGCACGGCGTGAATGATACCGAATTTCGTTACGCCCCGCCCGGCGGCGACCCCGAATTTTGGGGGCGTTTTCTCAGATACTACCCGCATTGTCAATCGTCCTATAAGAGCATCAGATAAACACTCGCTACGCGTCTCCCCAAAGCACACAAAATGAAGATTCCCCATAGCAGACCCATTCTCGTTTCCTTCGGACTGGCGTCTACAGCGCTTGTTATGTTTGCGCTGCTTCTAGTCGAATGGCAGGGGGGAACTGCGGCCGTCGAGTCGTTTGAGTGGGTGAGCCACACGCTCGAGGTCCAGCGCGAGCTCGCGACTGTCGAAGCCCGTATGAGCGAAGCAGAAGCCGGGCAGCGTGGATACCTCCTCACAGGGCACACCAGCTTTCTCGCGCCCTACACCATCGCCAAGCAGGACGTCGGCGCGAGGCTGGCGAATCTTCGGCGCCTCGTGTCGGACAATCCGGCGGAGCTGCGCCGCCTCTTGAGCATAGAATCAGCCTCCCGCGCCAGGCTCGCGGAGCTGGACTCGCATATCAGCCTCGCGCGTCAAGGCAAGCGCGAACAGGCGATCAATACCGTGACGATGACGCACAGCGACAGCCTCATGACGGAAATCCGGTCGGGACTTCAGTCGATGACGAATGACGAGGCGGCCAATCTTCGCGACCTCCAGCAGTCCCTGGTTCGGGAGCTGCGCCGCGGCGACATGGTCTCACTCGGCCTTGCTGGCGCACTGCTGGTGATGTTGATCGCGCTCATCGTGATCGCGAGAGGTGCGGAGCATTACCGAAATCTCGTAACACTGTGCGCTTGGTCGAGGTTGGTTGAATACGAGGGCGAGTGGATAAGCTTCGAAGATTACCTGCGGCGCAAGTTCGACATCTCGGCCACACACGGCATCTCGCCTGATGCGCTCTCGCAACTCGAAGTCGGTCTCGATGAGAAGAAGGAGTCGAACGGTGTTTCCCCTGACGATCTTCTGGAACTCGAGCTCGAGGAGCCCAAAAAAGCGTCATGATTCTCCGCGGCGCGCGCAGCGTGGTCGGGGCATTTTGAAGCAACTGCAACTGAACGAGTCGTGAGGCCTGCGATCCCGGTTATTTGAGCCGGCGCGCCAGCCCCGCGAGATAGT
>JBDTND010000034.1:0-15641 GCA_039933915.1 Gemmatimonadales bacterium | reverse complement strand
TATCCCGACGATCGTCGCCGATGCTCCGAGCTTCGTGGCGTAGAAGGGGAGAAGGGGGATAACCATCGCCAGGCCCAGCATGTCCACGAAAGCCGTGATCATGAGGACCGTGAGCTTCCCCTTCATGATCTATCTCTGCGTCACCAGCGCGGCGGCTACATCTCCGACGATCGCGAGGGACTTCGCCGAAATCTTGTCCATCGTGTCCTGGGGCGTGTGGTGGTGTGGGTAGACGAGGTCGATGACGTCGATCACACGCAGTCCCGCGTTGAGGAACGGAATGTGGTCGTCCGTTATCAGGCCCCCGCTTTCCTGGACGAAAACGTCTCCATATCCCAGATCGGACGCGGTTTGCCATACGCGGGACACCACCTCTGGCGCCTGCTGGAACGAGTTCATCTCGTACGGGATCCTGAGATCCTTGTCTCCGATCATATCCCACAACACGCCGTATAGCGGCTTGTAGCCCGGCGCCGGCAAGTGAGACACGAAGTACTTAGAGCCGATCAGAACGTCCACTTCCGGCGGGCCGAACTGTCCGTAGTCCTCGCCGTCGGTGAAAAGGAGGTCCACTCCCACTGTTGGTTTTGTCTTTTTCAGGACGTCGGCGAGGGCAACGAACATTCCGACTCCGGACGCGCCGTCGTTGGCGCCAGGCACCGGCATCTTTTTTTCCGCCTCGGTTGCCGCCGACTCCGAGATGGGCCTCGAGTCCCAGTGCGTGACGTAGAGCACTCGCTCGGTGAGCTCGGGGCGAAAGCGCGCGAGGATGTTGCGCAGAGGAAGCTTTTTGCCATCGGCGGTCGTGTAAGTGAAGCTCTGGACAATCACGGTGTCGGCGCGGGCGCGCATCTGACTTACGATCCAGTCGCCGGCCTGCTTCGCGGCGGGAGTTCCCGGAACGCGCGGCCCGAAATCGACCTGCGCCTTCGCGTATTTGTAGGCGTCGCTACCGCTGAAGCCGGTCGAAGGCGCGACCGCGTTTTTCTGGGCAGCGTTTCCCTCCTTCGCGTCTCCCCTGCATCCGACGACGAGGCATAACATCAGAATGACGAGCATTTGTCTCACTTGAATTCCCCAGCGTAGAACTGCAGGTGCATCACCGCGCTCAGCACCGTCTGCGTAAAGTGGCGGTTAAGGTTACGGTCGAAGTTGCTCACACGCGAGATCACGAAGCTCGATGAAAGGTTCTCGGCGACATCCGTATCGGCGCTCATGCTGAAGGCGCGGCGTCCGTTATCCGATAACCGGCTCTCGCCCGATTCCGACTGCAGGTTTGCAACGAAGTTCTGTCCCTGGCTCCTCTGATAGCTGACCCGTGTCCGCAGGTCACTGCGCGGGTTCCAGTCGGCCGGTAGCCGCCACGGCTTCGAAATATCGATGCTGAAATCGGAGTTGTCGCCGTTGCTGCTCAACCCCGGCTTCGAATCCAACCGTTGAGAAAATGAATACCCCACAGTTCCGGACAGGGGCCGCGCGCCGGCGAAAACGATGGATCCACTCACCGGATAGCTGCGGACGCGCAGGCGTCCTCTATCGTCGATGTCCTCGCCAGCCAGGGGCTGAGTCCCATTGAGCTGGCGCGTCTCGAGCACGCGGGCATTCGCCCCGACGCTCGAGATGATCGACTTGAGCGCCGGCGGCTGGCCCGCCCATCGCAGCGAAACGTCGGGAAACACGACCTGGGTTCCGTCGACGATGTCCTGGCCCTGCTCGATTCTGCGCGTCCAGTTTCTGGTGTTGATGCGCTGATATCTGTTCGCGATGCTCGCGCCGAGGGGAAGGTTCACCGATTGATTGATGGAAAGCTGTGTAACGAGCCCGACGCTGGTCGCCAGCTGTCCGCCGATCGACCGGAACCTGTCGAGTCCGAACTGGTAGCCAAGAGGAGCCGGCGCCGCGCTTCCATCATAGACGGAAAGCAGGCTGCGGTTGAAATTGACATCCACCGGCTGCAGGCCGCTGAGCAGCCCACGGAGGAAGCTGGTGCTGTCGGTGTAAAGCCTCACTGCTCTCGGAACATCCAGTGTGAGACCGGCGGTCGTCGTCTGTGAATTGCCAAGGCGGCGAGGAATGCGAAGAGGACCGGTGCTGTCTCCCTGCTGGGCGAAGCCAAGGGTGTTAGGATCCCGCAGCATGTTGTATGACGTGCCGAAATCCAATCGTGGCCTGAACCACGCCGAGATTGGCGGCGAGATGTTTATTCCGGCCTGCATCGCGCGCTCCCGCTCGAGTCCGGTGTCGTAGCCCAGTGCTCTGTCGCGATCGCCCGCGGCAATGAGGCCGAGCTGGGAGTCGCTGCCGTAGCCGCGGAGGTCGCGGACGGATGTGATATCCCAGCGGACCGACGCCGCCTTGAATGGGCGGAACACGAGGCTGCTTCCGTTGCGCCAGGTGCGATTCAGTCCCTTCACGGCGCGCGCGGTGTCGTCCAGCGCCGTCGCCGGCTTGAGAAAAGACATGCGATCATCGCGGCCATTGGTGTAGGTGCTCGTGAGATGCAGCTCCGTCGGGGACCAGCGCGAAAGGTCGGGCAAGAGCGCGCGGGAAACATTGAAGTCGAGCCCGACGACCAGGTTCCTCGCCTTGCCATCCTCGTACTCGCTGCGAGACGCTCCAGTCGTGTACGAAGAGTTGAGCGCGAGATTGTTCAGCAAGGGTGACCAGAACGATCCGGTCGACTGCGTCGTGCGCCGCACGCTGAGAGTCATGGAAGTCGCGGCAGAGCGAGGCGTACGGAGTCCTTCTATGGCCTCGCCCTGGATGTCGGACTGCGACAGGTAGAACGGGTCAATGGCATTCGACGTGTGGTTGACCGTAAAGGGAATCGAGAGGCCGAGGGATGCGGGAAGCAGCTTCTCCAGGTGAAAAGCGGAGCTGATATCCCACCTGTTGTCGGTTAGGAACGTCGGCTGCTCGGCCAGCTGTCGGAAATTGGGATCGCGCCTGCTGGCGTTGATGCGAATGTCGGCGAAGTCGCTTGCGACAATGGTAAGTCCAGTCTGACCGGCGAATCCAGCCGCGTTGACGACGCCGGCGAGCCGGATGTCATCCACCCAGATTTCGAGCGTGTCGCTCGGAAGAACCGGATTCACGCCGGGAGGGACAGGGAGACGCAGCATTCCCACAGCCAGCTCCTGAACAGCCGCGAGGTTGGGCGGACTGGATCCAGGGTCGAGCGTATAGACGATGTATCCGTCGTCGCACGCGGCGTAGCGAGACGTGGCGGTTGTCCCGGGTGGCAGCGGGGTGTTCGCGATGAGCACCGAGTCGAGGCCGACGCAGCTGTTCCGCCGTGTCCCCTGGAGGTATGCGTTCTGAATCTTGGCTCTCAGCGCGATCAATCGCGCGAAATCCACGCGGATTTCGGGGTCCCAGGCCGCCTTCGAAGTTCCGGAGTTGATCGGCGTGCGATACATGTAAAAGTTGTTGTTGTCCCGCGCGATCTTGATGTAGAACTGGAGCTCGCCGTCCGGTCCCCAGCCGCTGCTAACCCCCCGCGCCCAGACGCGGAGCTCCTTGTAACTCATGAAGTTTTTTTCGCCTTCAGGGAACCGGTAGTACGACTCGGCGCGATCCAGCGCGGAGAGATCGGTGGCGGTGAGGCGCAGGGAGCGCTCGTTGATCTGCACGCGTCCGGGCTGATAGGAGACGGTCCTGCTCGTCGGCTCATCGGTGACGCCGGGAGGGGATTCGTATGAGATGCCGTTGCGGACGTTCTTGTCCTGCGTGCCGACGACTCCGGAATGGACAGCGCCTATCGAGGTCTGCGCAGCAGCGATTCCATGAAGCGTCTTGTCGCTGACTTTTAGCCAGGGAGCGCCCGTGAGCCGGAGTCTCGCGAGCGGAACCGTGCTGAACTCATCGTCGGAAACTCCAGCGCCTGAGATCATCGTGATCCGAAGTGCGCGGGCTCGACGAAGCAAAGGATTTCCAAGCGAGTCGTCCGGACTTCGGAACGGGATCCGGAAAAACACCCAGCACACATTTCCGCGCACGCCTGAGGGTTGGCCGGCAAGCTTCTTTGGCTGGCTGCACTTGCCTGGACGAGTGTATTTCGATGGATCGGCAAGATTCACGACGTAACGCTGCCACTGTTCCTGGTCGCGTTCCGCGGTAGTGAGATTCAAAACGTTGTCGGCGTCGATGTCCTCTTCGTCGAGGCGGTTGTTGTTGACGGTGCAGTCTGTCCTGGAATCCCCCAGGACCTGCTTGATCCCGTATCCGCCCTTGCACGTTCGTGCAAGACGCGAAATGCTGGTGACAGGGGGTGAACCCGGTATGGTGTCGGTTACGATCACGAGGGTATCCACAACATCGCCGGCAAGGCCGTAGTCGTTCTTCGCTGCGTTGAAGGCGCGAGAGAAACTGTCACGCTCGCTATCCAGCCGGTCGAGGCCCTGTATCTTTTTTCCCCGATAGATCGTGTCCCGCGAACCGGGCGCCGGCCCGGCCCGGATGATGAGCGTGTCCGGTCCGAATGCGACGGAGTTTTCGGAAATCTCTCCGAAATCGAATACGAGCGTTGGGTTTTTTGCCCGGGCGAAGCTGGCCGTGTCGATCAGCGCCCAGAACTCGAGGTTCTCAGCGCGCGAAATGTCGACGCCGCTCGGATTGAGAACCGTGCGCACGGAGCGCCAGCGGCGACCGGGAAGTGTGTTCGGAACCGACCAGCGAAATACATTGGTCACGTTGTCGAGTTGTCCGCCTACCGCTAGGGGATAGAGCGTAAGCCAGAGCAGCTGCTCCGGTCCGGAGAATCCCGCACCGCTCAAGGCGGCGAGCGTGTCGATGTCGCTGAAGGTATAACGAACCGGGCGGTTGTCGGCGTCGACGCCGTTGCTTTGCCAGGCCAGGGTGGTCGCGCGCGACAGGTCGAACACGGTCGCGCCAAAGCGAGCGGGAATCGTCGTTCCGAGCGCCGGCTGGCTGCTGAAATACCATTGCGGATCGTTCAATGCGATCGACAGCCCTCCCTCACCCTCGAACGACTCGAGATATGCCTGCTGCGACGCGTTTGTCTGAGGGCGGCTCGCGGCGATCTCCGCGGAGAAGGCTATCCGCGAAGGCACAGTCGTCTCGCCGAACGGGAGCCTGGACACGAGCCGCGTCAGCGGCTCCGCCTCGAAGTTGAACAACGCGGTGACTCCCGCAACGAGCGAGGCGGCTGGCTCGAACCCGAGCGGCGGCCGCGTGAAGTTTGTGCGCTGGCTCTGGGAGACAGCGGTGAAGTTGATCTGCCCGTTCGTGAACGGGAACTCCGCCGTCGCCCCGAAAATGGATGTGGGCGTCTCTTCGAAGACGGGATTCTCCTCGTACTGGACCGTCACCTGCCGCGGGCGCGGAAAGAGCGTGTCTGGGCGGTTGAAGGACACGCGACCCAGGTCGTAGTCCACTGAGTAATCGGTCCCGCGCGTGAGTGGTATGCCGTCGACGAGGAGTCGCTCCGAGTTCGGGCGCACCTGGACGCTGCCGAGCATGAGCGCCCCATTTTCGCCGCCACCTTCGGATTGTCCGCGGAAGCGAATGTGGTAGACGGCTTCGGGACGCTGCGACGAGCGAACGTACTCGGGCGGCGTCGTGTAGATCGTATCGTTGGTGGGATTCCCTCCCACCGCGAGCCCGTTGGATGCGAAGGGCTTGGCAGATGGGAACACCAGAAACTGATCGCGGATCGTATGAGCGCCCGGAGAGCCGAGGCTCAGCTCGAAGTTCGGGTCGCTCGGCCGCGGCCAGATCCGATTCTCGAGATCGAAGCTCGAGCTGTTGGTGGACTGGGCAAGGCCGAAAAGCCTGAGATAAGTTTCGGCGTTGCCGCTGACTGGTTTCTCCTGATCCTCGGCACTTCCCGTGACGACTTTGAGCGTCACGCTCTGACGCCGCACTTCGGGACCGCCAAGCCGGTACACGCTTCTGATCTCGCGATCGAATGCAGGATCGCCCGGTTGAACATTCGGATCCCAGATCAGGTTGGCAAACTGGTCGGATGCCGTGAAGCCGAGGTCGGGTGTCCCGCCGGTCGCTCTGTAAATTGTATCGCGGCCATTGATGCGCACACGGTAAGCGACGACAAGGCGTTCGTTGTTGAGGGCGAGCGGACGCACCAGAGCAATCCATAACAGAGAAGGATCAGCGTAGTAGTCTATCCCTTCACGCAGATACTCGTAGACCTGTCCGCGGCGCGACCGCGGGTCGCCGATCAGACGAAATTGCGGCCCATTCGGATTCGGCGGCTGACCTCCGATGAGCAGACGGTAGAGGAAGATCTTCGTCGGCCGCAACGTGTCGGGAAGGCCGGCTGACAGCGCCGCCATTTTCCCCCTGTCGAGCATGTCGATGTTCGGGTAGGCGCTTCCGAAGAAACGCGGATCGACGGTGAAAAAAAAACGGCGCGGCTCGAACTGGTAGTCCTCGATCTTCCGGTCGATTGCCTGCAGCGTGCGGTCGCCGATGGTAAAGACCCGGTCGCGGACAATGTTTCCCTTTTGCTGCGCGAGAATGGTTTTCAGCCGCATCGAACCAAGCTTCGTCACCGCCTGGATTCCATAGTTGCCGCTGGGGATGCCGCCCGTGATATAGCGCGATGCCGGAGGCTGAAAGGTCACGTTACCAACCTCGAGCCGCTGCAGGAGCTCGTTCCCCTTCCCTTCGTAGTAGATCGAGATGTTGTTGGAGGCGTCGAACTCGCGCTGCGTGTCGTAGTCGAGATTCACGTGCACGCGGTCGGCGACGATTCCTCCGGACTTTGCCGCGAACTGAAAATCGACGTTGGGCAGTGCCTCGAATGTGCTGCGGCAGTCGGCGGCCGGATCAAAGGCGAACGCTGAGGAGCAGAGCGCACTCTGGTTCTTTTCGGAGCGAAACTCGAGGCGGCCCTCGAGCTGCAGTCCCAGATCGGCGTACTCTCCGAGCAGCGGTACGGGCTTGGGCGTGACGGATGGCTTTGGCTTGGGGGGCAGATCGCCCGGGTACGACGGAGACGGGGCCGAAGTGGCGAAGGCATTCGTCGCAACCTGACCCCAGACGGCCTCCATGATCGTGCGCATGTTCTGTTGAAATGCCGTCGCGCGCGCGGCCTCGATCTGTGCCTGAGCCTGGCGAAACGATTCCCTTTCGCCGCGCGAAAGCACCGTCGGCAGCACCAGCGGCAGAGTATCTCGTCCGAGCCTGAGCCTGATCCCGGGAGTTCCCGGTGTGCCGGTGGGGGGCGCGGGAGGCGGCGTAACCTTGCGAGTCGTGTCGCGCGGATCCTGCGCACGCGCTGGACTCGCCGCCGCACAAAGCACCGCCACCACGCAAAAAACCAGCATCGCGCCGTGCGCACAACGCCGGATTGAACGCGTGGAACTCGTTGTCTGCGTGTCGCTTACCCCCGAGCGCACGGTATATTTCACTCTGTGAAGATACTGCACCGCTACGTACTTAAGGAACATGTGGGGCCGCTGACCTTTGCCCTGACAGCCCTCACTTCGATCCTGCTGCTGCAGTACATCGGAAAGCATTTCGGGGAGCTGGTGGGCAAGGGACTCCCTACGATGGTGATCGCCGAATTCTTCGGCTTGTCCGTGCCACTCACCGTGGCGCTCACGCTGCCGATGGCCGTGCTCGTCGCCACGCTGTACGCGTTCAGCCGGCTTGCCGCTGAAAACGAGATCACCGCGCTCAAGGCCAGCGGCGTGAGCCTCGTCAGTGTGCTGAGGCCGGTCCTTTTC
Organism: Gemmatimonadales bacterium; assembly: GCA_039933915.1. Lineage (GTDB taxonomy): Bacteria > Gemmatimonadota > Gemmatimonadetes > Gemmatimonadales > Gemmatimonadaceae > UBA4720. Next base: position 7,929 of record JBDTND010000034.1, on the reverse strand, counting down.
GCGGCACTCGGGGTGACGGTGGTGATGATCGGCTTCAACGATCAGATCCTCCCGAGATCCAATCACAGGCTGGCAGTGCTGCAGCGCGACATCGCCCAGAAGAAACCGACGTTCGGGCTGCGCGAGCAGGTGATCAACGAAGTAAGCCCCGGCAAGTTCTATCTTCGCGCCGGACATCTCGACGAAGCATCGAACATGATGCGCGAGGTCACCATCTACGACATGGCGGATCCGACGCGCCGCCGGACCATCTACGCCGACAGCGGCAACATGAAGATGAGCAAGGGGCTGACGGACCTCGAGCTCATTCTTTACAACGGCAACTCTCAGGATGTTCCTACCGCGAATGCCAACGAGCTGCAGCGGCTTTATTTCAACGTGGACATCATCCGCGTCCGCGGTGTCGGAAACCAGTTCCAGAAGACGACGGCCGATGCGTACAAGAGCGACCGCGAGATGACTGTGTGCGAGATGCAGGCAGCGCAGGACAAAGCGCAGCGCGAGCACGAGGACGTCCGCAAGCTGTTCCAGCAGAAGCTGGCGGAGCTCAAAAAACAGAAGGTGATGTTGAGCAAAGAGCTTCGCACCGTGGAGACTAGCGCGCCATGGGACATCGGGCTCGGAAGAGCCTACTGTAAGGCGCTGGCGTTGTTCGCGCCGAAAGCTGCCCAGGCGCAGGGCGTCTCCACTCCGGCGAGAGCACCGGTACAACAGGGCGCGCCGAGCAGCCGGAGGGCGCCGCAGCCGCAAACGGCGTCGACGACGCCGAGAGTGACGATGAAGCCGGCGCCGATCGCGCCGAGTACCGGACTCACTCAAAGCGCATCCTCGACTCCAGCTTCGCCGTGGCCCTCGAAGACCGCTCCCGAAGCTCCCGTGTATTCGGCGGAGGTCGCCCAGCTCGAGAGTCTTCGCATCAGGCTTCAGGATACTTCGCAGCTCATGAATTCCTACGGCGTAGAGATCCACAAGAAGTTTGCGCTGGCCGTCGCCTGCTTCGTGTTCGTCCTCCTCGGCGCTCCGATCGCGCTGAGATTTCCACGCGGAGGCGTCGGGCTCACGATCGGCGTCAGCCTGTTCGTGTTCGCGCTTTACTACGTCTGCCTGATCGCCGGCGAATCTATTGCCAAGCGGGGCCTGATGCCGGCTGTTGTGTCGATGTGGATGGCCAACGTCATCTTCGCGCTGATCGCGCTCTGGATGCTGGCCAGGATGGGCCAGGAGGGCAGCACCGCGCGGGGCGGCGACATGAAGGAGATGATCGGAACCATCAAGGGCACCATCCGGACGAAGCTCGGGTGGAGGAATCGAAGAATCCAGCGCGATAGAGCAGTCACTTGACGCGAATGGTGCGGGCGCTCGACCGCTATGTATTCCTCGAGTTCTGGAAGATCTTCGTGACGACGGCGATCGGATTCCCGATCCTCGTCAACATCATCGATCTCACCGACAACCTGGACAAATACCTCAGTCAGCACCTGACCGTCGGTCGTATTGCGCTCAGTTACGTGTACTGGCTCCCCGACTCCATGTTCATGGTGCTGCCGGCGGCGGTACTGTTTGCGACGGTGTTCGCCATTGGCGCGCTGACGCGGCATTCGGAGATCACCGCGGCGAAGGCTTCGGGGATAAGCTTCTACCGGTTCATCGCCCCCATATTTGTGGGAGCGATCATCGCGACGGTACTCGGTCTCGTGCTCGGCGAAATCGCGCCAATGGCCAACAAGAAGCGGATGGATATCCTGCAGGTGAATCGGATAACCCAGAGCAACGACCGTTACAACTTCGCGTATGCCGCGGACCGCGGGCGCGTATACAAGATCGGGGCGCTGCACCTTCTCGATGCGTCGATCGATGGAATGGTGGTCGAGCGCAAGGGCAACGGGCCCAACTATCCGTCTTATATCATCTCCTCGAGCACGGCCAAGTTCTGGCCGAAACGAGGGTGGGTTCTTGGCGCGGGGGCGATGCACATCATCCCCGACTCATCGCACAACATGACGATCGCGTTCGACTCGCTCACGGGCCGGCACCTTACAGAGCTGCCGAAGCAGCTGACGCTGGCACAGAAGGCGCCCGCCGACATGGGATTCCGCGAGCTTGGGCGCTTCATCGCTTCGATGGAGCGGTCGGGCGCCGAGGTGAATGAGCTGAGAGTAGAGAGGATGCTCAAGATCGCGATCCCGGTCACGTGCGTCGTCATCCTTCTCTTTGGCGCTCCACTCGCCACCAGCACGCAACGCGGCGGCGCGGCGTACGGGGTGGGTCTCAGCTTGGCGACCACAGTGATATTCCTGATGCTGATCCAGCTCACGAAGGGCATCGGCGGCAAGGGGATGATTCCAGCGGACCTGGCAGCGTGGCTGCCGAGCATCATATTCGGCGTAGTGGGAATAATCCTCTTCGCGCGCGTCAGAACTTGATCCGGGATCCGCTCAAGCCATTTCGCAAGGTTGGGAAGTGGAGCTATTTCCTGGGCGACATCATACGCGCGTTCAGGGATCCGGCGACTTACGGGCCGGAAACGATCAAGCAAATGCGGAATATCGGCGTCGATTCATTGCCGCTGGCCGCCATCGTCGCGGCATTCATCGGCGCCGTCACCGCGGTTCAGACGCGGTATCAGCTGTTTGGAGGAGTGCAGCTTTCGGTCGTCGGGCTGATCTCCCGGCAGTCGATCATTCTGGAACTCGGCCCACTTCTCACGGGTCTCGTGCTGACCGGACGCGTTGGTGCGCGCATCACGGCCGAGATCGGGACGATGCGGGTGACCGAACAGATCGATGCGCTGGAAACGCTGGCCTACGACCCGATAGCGTATCTGGTCGTGCCGCGCCTCATCGCGGCGCTCGTGATGGTCCCGGTGCTCACGATTCTCGCCGACGCCGTCGGCATCGGAACCGCGATGATCACCGCCATGACGGCGACTGACGTAACTTCGACGGCCTTCGCCGAAGGGCTGCGCCTTTCGTTCACGCCGTTCCAGATAGTGTATAGCGTCATCAAGGCAACTATATTCGGGGCGGCGATTGCCTTCTTTCCTTCGTACGAGGGCTATACCGCAAACGTCGGCGCCGAAGGCGTCGGCCGCAGCACCGCTCAGGCTGTTGTCGTGACGTCGGTTGCCATTCTCGTGCTGGACGCGCTCACGGCGCTTCTCCTGGCACCTTACCTCCAGGCATGAAGAGAAGAGACGAAGTACTCGTTGGTCTAATCGTGACGGTAGCGATAGTCGTGACCGTGCTCGGCTCGCTGTGGCTGGCGCGCGGGGGACTGTCCAAGGGCTATCCGCTGTACGCGAAATTCCCCTGGGGAGCCGGCCTCAAGCAGGGACAGCCTGTGTGGCTCGTCGGGGTGACCGTCGGCTACCTCGACGAAGTCGAGCTCCATCAGGATGGCACTCTCGTTACAACGCTGAGAATCCAGAAGAGTTACCAGGTCCCTGTAACGAGCACTGCCGCGGTAGTTCCGAACGGCATCTTCGGTGATCAGGCCGTCGCGCTCACCCCGACCAAGCCCGATCCGCGCTCGTTCAAGTCCGGTGACACGATTCCAATCGGTCCTTCGACTCCGGGGATTTCAGAGCTGACGAGCAAGGCGGACTCAGTGATGCGATCGGTGAATTCGATAACGACGGCGCTGCAGACAGAGTTCGTCGCCTCGGGCGGAATTCGCGACCTTCGCAACACCATCACAGCCACGAACAAGCTGGTAACTGAATTTGCATCGATTGCGGCCGAGCAGTCACGGCAGCTGAGCGCGACGATGACGTCGCTAAGGCGGGCGACGGGGGCGATCGATCCGGCCAAGGTTGATTCCACCCTCAGGAATTTCCAAACCGCCAGCGCGAACCTGACGGCGATGACCGCCGACCTCAAGGCAACATCGAGCAAGCTCGATGGGATTCTCGCCAAGGTCGACAGCGGGCCCGGCAGCGCGGCGATGCTGATAAACGATCCGGGCGCCTACAACGACGTTCGCGCACTCTTGCAGCGGATGGACTCGCTGTTGACGGACATCAAGAAGAATCCGAAGCGCTACATCAACGTCAAGATCTTCTAACGGCCCCGCGCGTCAGCCGGGGGGACGAGCGAACCCGAGCCGGCTGGTCATCTCCCGCGGCTGAGCGACAGCGACACAATCACCGTCCTCGGCGCGCCCGGCTCAAAGGCGACGGGAACTCCTGCTACGACGTCAGGATTGGTGAAGGCCGAGCCGATGTATTTGCGGTCGAATACGTTGTCGACCTCGACGAAACCGTGCAGTTCGACCCCGCCGAGCGATATCGGACGCGCGAGGAAAGCTCCCACGCCGAAGGTAGTGTGAGCGGGAACTCTGACGGTGTTCGGATCGTCGGCGAAATATTTTCCGACTCCGTGAAGAGACGCTTTGAGTGAAAGCGGGCGAAGGCCCCACAGCTCCTGTGAAGCGATCACCGCGTAGTACGCGTCGGGGAGTCCAGCGACCCTGTTCCCAGCATAGCTCGCAAAGGCACCGGGCAATCCGTAGTGCACCGAGTCGACGACGTAGTTGATGTACCTGTTGCGGGCGAACGTCGCGCTGGTGCGAAGCTGAAATCCTGTTGGCGCGCTTACGGTCGCACCTAGCTCGAGCCCTTGCCTACGGACTTTTCCAGCGGTGAAGTAGAAGCGCCCGCCACGGTAGGGGATGATCTCGTTCCGTACTTCCGTCCAGTATCCTGCCGCATCGTAGGATAGGAAGGCGCGGCCTAGCCCCACGACATGCTTGGTTCCCAGCTCGTACGTCGTGGAGCGAATCGCGTCGAGCAGCGGATTCAGCGCGGTGACTGTATCCTGGCCGTATGTGCTCGCGGGATCGGTCTCGTTCCCGGCGGGTGCCTCGATTCCTCCGCCAGCGTTCGCGTAGATGCTGTGCTGCGGTGACAGGAGCCAGGACACTCCTGCTTTGGGCGTCACGCGATGGAAGGATCTCGAGGCGTCGATCTGCGGCGTGATGAAGTTCCTGTAGCTGTAACTGATGTCGTCGTAACGCGCGCCGAGGAGCAGTGAGAGGCGGTCGTCGATGAGGATCTCGTGCTGCGCGAAGATGCCGCGGTTGGTAGCGTTCTCAGACTTGTTGTCTCTCAGTGCGGTGTCACGTGTTCCCTGCGGCGTCAGGCCGTAGAAGAGGATGGCGCCTCCCTGGAAAGCGCCGTCTGTCCCGATGACGGTGGTTCCGTCGAGGCGTTGCGAGAAGCTCGTCGAGTTGCGAAAGACGAGGTTTCCGCCAAGGTGCTGCCGCGTGAAATCACGGAACGTTCCGCGCTCGGAGCGCTGGAGATGTTTGGGATTGACGAAGACCATCCCGGATACCGCGCTCGAAGATGCCAACTGATGGGACAGTGTTGCGCCCAGACGTCCAACGCGATTGTGCCGCCGCTCGTCTCGCGCTGCATACGTGGCGTTGGCCTGATTTGGATCCGCGTTCACTTCCGCGAGCGTCAACGGGCCGGGAATGTGGAAGAGATCGTTCGCCGCACTCAGGAACAACTCGGCGCTGGTTCCCGCTCCGAGTCGTGATGCGAGCGCCAAGTTCAGCAGCGCGCGACGCGCATCGGAGTGTGCCCGCCAGCCTTCCTGGGAGGTGTTGGTGAATGTGGCGCTGAGCGAGGAGGCTCCCAGGTGCGTGCCGGCCTGCAGCACGGTCCGCCTCAAATCGAAGCTGCCGCCCATGTGGGTCGCGCGGAGAAAGTTGTTCTCGAAGTCGAGGGCGGTAGTTATGTCCACCACTCCACCAGCGGCGTTGCCCCATAGGGAAGACGCGTTGGACCGAACGACCTCCACCCGTTCGGCGGCTGCAAAGTCGATGAGATCGAATGACGTTCGGCCGTCGGGCTCTGTTTCCGGAATTCCGTCGAGGAGGACGCGAACGCCGCGGGAGGTTCCAGCGTTGGAGCGATCGCCCGCTCCGCGAGCGCCGAATCCACGAATGACGAGGCGCACATCGCTCGTTCCGTAGCGGGACATCGCGAGGACGCCTGGGACTGCGTCGAGCGCGTCGGCAATCGAATAACCGCGCGTGTTCTCCAGTCGTTGCTTGCCGATGATCGTGAGCGCGAGCGGGACGCGGAAAATCGATGTGGAGTGGCGGGTCGCGGTGACGGTTACCGGAGGAAGCTCGGCTCGGGAAGACTTTTTGGAGGCCGAATCATTCGCCTCCTGGGCTGAAGCCGGCGCGGAGATCGTCGCCGAAGCGAAGAGGACGGAGAAGAAGGGTTTCATCGTCTTGCGGACTCCGGTATCAAACTAGAATGCCGGCGGAGATTTCCGCCGGCATTCTTTTTCGTTTGGATCTGGCGATGGCTGCGCAAAGCAGCCACGGGTCGGGCTAGAAGCTATACCGCATCGAGAGCTGCATACGGTAGTTGGACGCGGCGTTGTCTGCATTCCACGGCTTCATCGTCTTGTTGAAGGTGTAAATGCCCTGAATGGTCTGCTGCGTGCGGAGAGTCGTGAAGTTGCCCGTCTGCGTGAGCAAGGTCGTCGCGCTGCAGATGGGTCCGCACGTGTTGTTCTGATCGGAGAAATTCTGCCAGCCCCACCGCTTGTTGAGCAGGTTGCCGAAGTTGATCACGTCGAGCCGGAGCTGGAGGTTCTGCTGTCCGAACGCTTTCAGCGACTGGCCGACGCTGACATCGATGTCGTTCTGCCACGGGTTCCGGCACGCGTTACGGCTTAGGAGCTTGCCGCGATTCTTTTTGAGGCATTGAACGCGATCGACGTATCTATCGAACGCGTCGGCCTGTGCCGCCGCCTCGAGTTGCGCCGGCGAACCCGGCGTGGCGTTGAATCCGTTGAACAGGATCTCACTTGGATCGTGCGCATCCTTCGGTACGTAGACGAGATCGTTCTGCGACTGGCCATCAGCGTTGGCGTCACCAGACCCTGAGCCGCTTCCGACGCCGTATACATAGTCGAACGGAGCACCCGAGTTTCCGACGTAGACGAAGGAGAAGTCCGTCAGCGTCTTGAGGCGCCACGTGCCCGTCGCGATTATGCGGTGCGGCATATCTTCCTTGCCGCGGGTGAGGCTACGATCCTCGAGATACCCACTGATGTCACGCTGATAGCGGTAGTTCGACCCCTGCGTGCTGCTCGTGGTCGCCGCGATATCTCTCGTCTGGCTGTAGCTGTACGCGAGAGATCCCTGGAAGTTGTCGAAGAATGTCTTCTGCAACGTTCCCGTAAGCGCGTAGGTGTAGTCTCCATGGACATCGGTTACATCGATGACCTGTTGCCGGTTGCCTTTGAAAGTCGCCGTTCCGCCGGTTCCGGTGAGAGTGCCGTAAAGAACGCGGCCGTTGCGGTCTCTGCCCTGGGGGCCGGCGAGCGCAATGTTGGTATAGAACGGATTCGACAACGCCTTCGTGTACAGTCCTTCGAGCGAGCCAACGAGGCCGTTTACGAACCGGTGGTCGTAGCCCAGCGTGATCTTCTGATACTGGGGGAAGCGGAATTTCGGGTCGATGGTGGCGATGTTCGAGCTCGCCGCCGTCGTTGCTCCCGGCCGGACCGGACCGGTCGCGGGTGTGAACTGCGCACACGAGGTCGGAGGATTGGCGATGTTCGCCGCGTTGAACGCCGGCGGAATCGTCGAGGTAGCATTGGTGCCCTGGTTCGTGGCGGTGCCGCTGCAGGTCAATGACGCGTAGCCGCTGAGCCCTGAATTTCCGAACGCGTTCGACAGGTACACGAACGGAGGCGTGCCGGTGAAATAACCAAGGCCGCCGCGGAGCTGATTGGTTTGATCGCCCGTCATATCCCAGTTGAACGACATACGCGGGGAGTACGTGCGCCGGCTTGGAACCGCGGCAGTGCTGCGTCCATAGACCGACAGGACTGACGGATTCTCAGGCGGATTGTCGAGGAAGCTGGGCTTCTCCATGCGGATGCCGAAGGAAAGCAGCAA